>NZ_AYVN01000006.1:0-242296 GCF_000502815.1 Mesorhizobium sp. LSJC269B00
CGGGCGGCAACCAGCAGAAGATCGTCATCGCCAAATGGCTGGCGACAGCGCCCAAGGTGATCATCCTGGACGAGCCGACCAAGGGCATCGACATCGGCTCCAAGGCCGCCGTGCACGGCTTCATGGCGGAGCTCGTCGCGCAGGGCCTGTCGGTGATCATGGTGTCGTCGGAACTGCCGGAGATTCTGGGCATGTCCGACCGCGTCGTCGTCATGCGCGAAGGGCTGGTTGCGGCGGTCTACGATAATAAGGGGCTGGACGCCGAAACGCTGGTCCGGACGGCAGCGGGGATCGCGGCATGAAGGCTCTCCTGAAATTCCGCGAGATCTGGCTGGCAGCGGCGATCGTCGTTTTGATTGCTCTGATCTCGACGCGCTTCCCGGCCTTTGCCGACCCCGGCAATCTCGCCCAGGTGTTCAACGACACCTCGATCCTGATGATCCTGGCGCTGGGACAGATGGTCGTCATCCTGACCCGCTCGATCGACCTGTCGATGGCCTCCAACCTGTGCTTCACCGGCATGGTGGTGGCGATGCTGAACGCCGCGCATCCGGCGATCCCGATCCCGCTGCTGATCGTCATTGCGCTGGCCGTCGGACTGGTGCTCGGCGCCATCAACGGCCTGCTGGTGTGGCGGCTGAACATCCCTTCGATCGTGGTGACATTGGGCACGCTCACCATCTATCGCGGCGCCACCTTCGTCCTCTCCGGCGGCGCCTGGGTCAATGCCGACAAGATGAGCCCGGACTTCATCGGCTTCCAGCGCGCAGCTTTCCTGGGCATTCCGGTTCTGTCCTGGATCGCCATACTGGTCATCGCGCTGTTCTTCGTGGTGATGACGCGAACCGCGCTTGGCCGTTCGATCTATGCCATCGGCGTCAACCCGACGGCGTCCGTCTATGCCGGCATCGATGTCGGCCGAACCAAATTCATCGTCTTCTGCATTTCCGGCATGATCGGCGGGCTCGCCGGTTATCTCTGGATTTCTCGTTATGTCATCGCCTCGGTCGAGGTCGCCAATGGCTATGAACTCAATATCATCGCCGCCTGCGTCATCGGCGGCATTTCGATTGCCGGCGGCATCGGCTCGGTCGGGGGCGCGGTGTTAGGGGCGCTGTTCCTCGGCATCATCTCCAACGCACTGCCGGTGATCAACATCTCGCCCTTCTGGCAGATGGCGATTTCAGGCAGCGCCATCATCCTGGCCGTCGTGCTCAACGCGCGCGGCGAACGCCAGCAGGGACGGATCATCCTGAGGAAAGCGGAAGCTGCATGACCGACACCCCCGCCCCGCGCCACATTCCCGACCGGCTCGACAGGCCGCTCTCCTCAGCGATCTTTTCCTGGGAAGCGCTGCTGGTCGTCGTGGCCGTCGCCATCTTCGCCATCAACAGTTTCGCCTCACCCTATTTCCTAGATGCCTATTCGCTGTCGGACCTGACCTTCAATTTCACCGAAAAAGGCCTGATCGCCTTCGCCATGGCGCTGCTGATCATTTCGGGCGAGATTGACCTGTCGGTCGCCGCCATCATCGCGCTCGCCTCGACCATGATGGGCATGGCGGTACAGGCCGGCGCCGACACGCCGGTGCTGGTGGCTATCGGCATCGTCGTCGGGCTCGGTTGCGGCGCCTTCAACGGGCTGTTGGTGACGAGGCTCGGCCTGCCGTCCATCGTCGTTACCATCGGCACGATGAGCCTGTTTCGCGGCATTGCCTTCATCATCCTCGGTGACCAGGCCTACAAGGGCTATCCCGAGAGCTTCGCCTTCTTCGGCCAGGGTTACGTCTGGTGGGTGGTGTCGTTCGAACTGGTGCTCTTCCTCCTCGCGGCCGTCGCCTACTGGTTCCTGCTGCATCGCACCAGCTTCGGCCGCCGTGTCTTTGCCATCGGCAACAATCCGGTCGCGGCACAGTTTTCCGGCGTTCGCGTCGGCCGCATCAAATTCATCCTGTTTTGCCTGACAGGGCTGATGGCCGGCATCGCCTCGGTGCTGATCACCTCGCGGCTCGGCTCGACGCGACCGTCCATCGCGCAGGGTTACGAGCTTGAGGTCATCACCATGGTGGTGCTGGGCGGCGTCAGCATTCTGGGCGGCTCCGGCAGCATTGTTGGCGTCGTGCTCGCCGCCTTTATCATGGGGCTGGTGACCTTCGGCCTCGGCCTGCTCAACGTGCCCGGCATCGTCATGTCGATCTTCATCGGCCTGCTCTTGATCTTCGTCATCGCGCTGCCGATCATCTGGCGACGGCTGCGTGGTAACAGCTGATGCCCGAGAAATACGCCTTCAAGATGCAGCTCAAACCCGGCATGAAAGCCGAGTACAAAAAGCGCCACGATGAGATCTGGCCGTCGCTGGTGGCGCTGCTGAGAGAGGCCGGCGTCGCCGATTATTCGATCCATCTCGATGAAGACACCAACATCCTGTTCGGCGTGCTGTGGCGGCGCGACGACCATGGCATGGCCGACCTGCCGAAGCATCCGGTGATGCAGCGCTGGTGGGCGCACATGGCCGACATCATGGAGACCAGGCCGGACAACCAACCGGTGGCCATCCCCCTGGAAACAATGTTCCATATGGCATGAGTGCGCTGCGCCACATCGCCGTCATCGACATCGGCAAGACCAACGCCAAGGTGGCGCTGGTCGATCTCGTCACGCTGAGCGAGGTGGGGTTGCGCCGCATGGCGAACGCGCCGCTGCGACAAGCGCCCTATCCGCATCACGATGTCGAGGCGCTGTGGACGTTTATCCTCAACAGCCTTGCCAGCCTCGACCGCGAACAGCGTATCGACGCGATTTCGATCACCACGCATGGTGCGACCGGCGTGCTGGTCGACGCCTCGGGCGAGCTGGTGCTGCCTGTCCTAGACTATGAGTTCGATGGCCCCGACAGGTTGGCGGCGGAGTATGATGCTGTTCGTCCGCCCTTCGCCGAAACCGGTACACCGCGCCTGCCGGTCGGTCTCAATCTCGGCGCGCAATTCTTCTGGCTTGAGAAGCGTTTCCCCACCGAATTCGCCAAGGCCGCCGCGATGCTGATGTATCCGCAATACTGGGCGCTGCGCCTGACCGGCGTTGCCGCCAACGAGGTAACCTCGCTCGGCTGCCACACCGATCTGTGGAGCCCTTGGGAGGCGGACTTTTCCTCGATGGTCGACAGGCTGGATTGGCGCAGGCTGATGGCGCCGGTGCGGCCGGCCAGGGACCAGCTCGGCCCGATCCTGCCGGCGCTTGCCGCGCGCACCGGGCTCGATCCGCAGACCCCGGTATTCTGTGGCCTGCACGATTCCAACGCCTCCCTATTGCCGCATCTTCTGTCCGACGAGCCGCCCTTCTCGGTCGTCTCGACCGGCACCTGGGTGGTATCGATGGCGGTCGGCGGCAGAGAGATTGCGCTCGATGCTGCGCGCGACACGCTGGTCAATGTCAGCGCGCTTGGCGCTCCCGTGCCCTCGGCGCGGTTCATGGGTGGCCGCGAGTTTTCCCAGCTGACCAAGGACAAGCCGCAGGACTGCAGCGGCAGCGAGGTGCTGGCCGTTCTGACCGGAAAAATGCTGCTTTTACCTTCTACGCAGCAGGGATCGGGACCGTTCCCGCACCATGCCGCGGCATGGCTTGATGCCGACGGCATCAGCAAAGGCGAGCGGTTCGCCGCCATTTCCTTCTATCTGGCACTGATGACGGCGACCTGCCTCGAGCTGATCGGCGCCGACGGCCCGACCACCGTGGAAGGACCGTTTGCTCGCAACCGGCTCTTTGTCGGCATGCTGGCGGCAGCGACCGCGCGCATCGTCATCGCCTCCGAGGCGGCCACCGGCACCAGCATCGGCGCGGCACTGCTCGCATCCGATCAGCCAGTGACGCACGGCAAGGGCGAAAGAATTGAGCCGCAGACCGACCCGGTCTGGGCGGCCTATGTCACCGCGTGGCGCGCGGCAGTCGACGCGCAAGGCTGATCACAAAATCCGCTTGCCAAAGGCCGACATGACGAAGTTGACGGCGTCGGCGCCGATCCGCGGCTCCAGACCGGCGGTCAGCCCGGAAACATCCATCGACAGCAGACCGCCGGACAGCGAGATCGCCTCCATTGCCTGATGCGTCTCGCGCACCGTCAGCCCGCCCGAGCCCGCAGCCCAGCCGGTAAATTCGGTCGCCGTCGGCGAATAGCTGAGATGGAAGCCTTGCGTGCCCGAGGTGGCGATGCGGATCGCCTCGTGCATGAGGTCGCGCATGCCCATGGCGTCGATGTCGGTCATGGTGAAGGCCGAGACACGCGAATCCTTGAGCACCCTTGCCTCCGCCGGATCGGCATGGCGCAGGCCCACGATGACGACATTTTCCGGCGACAGCTGCGGCTGCAGCGCGCCGGGCTTGTGATCGAGACCGAGCGCGCGGGCCAGCACCGAGACTTCAGGCATGTCTTCGGCCTCCTCGTCCTCGGGCATCAGGGCGGCGAGGGAATCGATCCAGATCAGGCCAAAGGAATGCGTCGCCCGCGCCGTTGCGGTCAGCGCCTTGTGGGCGATACGGCGATCTGCGCCGGCGGCGAGACGGACGAGGCCCGAGGGCGGCCGCTCGACGTCGGCGAGTTCGACCACGTCGAAATTCATTGCCTCCAGCCGCGCGCCGGTTCCCTCGCGGGCGATAATCCCGCCGGCTTCCGGTTCGGCCGAGATCGACACCATCTTGCGGCCGGAGAAATCCGCGACGTCGTGCATCGGCGCCTTCTCGACATATTCCGAGGTCATCGCCAGAAGCATGGCGCCATAATTCATGCGGAAGGCGACGCGGTCGCCGACGGTGGGTCGCGGATCGGCATCCTGCACATCGAGCAGCAGATGGTCGCTGGAAGCGCCGAGCACCCTCACCCCTTTGGCGATCGGCGTCAGCCCTTCCACCAGCACGTCCTCGCGGCCTATATTGGCGATGGCGCGCAGCCGGTCGCCCTCGTCGGCAAAGACCGGCTGGTTGCCGAAGGCGTCGTAGCCGGATGTGCCGATCGGCCGCGAAGGCTTGAGTTTGACCTCGATGATGTCGCTGGTCAGCCGGCAGGCATCGGGTTCGAGTTCGGGCCACGGCACGTCGCGAAAGGTTTCGACACCGCCTTGCAGGATCGCCTCGCCCACGCGCAGATTGTTGATGCCGGGCGGCAGCTTGCCTTCGAGCAGCAGCGTCAGCGATGACGAGGCGCCGCCGGAAATGAAGTCGAGGCTTTTGCCGGACAGGCGCTCAGTCTTGTAGGCATGGGCGACGAGTTGGCCAAGGTTCTCCGGGG
Source organism: Mesorhizobium sp. LSJC269B00 (assembly GCF_000502815.1). Classification (NCBI taxonomy): domain Bacteria; kingdom Pseudomonadati; phylum Pseudomonadota; class Alphaproteobacteria; order Hyphomicrobiales; family Phyllobacteriaceae; genus Mesorhizobium; species Mesorhizobium sp. LSJC269B00. The sequence goes on from NZ_AYVN01000006.1 coordinate 5,278, forward strand.
TCGGCATTATGGCGCCGAAGCAGCCGAGATTGGTGCCGATGCCGGCGATGCGCACGCCCTTGAATTCCAGGATCTGCTCGACGGTGGGGATCAGGTCGCTTGGCCAGATGCCTTCGCGGAGATCGCCGAGATCGATCATCAGCATGATGTCGTGGACGCGGCCCATGCGCTCGGCAATGCGCGATATCTCGCGGATGGTGGTCAGTTCCGACTGCAGGCTGATGTCGACGGTGCGCACGACCTCCTCGACGCGCGCCATGGGCGGGCTGCGCAGCAGCATGACCGGCGCATTGATGCCGCTGTCGCGCAGCCGCCGAATGTTCTCAAAACGCGATTCCGCGATGCCGGCAACACCGCCGCGCAGCATGGCCCGCGCCACCTGCGGCATGCCGCATGTGCCCTTGGTGACACCGAATACCTTGATATCAGACAATGCGCAGCGTTCGACGATGGTGCGGGCGTTGCGCTCGATGCGGCCAAGGTCGATAGCGACTTGCGGTCCCGACATTTCGTCACTCAGGGTTTGTAGAATCTGTCAGTCGGATGCATCTTCCAGATCGTCGTACGATATTTGTCAAACTTTGCGCAGTGACGGTCTCAATGTTGGAAACCAGAGCAATTGTATGTGGGCACGTCTTTCGATCGGAGAGGCCGGTGACGCTGGTCGTTCATCATTTCGATGGTGAGTGGCAACTGACCTGCGGCGAACATGATCATCCCGCGGACTGCGGAGGTTTCGAAGTTATCGGTCTCGGCCATTTGACCGCCAGGCAGGAAAACTTGGCACAGATTGGCCAGCTTGAGCGCGGATGGCTTGCCGAATGGGTGCACGACGAATGGACTCGATGCCAACACGACGACTAGAGCTCCCTCAGTTCCCGTAGACCAGCCCTTGCGGGTCGATCTCCGGCTTGCGGCCGGCGACGAGGTCGGCCAGGAACTTGCCCGAGCCGCAGGCCATGGTCCAGCCGACATGGCCGTGGCCGGTGTCGAGGTAAAGGTTCTTGTATTTCGCCTTGCCGATGACCGGCACCGAGTTGGGCATCATCGGTCGCAGACCTGCCCACAACAGCGCCTTCTTCTCGTCGAAAGCGCCGGGGAAAAGGTCTTTGCCGGTGCTCAGCATGGACTTGAAGTCGCTGAGCTTGAAGCTGCGGTCGAAGCCGGTGAACTCGGCTGTCGAGGACATGCGCAGGCGGTTTCCGAGCCTGGAGTAACCAACCAGCCGGTCCTCGTCGGCGCCGCCCATGGTCGGTCCCTTGCTCTCGTCCTCCAGCGGGATGGTCGCGCTATAGCCTTTAACCGGATAGACGGGCAGGTCGATACCGTAGCGGCGGCCGATCAGGCCGCTCTCGGGGCCCATGGCGATGACGACGGCGTCGCCCGTCACCGGGCCGGCCGATGTCATGACCGCACGCACCCGATCGCCTTCTATGTCGAGCCCCTCGACCGTGGTGTCGAACAGGAATCTGACGCCGAGCTTTTCGGCGGCATAGGCGGCCAGCCCATCGACGAATATCCTGGAATCGCCGGTCTGGTCGATTGGCGAATAAACGCCGCCGGCGATCTTTTCCTTCACTCCGGCGAGCCCGGGCTCAAGTTCGACCAGCCGGTCGCGGCCGACGATCTCGATCTGCAGGCCATGCTTCGCCAGAAACTGGTAGTTGTCGGTGCCGGTGTCGAGACTGTGCTGCGAGCGGAAGAAATAAAGAATGCCCTTCTTGCGCTCGTCATAGTGGATGCCGGTGGCGTCGGAGAGCGCGTTGATGCAGTCGCGCGAATAGAGCGCCAGGCGCAGTTTGACCTGGCTGTTGGCGCGCAGGCGCGCCACCGTGCACTGGCGCAGGAAGCGCAGGCTCCAGGCGAGGAAATAGGGATCGAAGCGCAGCCTGACCTTGATGCCGAGATCATGGTTCCAGAGCGCGCGCAGGAAGGTCTTCAGCGCCGCCGGGGAGGCCCAGGCGGTGGCGTCGCCCGGCGACACCAGACCGGCATTGGACTGGCTGGTGCCGCGCGCCGGCGCCGGATGGCGCTCGATCACGGTGACCTCATGGCCGTCGGCGGCCAGATAATACGCGGCCGCGGTACCGACAACACCGGCTCCAAGCACCGTTATCTTCATGCCACCCCCTCTTCGCGGCGCAGCGCCTCCACGCCGCATCGCCAATGCCTTCAATAGCGCTTCGCCGCGCGCCTTGCGAGCCCTCGGAAGTGCCCGGCTCAGCCTCGCGCGGAGTTCTTGCCGGTGAGGATGCGCTCCCAGGCGAGCGCATCGGCGACGATCTGGTCAAGGTCGTCGCGTTGCGGGGTCCAGCCGAGTTCGGCGCGTGCAAGGTCCGAATTGGCAACCACGGCGGCGGCGTCGCCGGGGCGCCGGTCGCCCGTCTTGACCTCGAAATCCCGGCCGAAGGCGCGCCGCACGCTGTCGATGACCTCGAGCACCGAATAGCCGTGGCTGTAGCCGCAATTGGCGACGAGGCTGCCGCCGCCGGCGCGCAGGCGCTGCAGCGCCAGCCGGTGGGCCGCGGCCAGGTCGCTGACATGGATATAATCGCGCATGCAGGTGCCGTCCGGCGTCGGATAATCGGTGCCGAACACCTGCATGAAGGGGCGTTTGCCGAGCGCGGTCTCGCAGGCGACCTTGATCAGATGCGTGGCGCCAGGCGTCGACTGACCCGTCCGGCCCCTGGGGTCGGCGCCGGCGACGTTGAAGTAGCGCAGGGCCGTGTAGCGCAAGGGATGCGCAAGCGCTGCATCGCGCAGCATCCATTCGCTCATCAGCTTGGACAGGCCGTAGGGCGATTCCGGCGCCAGGCGGGCATCCTCGCGCACCGGCTCCAGGCCGGCGCCGCCATAGACGGCGGCGGTCGAGGAGAAGATGAAATGCGGCACGCCCTCGCGCACCGCGGTTTCGATCAGCGTGCGGGTCTTGGAGGTGTTATTCTCGTAATAAGCGAGCGGGTCGGCAACCGACTCCGGCACCACGATGGAACCGGCGAAGTGGATGATCGCGTCGACCTCGTTATCCCGGATGATCTGGCCGACCAATTCCCTATCGGCGACATCGCCGACGACAAGCTTGGCTTCCGGCGCTACCGCCCATTCGAAGCCGGTGGAAAGGCGGTCGAGAACGACGACGCTCTCGCCGGCATCCAGCAGTTCCCAGACCATGTGGCTGCCGATATAACCGGCGCCGCCCGTTACCAAAACCGTCATCCGTGTCCTCTTTTACTCATGATTTATCGGAAACTGTCTCAATCACCGCCTTACTGGAAAGCCTGCGGCAAGGCCATTAGAAACGCCTGAATGTTAAATCCGTAACAGTCTCACCGGCCTGTGGCATCGTACGGAAACAAAATTGATCCACATCAAGGGAATAGGCCACGATCTGGCATCGTTAGGAACAGGCTTGGGGCGTGGCATTTTGACCAAAACGGCCCGGTGGACGACGAATGGGCCAACGATTATGATCCCGCGCAAAACTGGGAAGGCGACATGAACTATCAGCGGTTCTTCGAGGAAGCGATCGATCAGCTCCACGCCGAGCGGCGCTACCGGGTTTTCGCCGATCTCGAGCGCATTGTCGGCAAGTTTCCGCGCGCTATCTGGCGTTCCAACGGCCGCGCCGAGGAAATCACCGTCTGGTGCTCCAACGACTATCTCGGCATGGGCCAGAACCCCGATGTCATCGCCGCTTTCCAGAACGCGGCCGGCAAGATGGGTTCGGGCGCCGGCGGCACCCGCAACATTTCCGGCACCTCGAACCCGTTGGTCGAGCTTGAGCTGGAACTGGCCGACCTGCACGACAAGGAAGCCGCGCTCGTCTTCACCTCCGGCTTCGTCTCCAACGAGGCCTCGATCTCGACCATTGCGCGGCTTTTGCCCAATTGCCTGATCATTTCGGACGAGCTCAACCATGCCTCGATGATCGAAGGCGTGCGGCGCTCGGGTGCCGAAAAGAAGATTTTCCGCCACAACGACGTCGCGCATCTCGAAAGCCTGCTACAGGTGGCGGGCCGCGAACGCGCCAAGCTGATCGTGTTCGAGAGCGTCTATTCGATGGATGGCGACATCGCGCCGATCAAGCAGATCGTCGAGCTCGCCGAACGCTACAACGCCATGACCTATATTGACGAGGTCCATGCCGTCGGCATGTACGGACCGCGCGGCGGCGGCATCACCGAGCGCGAGGGGCTGGCCGACCGCATCGACATCATCGAAGGCACGCTGGCCAAGGCGTTCGGCACGCTGGGCGGCTATATCGCCGGCAACAGCGCAGTCATCGACGCGGTACGCTCCTATGCGCCGGGCTTCATCTTCACCACGGCGCTGCCGCCGGCGATCGCCGCCGCCGCCACCACGTCCATCCGCCACCTCAAGCGGTCGCAAGCCGAGCGCGATGCGCAGCAGCGCCAGGCGTCGCGGACCAAGGAGGTTCTGTCTGCAGCCGGCCTGCCGGTGATGGAATCGCCGACACACATCGTGCCGGTGCTGGTCGGTGACCCCGAACTCTGCAAGATGGCCAGCGACCGTCTGCTCGGCGTGCACGGCATCTACATCCAGCCGATCAACTATCCGACCGTGCCGCGCGGCACCGAGCGGCTGCGCATCACCCCGACGCCGTTCCATACCGATGCGCTGATTGCGGGACTTCAGGACGCGCTGATCGAGACATGGGATGCGCTCGGCATTCCCTACGGCTCCGCCGGACGGCCCACTGTCGCCAAGAGCGACCGGATTGTGCCGCTGCTGGTGCCGAAGTCGGGCGGCTGAAGCCGCCGGCCATTTATCTCAAACCGTCCTCATCCATCCCGCCAAGCGATGTGCCGCTTCCTCGAGATGGTCGAGGCGGCGGTGGAAGCACAGGCGCAAAAACGCCTCTCCGCCAGGGCCGAAGGCGGTGCCCGGCGCCAGGCCGACATTGGCCTTGTCGACGATGTCGAAAGCAGCCCGGCGCGGATCGGTGATGCCGTCGACCGTGAAAAACAAATAGAACGCGCCTTGCGGCACGGTGAAGCGCGCTTTGCCGGTTGCGCCGAGAATATCGCAGACCAGGTCGCGCGCTTTCCTGGCGCGCTCCACCTGCTCGACGATGAAGGCATCACCGTGGTCCAGCGCCGCGACGGCGCCGCGCTGCATGAACTGGGCGACGCCTGAGGTCGAATACTGGATCAGGTTCTCGAACACCTGCTGCAGCTCGGGATGGGTCTTGATCCAGCCGACGCGCCAGCCGGTCATCGCCCAGTTCTTGGAAAAGGAGTTGACGAACAGGATGCGGTCTTCCGCGGTCGAAATGTCGAGGAAGGACGGCGCACGGCCGTGGCCGTAGTGGAACAGCGAATAGATCTCGTCGGCGATGATCCACAGGCCCTTTTCGCGGGCGAGATTCAGGATCGCCTGCAGCGTTTCCTTATCGGCCGTCCAGCCGGTCGGGTTCGATGGCGTGTTGACGAACAGCGCCTTGGTGCGCGGCGTCACCGCAGCTGCAATCTTGTCGACATCGCAGGACCAGCCATTGCCGGACTGGTCGAGCGTGACCGCAACCGGGGTAGCGCCGGAAATACCGGCGGCGGCGGCGAAATTCGGCCAGGCCGGGGAGAGATAGACCACCTCGTCGCCGCTGCCGGCGACCGCTGCTAATGCCAACTGAATGGCATGCATGCCGGAACCGGTGGCGATGAATTCCTCTTCGGCGAAGCTCTTGCCGAAATGCCTGGCATAGTAGCGAGAAAGCGCTTGCCTCAGCTCCGGAATGCCTTTCTGCCAGGTATAGAAGGTCTCGCCATTGGCGAGCCCCTTGGCGGCGGCTTCCGAAATGAAGGCGGGCGTCGGCAAATCGCCTTCACCGGCCCAGAGCGGGATCATGCCCTCGCGCGTACGGCCGTAATTGACGACGGCGACAATGCCGCTTTCGGGGGCGGCCACCGCTTCGGCGCGCAAGCTATCGATCAGGGTCATGAACAGGTCCGTTTTGATGTCTGCTTTGATGCATGTCATTATCCAGAACCGCTGCGCACTTGTGGGCGACATGCATTGGCGGATGCTCTTAGCAGATGCGGCAACAGAAAACCCCGGCCGCGAACGACCGGGGTTTTGGTCCAGAAATCTGGCCTTGTCTATTTCCTGGCGAGGAGATCGCGAATTTCGGTGAGCAAAGCGACGTCGGCCGGTGGCGGAGGCGCAGGTGCGGCCGGCTTCTCGCGCTCGAGCCGCTTGCGCATGTTGTTCACGGCCTTGACCATCAGGAAGATGATGAAAGCCAGGATGACGAAATTCAGCGCCACGGTGATAAAATTGCCGTAGGCGAACACCGCGCCTTCCTTACGCGCGTCGGCAAGATTGGTCGAATGCACTGTTGATGAGAGGCCTATGAAGTAGTTGGAAAAGTCGACGCCACCAAGTGCGCCGATGAAAGGCATGATGATGTCGTTGACAAGAGAATCGACGATCTTGCTGAAGGCCGCGCCGATGATGACGCCGACCGCAAGGTCCATCACATTTCCTTTGGAAATGAATTCCTGGAATTCTTTCAGCATTCGACCCTCCTTGTCATGACGGACCGCGCTGCCGCCGTCCCTCCGGCGTCGGCCCGTGCGCACCATAACAAAAACCTGCGGTTGCAACAGAAGCAAAAGCTGGAAAACACCGCTTTCTCCTTACCTTGGGTCACGGTTCGACAGGGCGGCGTCGCGGCCATGCGCCGGAAAGCCGCGATGGACTTGACCTTAGAGCTGTGATTGCCTCTGGGCAGGCCGGGGTGAAAGCTGGCCGAGGAGGATTTTCGGGCCGTGCAGGGCTGGTTCATCGTCATCATTGCGGTCGCCTATGTAACGCTGCTGTTCGTCATCGCCAGCCTCGGCGACCGGCGTTCAACGGCGCTGGGACCCGGCCGCGCCCGGCCCTTCATCTATGCGCTCAGCCTCGCCATCTACTGCACCTCCTGGACCTTCTTCGGCTCGGTCGGCCTGTCGTCCGAGCGCGGCCTCGAATTTTTGGGCATCTACACCGGGCCGGTGATGGTGTTCGTGTTCGGCTTTCCGCTGCTCAATCGCATCGTGCGGCTGGCCAAGAGCGAGAAGATCACCTCGATCGCCGACTTCCTCGGCGCGCGCTACGGCAAGAGCTTTGCCGTCTCGGCGATCGCCACGCTGATCGCCACCATCGGCGCGGTGCCCTATATCGCACTGCAATTGAAGGCGATCTCCGGTTCGGTCGGCCTGATGGTCGAGCATTATACGGGATCGCCGCCCTCCTTCGATCCCTTCGTCAGCGACATCTCGCTGGTGGTGGCCATGCTCTTGGCGCTGTTTGCGGTGCTGTTCGGCACCCGCCATGCCGACGCCACCGAGCACCAGGACGGGCTGGTGCTGGCGGTGGCGGTCGAAACCGTAGTCAAGCTCGCCGCCTTCCTGGCGATCGGCCTGATGGTCACCTTCCTGATCTTCGGCGGCCCGGGCGACATGATCGACAAGCTGGCCGAAAACAGCCAGGTGCGGCAAGCCATGGGCTACAACACCTCGCTCGCCACCTGGCTGGTGCTGACTTGCCTGAGCGGCTTTGCCATCATCATGCTGCCGCGCCAGTTCTACGTCACCATCGTCGAGAACCGCGGCGAGGCCGAACTGCGCACCGCGACCTGGGTGTTTCCGCTCTATCTCGTGGCGATAAACCTGTTCGTGCTGCCGATCGCCTTCGCCGGCCTGGCGCTGGTCGGCGCCAAAACCACCAGTGACCTCTATGTGCTGGCGCTGCCCTTGTTCGGCGGCCATGACTTCCTCGCCATGGCCGCCTTCATCGGTGGGCTGTCGGCGGCGACCGCCATGGTGATCGTCGAAAGCGTGGCGCTGTCGATCATGATCTCCAACGACCTCGTCATCCCGCTGTTCGTGCGCCGCCTGCTCAAGACCACGACCTCTGAGAATGAGGATTGGTCGACGCTGATCCTCAACGTGCGGCGCGGCGCCATCTTCATCCTGTTGTTCATCGCCTTCCTCTACTACCGCGAAAGCACCAACTCGGCGCGGCTGTCGTCGATCGGCCTGATGTCGTTCGCGGCAATCGCCCAATTCGCGCCGGCGCTGATCGGCGGGCTGATCTGGCGCGGCGCCAATGGCCGCGGCGCGGCCCTTGGCATGGTCGCCGGCATCCTCGTCTGGGGCTATACGCTGCTTTTGCCGTCGCTCTCGGCAGCCGACGCGGACATCGTCGTGCAGGGGTTGTTCGGTTTCGAGGCGCTGCGGCCGCAGGCTCTGTTCGGCACCGTCGCCGAACCGTTGAACCACGGCGTGCTCTGGAGCCTGTCGGTCAACACGCTGTTCTTCGTGCTCGGCTCGCTGTCGCGCGCGTCAGTGCCGCTGGAGCGGATCCAGGCGTCGATCTTCGTGCCGCGCGAATCCGGCCCGATGCCCAGCCTGCGCCGCTTCCGCACCGCCATCACCGTCAACGTGCTGAAGGACACCATCTCGCGCTACCTCGGCGTCGAGCGCACCGAGCGCTCCTTCCAATCCTTCGAGAAAAGCAATGGCGTCTCGCTGCACGGCAATGAGCAGGCCAGCATGGATGTCATCCGCTTTTCCGAGCAGCTGCTGGCGAGCGCGGTCGGCTCGTCTTCGGCGCGGCTGATCCTGTCGCTGCTGTTTCGCCGCAACGACCGCGAGTCCAAGGACGCCTTTCGCCTGCTCGACGACGCCACCGAAGCGCTGCAGCACAATCGCGACCTGCTGCAGATCGCGCTCGACCAGATGGAGCAGGGCATCACCGTATTCGACCGCGATTTTCGTCTGATCTGCTGGAACAGACAATATCGCGCGCTGTTCGACCTGCCCGACGAGATGGGCCAGGTCGGCGTGTCGCTCGACCGCATCCTGCGCCACCTCGCCGAGCGCGGCGATATTCCGGCCGACCAGCGCGTGGCGATGCTCAACCGGCTGACCAGCTTCGTCAGCCCATGGCAGATGGAGTTGAAGACCAGTGGCCGTATCCTCGAACTGCGCTCCAACCCGATGCCGGACGGCGGAATCGTCGCCACTTATGCCGACATATCAGGACGCGTCGAACAGGATTTGGCGCTGAAGCGGGCCAATGAATCGCTGGAGCAGCGGGTCAAGACGCGGACCATCGAACTGACTAGGGTTAACGAGGAGTTGACCCGGGTCAATGAGGAGCTGGCGCAGGCGCAGATGCTGGCCGAGGAGGCCAATCTGGGCAAGACGCGCTTCCTCGCCGCCGCTGGCCACGACATCCTGCAGCCGCTGAACGCCGCCCGTCTCTACTGCTCGTCGCTGATCGAAAAGGCCGGCAAGGGCCCGGCCGGGAAGGCTGCTATCAACATCGAATCCTCGCTGGAATCGGTCGAGACGATCCTGGGCGCCGTGCTCGACATTTCCCGTCTCGACGCCGGCGCGATGAAACCCGATGACAGCGCCTTCCGCCTGGACGGGCTGCTGCGCCAGATCGGCAATGATTTTCAGCCGCTCGCCGCCGAAAAGAAACTCGATCTGACGATCATAGCCTCGTCGCTCAGCGTGTTGACGGACCGCAACCTGCTGCGCCGGCTGATCCAGAACCTGGTCTCCAACGCCATCAAATACACCCCCCATGGCCGCATCCTGGTCGGCGTGCGACGGCGCGGCGAACTCGCCGAAATCCAGGTGATCGACACTGGCATCGGCATTGCCGGCGACAAGCTGAACACGGTCTTCAACGAGTTCACCCGGCTGGACGAAGGCGTGCGCGAGGCCGAAGGTCTCGGCCTTGGCCTGTCCATCGTCGACCGCATCGCGCGGGTGCTGCGGCTCGAGATCCAGATCTTTTCCAACCCGGGCAAGGGTACGCGCTTTTCCGTTATCCTGCCGGTTGCGGCGGTTGAGGCGCCGCGGCGCGAGGTCGAGCCGAAGGCGCCTGCCCGCACCGCGAATTCGCTGGCCGGCCTGCGCGTCATGTGCATCGACAACGACGCCCGCATCCTCGACGGCATGCGGCTTCTGCTCGAGGGCTGGGGCTGCAGCATCGGCACGTTTTCGGGTTCGGAGGATTTCGCCAAGGCCGATCGTCCCGACATCGTGCTTGCCGACTATCATCTCGATGGCAGAAGCGGCCTCGACATCATCGCCCGCCTGCGTGACATCCATGGTTCCGACCTGCCGGCCGTGCTGGTCACCGCCGACCGCTCCACTGAGGTCCGTGCCGCTGCCGCCGCGCTCGACGTGCCGGTGATCAACAAGCCGCTGAAGCCGGCGGTGCTGCGTTCGATGATGGCAAGGGTCAGGCCGCTGGCGTCGGCGGCCGAGTAGAGTTTCTATCTTTTTGTTTTACGCAATTCCCAAGGGAAAGCGCTACGCACTTTTCCTGGAATAGCTTTAGCCCGCCGGCTGCAGCGGATCGCTGCCGATCTTGGACAGCTGGATCACCGCCTGGGTGCGGCTGTCGACGCCGAGTTTCTGCAGGATGGCCGAGACATGCGCCTTTACAGTCGCTTCGGAGACGCTGAGCTCGTAGGCGATCTGCTTGTTGAGCAGGCCTTCGGCAAGCATGCCGAGGACACGCGTCTGCTGCGGTGTCAGCGCCTGCAGCCGCTTGATCAGGTCCGATATTTCCGGGTCGCGCTCGACGCCGAGGTCGATGCCGACGGGGGCTGCGATATCGCCTGCCAGCACCGATTGCACAGCGCTGCGGATTTCCTCCATGCTGGCCGATTTGGAGATGAAGCCGGATGCGCCGAGATCGAGCGCGCGCCGGATGGTCACCGGGTCGTCGTGGGCCGACACCACCACCAGCGGCACCGCCGGGTGGATGCCGCGCAGCGCGATCAAGCCGGACAGGCCGCTGGCGCCCGGCATCGACAGATCGAGCAGCACGAGGTCGACATCCTCATGGGCCACGACCAGCGCCTTGGCGCTTTCGAAATCGCCGGCCTCGTGAATGGCGGCGACATCGCCGACGCCGGCAAGCGCCTCTTTCAAGGCGCCGCGGAACAGCGGATGGTCGTCGGCAATGACGAAGGTGTAGCCCGACGGCAAATGTTCCTCCCCAAATCCCGTTGTTGCCCAAACTTCGTTATCGATTGACGGCTTTCCGGGATCGGACGATTATGCGGCGAAGCGCTTTGTTTTCAAGCGGCAATGGCCGGACGGCACTTTGCGCCGGGCAGCTCAGGTCTTTTGCGAGTTGAGCTTGGCGCCGTCGCCATTGTCCTTGTCCAACTCCTTGACGATGCCCATGAAGCCGCGCAGCATGCGCTCCATATAGCTCATCGTCTTGTCGAAATCCTCCTCGCTCGGCAGCTTCGATTCGAGGCGGGCGGACAGCGAGTTCTCGAGCCTGGCGACGCGTTCGTCCATGGCCTTCATCGAGGCCTGCAAACGGTCGACTTCGTTCTGGAAGGCGGCGCGTTCGTCGGCGGCCATCTTGCAGACGAGCTGGCCGGAGCGCTCCTCGCAGATCGACATGGCGCCGGTCTGGGTATCCATGCGGACATAACCGTTGGCGGATTTTTCCAGCCGGTAGCGGTCGGTCTCCTCGGACCAGGCCGATGCCGCGACCAGCGAGACCAGTGCGGCGGGGATCAGTATGTGCTGCAGACGCATGTTCATCCTCCACGAGCCAGTGTGCGCAACCTATCACAGCTTTGCGCCGTAAATGCGGACGAGTTGCCCTTCCCTGCATGAGCCATCCGGACCAGAGCGGGTCGCCGTTCCACGGCGCTCCGCTCTATCTCCTTGTTTTGACGCAATTCCGGACGGAAAACCGCTTCACACTTTTCCTGGAATTGCTTTATAGCGCAACAATGTCTCAGATTATCTACAAGATCGCGCCCGAAGCGCTTTGGCGCGCGGCCGAGAAAAACGGCCGCTTCACCGGAGCTCCGATCGACATCGCCGACGGCTTCATCCATTTCTCCACCGCTGATCAGGCCAAGGAGACGGCGGCGAAGCATTTCGCCGGCCAGACGGATTTGCTGCTGATCGCCATCGACGGGGCGCTGCTCGGTGACGCGCTGAAGTACGAGGTCTCGCGGGGCGGCGCGCTGTTTCCGCATCTTTACGGCGAGCTCGACCTGAAGACAGTCCTGTGGGTGCGGCCATTGCCGCTGGGCGCCGACGGCACGCATCAATTCCCGGCGCTGGAGGCCGAATGAGCGTGTTCGACCGCATCGGCCAGAAACTGCTGTTCACCTTCGACCCTGAAACGGCGCATGGCATGTCGATCGCGGCGCTGCGATGCGGTCTGCCGGTCGGCGCACGGGTGGTGCGCGACGATAGGTTGAAGGTCAGCCTCTGTGGCATCGCCTTTCCCAATCCGCTCGGCATGGCCGCCGGCTACGACAAGAACGCCGAGGTACCGGACGCGCTGCTTGGGCTCGGTTTCGGCTTTGCCGAAGTCGGTACCGTGACGCCGCTGCCGCAAGCGGGCAATCCGAAGCCGCGCATCTTCCGGCTGACCCAGGATGACGCGGTGATCAACCGACTGGGCTTCAACAATGAGGGCCACGAGGCGGCGGAAAAACGCCTTGCCGCGCGCCAGGGACGCGGCGGCATTGTCGGCGTCAACATCGGCGCCAACAAGGACAGCGCCGATCGTGTCCGTGACTATGAGTTGGGCGTTTCCCGCTTTGCGAAATACGCCAGCTATCTCACCGTCAACATCTCGTCGCCCAACACGCCCGGCCTGCGCACCATGCAGGCGCGCGAACAGCTCGGCGAACTGTTGTCTCGGGTCATGTCGGTGCGTGCAGCAGCTTCGGCGCAGCCGCCCCTCTTCCTCAAGATCGCGCCCGATCTGGTCGAGGCCGAGCTTGAAGACATCGCCGCCGAAGTCAGCGAGAAGCAGATCGACGGCGTCATCGTCTCCAACACGACGCTGGCGCGAACGGGATTGCGTAACACCACCAGCGAGACCGGCGGGCTCTCGGGAAAACCACTGTTCGAGCGCTCGACCATCGTGCTGGCCAAGATGCGTCGGCTGCTCGGGCCGGAGCGCGCCATTATCAGCGTCGGCGGCGTCGATTCCACTGATGCCGCGCTGGAAAAAATCCGCGCCGGCGCCGATCTCGTCCAGCTCTACACCGGCATGATCTATGCCGGGCCGGCACTGCCGGGCCGCATCCTTGCCGGAATGGTGCGCTTTGCCGACAAGGAAGGGCTGAAATCGTTGCGCGTATTGCGCGATACCAAGCTCGATGAGTGGGCTGCCAAGCCGCTCTAAAACGCCGTGCGCATTCTCATCCGCAGGATGGCCAGCAGGCTGAAGCCGCGCACCAGCAGGAAGACGTGCAGAGCCGCCCACAGGCCGTGATTGCCGAGAGACGGCGCCAAGCTGAACAATGCGGCGCTGAAGGCCAGGAATGACACCAGCATCATGTTGCGCATGTCGCGCGACCAGGTGGCGCCGATGAAGACGCCGTCCATCTGGAAGGCCAGCACGCCGCTCAGCGGTGTCAGTGCCGCCCACGGCAGATAAATGTCGGCTATAGCGCGAACATCCTGCGACGTGGTAATCAACGAAATCAGGCCGGCGCCGCCGAGCCAGAAGATCAGCGTGGCGGTTCCGGCGAGGCCGAACCCCCAGAATAAGGTCAGACGTACCGCCCGGCGGAACGCCGTCTCGGCGCGTGCGCCGATCGCGCGTCCCGCCAACTGCTCGGCGGCTGTGGCAAAACCGTCGAGGAAATAGCCGGCGACGAGGAAGAAGTTCATCAGCACGGCATTGGCGGCCAGCGTGAGCGTGCCGAACTGCGCGCCCTGGCGGGTGAACAGCGCGAAAGCGGCGAGCAGCGAGAACGAGCGGATCATGATATCGCGGTTGAGCGACAGCATGCGCAGGAAAGCGGGCATGTCGAGCAGGCGATGCCGCGGCAGGCGGGGTGCGGCCCGGAAGCGCCAGACAACGATGGCGAGACCCAGCAGCATGGCCAGACATTCGCCGGTGACGGTCGCCCAGGCCACGCCGGCGACGCCCCAGCCAAGCTTCAGGCCGAGCAGGATGCAAAGCACGATGTTGATGCCGTTGAGCACCGCCTGCAGCATCAGCCCAAGCCCGCCCTCGCCGCGTCCAAGGACATAGCCGAGGATGGCGTAGTTGATCAGCGTGAAGGGGGCGGCGAGCATTCTGATGTGGATATAGACGCCCATCGCCTCGCTGACGCGCGCTTCGCCGCCGATGAATTTCTGGCCGGCGATGGCAATCAGCGGCGCAAGAACGACAAGCACGATGCCGGCGGCGACCGCGATCAGCACGGCGCGCCAGAACACCGCCTGCTCCTCCAGTTCGTCGCCGCGCCCGAACGCCTGGGCGACGAGGCCGGTGGTGCCGGAGCGCAGGAAATTGAAGGTGCTGAAGACGACGTCGAAGATCAGTGCCCCAGCCGCCAGGCCGCCGAGCAGGGCGGCATCGCCGAACTGCCCGACCACCGCCGTGTCGACGATGCCGAGCAGCGGCGTCGTCAGATAGGCGAGCGTCATCGGCACGGCGATGGCGAGCACCGAACGGTTGGTGACGGCGAAGGGTCTCGCGTCGGCTGGGGTTGCGCCCGTGTCCAGGGGATTGCTGCCTTGCTGATTGCGGCTTGATCGAACAGCCGATGTGCCCCATTTTCCCGCCACCGCGCAATCACTCTTGCCGTGACGGCCAACCGAAATGTTCTTCAGGCGCGAGCCCGCCGGACCTGAGTACTGGTTTTAAGCAATTCCCAAGGGGAAGCGCTATGCGCTTCTCCCGGGAAAACCGCTGCACACTTTTGCTGGAATTGCTTTAGCCATGCCCCTGCAGATCGTCCATCACCCCGACTACGATGCCGGCTTCGCCGTCAATCATCGCTTTCCGATGAGCAAATATCCGCTGCTGATGCAGGCCTTGCATATCAGGGGTCTGATCCATGCCGAGGCGCTGGCGATGCCCGAGCCGGCGCCGGCCTCCTGGCTGAAGCTCGCCCATGCGGCTGATTATGTCGACCAAGTCATCACGTGTTCGGTGCCTGAAAAGATCGAGCGCGAGATCGGCTTTCCCGTGGGACCGCGCGTTTCGCTCAGGGCGCAACTCGCCGCCGGTGGTACGGTGCTGGCGGCGCGACTGGCGCTTATCAATGGCATTGCCTGCAACAGCGCCGGCGGCAGCCACCATGCGCGGCGTGCGCAAGGCGCGGGCTTCTGCACTTTCAACGATGTCGCCGTCGCTTCGCTGGTGCTGCTAGCCGAAGGTTCCGCCCAAAACATCCTGATAGTCGATCTCGATGTGCATCAGGGCGACGGCACCGCGGACATCCTGAAAGACGAGCCACGCGCGTTGACCTTTTCCATGCATGGCGAGCGCAATTATCCGGTGCGCAAGATTGCCTCCGATCTCGACGTTGCGCTGCCGGACGGCACCGGCGATGGCGCCTATCTCGAACGGCTGGGTGTCCTCCTGCCGGAACTCTCGGCCAAGGCGCACTGGGACATCGTCTTCTACAATGCCGGTGTCGACGTGCATGCCGAGGACCGGCTCGGCCGGCTATCGCTCAGCGATGACGGCGTGCGTGCCCGCGACGCCATGGTGATCGGTCATTTCCGCGCGCTGGGCATCCCGGTCTGCGGTGTCATCGGCGGCGGCTATTCGACCGATGTCGCAGCGCTCGCGGCGCGCCACGCCATCCTGTTCGAGGTGGCGTCGGACTTTGCCTGAGTGTCCTTTGGTTTGAGCACAATCTTTTCCGAAAACCGGTTTCCACTTTTCGGGATCGTGCTCCGCTTCACTTCCGGTAGTTCGCGAGCCTGAGCAGGATGAACACCGGCACGACGATCGCGGCGCCGAGCAGGATATAGCCCAAGAAGCGATAGACCGCGTTGAAGCCGAGATTCCACAGATCGATGAAGAAAACCTGGATGCGGTAGAAGACGTCCATCGGCGTCCAGCCGAACGCATTCATGACCAGGCCGACGAGGAACGACACGACCAGCAGCTTGACGATCACCCTGACGGGCGAGTCACCGAGAAAGCGCGTCACTGTGGACAAGGGGCCTGCCTCCAGATTGGTGTGCCCGGATTCGGGGTACAAACCCACGATTACGCACTTGCTGCGCCCGCATCAAGGCAGGCGGACCGGCGCAATCGGTCGGGTTTCCAACAGCCGTTTCCGAACAGCTGTCCAAGGGCGATTGCCCGAAGCACGCCCATCATGATATCGAGAGGCCAATGCGGGTATGATGTAATGGTAGCTTGTCAGCTTCCCAAGCTGAACGCGAGGGTTCGATTCCCTCTACCCGCTCCAGTTCCTATCCCACTTCCCGCAAGATAAAATCGTGCAGCATCTTGGCTGCCGGGGACAGCACGCGGTTCTTCACAGTGATCAGGCTGTAGGGCCTGACCTCGATGTCGAACTCGGTCTGGACGACGTCGATGGCGCCGGCGAGACCGTCGGGGTTCTGGATGAATTTTGCCACCTGGATCGACACCGGGGCGATGGCGTCGGACTGCGCCACCATCACCAAGGTCAGCAGCAGCGAAGACGTGTTGAGGATGCGGTCCGGCAGGGCGATGTTGCGGTTCAGGAAATTGCTCTCCATCGCCTGGCGCAGCGGCGACCCGCCCGACTGGAACACCCAGTCGAAGGCGGCGGTGTCCTCCAGCCGCACCGCCCTCCCATTGTTGAGAGGATGGCCGTTGCTCAGCGGGTGGCCTCGGCGCACGATCAGGCAGGCCTTCTCGACGCCGATGACGCGCGATTCGAACAGGCGCGGATTGAGGTCTTCGGGAACACGGGCGATGATGAAATCATGGCGCGTGGCGATCAGTTCGCGCGCCAGCACATTCGACGTCTCGACCTGCATGGTAATCTCGATGCGCGGATAGAGGCGGCGTATCTCGCGGATCGCCGGGACCGCCAGTTCGATCGCCGGCGCCGTCACCGCGCCAAGGAACACCGAGCCGCCCTTGCCGGCCTTGAGCTCCGATATTTCGCGGTCGGCCTCGCGCATTTCGAGCAGGATCGAGCGCGCGCGCCGCGCCAGCGCCTTGCCGTAAGGGGTGAGCGTGATGCCGCGCGGCAGCCTTTCGCACAGCTTGACCTCAAGCACCGCTTCCATCTCGGAAATCATGCGCGAGGCCGCCGGCTGCGAGATGTTCATCACCTGGGCGGCAGCGCTCACCCGACCGTGATCGTCGAGTGCTGCGATCATGCGCATGTGACGCAGGCTCAAGCCGCTGCGCAGAAGTGTCTCGCCATCGCCGGGCAATTCATCGTAACCGCTTGAAATTCCCTGAGGACCTCGTAAAGCCGCCATGCCTTTTCCCGCTTCCGCCACTGTTCCAGCCCGGTTTAGTCATATACCGGTTTTGGTATAGCAACCACCGAAGATCGCATTTGACAGTTATGGCAAAGGGTCACACTTTCGCGCGTCCTCAAGACCTGACGGTCGATGACGAGCAAAATCGTATCGATTTAAATCAAGACTGAGGGCCGATTGGGAGGATACCGGAGATCGATTATGACGGCGGCGGCGCTTTGGCGCATCCGCCCGACTGCGCGGCCCGCGAAGCCCCGAGGTGTCGCGTCCATCAACCAGGGAGAGTTTACGTGAAAATCATCAAGACACTGGCCGCCGTCGCGGCCCTTGGCATCGCTGCCATGACCTACTCGGCGCACGCAGCCGACAAGGGTCTTGTCGGCGTGCTGATGCCGACCAAGACCTCGCAGCGCTGGATCAATGACGGCGATGCCGTCAAGTCCCAGCTCGAAGCTCTCGGCTACACGGTCGACCTGCAGTACGCGCAGGACGACATCCCCAACCAGCTCAGCCAGCTGGAAAACGAAATCACCAAGGGCCCGAAGGCGCTGATCATCGCTTCGATCGACGGCACGACCCTGTCGGACGCGCTGCAGAAGGCCGCTGACGCCGGCGTCGTCGTCGTCGCCTATGACCGCCTGATCAAGAAGACCGCCAATGTCGATTACTACACCACCTTCGACAATTTCGGCGTCGGCGTGATCCAGGCGAACTCGCTGGTCAAGGGCCTCAAGGAGCGCTTCCCGAACACCAAGCCGTGGAACGTCGAACTGTTCGGCGGCTCGCCCGACGACAACAACGCCTTCTTCTTCTACAACGGCGCAATCTCGGTGCTGCAGCCGCTGATCGATGACGGCTCGATCAAGATCAAGTCCGGCCAGACCGGCATGGACAAGGTCGGCACGCTGCGCTGGCTCGCCGCTACCGCCCAGGCGCGCATGGACAACCTTCTGTCGGCCAACTACTCGGACGGCAGCCGCGTCGATGGCGTTCTGTCGCCCTATGACGGCCTGTCGCGCGGTATCACCGCTTCGCTGCGCGCCGTCGGTTACGGTACCGACGCCCAGCCGTGGCCGATCGTGACCGGCCAGGACGCCGAAACCGCTTCGGTCAAGCTGATCATCACGGGCGAGCAATACTCGACCGTGTTCAAGGACACCCGCGAACTGGCCAAGGCCACCGTCGAACTCGTCGACAAGGTGCTCTCGGGCGGCAAGCCGGACGGCCTCGATGAAAAGACCTACAACAACGACGTCAAGGTCGTTCCCTCGATCCTTTTGACGCCGCATGATGTCGACAAGTCGAACTACCAGGCACTGGTCGTCGACTCCGGCTACATCAAGGCCGACGAACTGAAGTAATCCCAGTTACAAAATCAGGGGTCCTGCGCAACGCAGGGCCCCTTTTCGTTCACCAGCGAGCCCGGTATTGTTACCGACCTCGCCGGCAGTGTTTGCCGACCTCTTAAGGAGCGGTAGTTCCCATGGCCTCGACGATTTTGGAGATGCGCGACATCACCAAGACCTTCCCCGGCGTGAAGGCGCTGTCGAACGTCAACCTCAGCGTCGAGGAAGGCGAGATTCATGCCGTTGTCGGTGAAAACGGCGCCGGTAAGTCAACTTTGATGAAGGTTCTGTCGGGCGTCTATCCCGCGGGCACCTATGACGGCCAGATCATTTTTCAGGATCAGGAATGCCACTTCAAAGGCATTCATGACAGCGAACACAAGGGCATCGTCATCATCCACCAGGAACTTGCTCTGGTGCCGATGCTGTCGATCACCGAAAATATCTTCCTCGGCAACGAAAACGCCCGATACGGCGTCATCGACTGGGATGCCAACGAGGCGCGCACCGCTGCCCTGTTGAAGAAGGTGGGCCTCAAGGAGGACCCCAAGACACTGATCACCAATATCGGCGTCGGCAAGCAGCAGCTGGTCGAGATCGCCAAGGCGCTGAGCAAGGACGTCAAGCTTTTGATCCTCGACGAGCCGACCGCGTCGCTCAGCGAGAAAGACAGCCAGGCGCTGCTCGATCTTCTGCTCGAATTCAAGCGCCAAGGCATGACCTCGATCCTGATCTCGCACAAGCTCAACGAGATCAACCGGGTCGCCGACAAGGTAACCGTCATCCGTGACGGGCGCACCATCGAGACGCTGGCCAAGAAGGATATCTCCGAAGACCGCATCATCACCTCGATGGTCGGCCGTTCGCTAGACGACCGCTATCCGCCGCGCGAGCCCAAGATCGGCGAAGTCGTATTCGAGGTGAAGAACTGGTCGGTCTATCACCCGCTCCATGCCGAGCGACAGGTGATCAAGGGCATCGACATCAATGTGCGCAAGGGCGAGGTGGTCGGCATCGCCGGGCTGATGGGCGCTGGCCGCACCGAATTCGCCATGAGCCTGTTCGGCCGCTCCTATGGCCGCCGCATCACCGGCGAAGTGCTGCTCAAGGGCAAGCCGGTCGATGTCTCCTCGGTAAGCAAGGCGGTCCAACACGGCATCGCCTATGTCACCGAGGACCGCAAAACCTACGGCCTCAACCTTATCGACCATATCAAGCATAACATTACGCTGGCCAATCTCGACGGCGTGTCGCGCCACAGCGTGATCGACGACATGCGCGAGCTTGCGGTCGCCAACGACTATCGCAAGAAGACCAATATCCGTGCGTCAAGCGTCTATCAGATGACCGGCAATCTTTCCGGCGGCAACCAGCAGAAGGTGGTGCTGTCGAAATGGTTGTTTGCCGACCCTGACGTGCTGATCCTCGACGAGCCGACACGCGGCATCGATGTCGGCGCCAAATATGAAATCTACACGATCATCGCGCGCCTTGCCTCGGAGGGTAAGGCGATCGTGGTCATCTCGTCGGAAATGCCGGAATTGCTGGGGATTACCGACCGCATCTACGTCATGAACGAAGGGCGCATGGTGGGCGAAATGCCGGCGGCGGAAGCAAGCCAGGAAAAGATAATGCGCGCCATCGTCCGGGGAGAAGGAAAAGCAGCATGAGCACCGAAAGCGCCCCCGCCCCGCAGGGCAACGTCGCCGACGAACAGCGCCCGCGCATCGCCGTCTCGGCGCTGGCGACGAATTTACGCGAATACGGACTGATCATAGCCCTGATCGTCATCATGCTGTTCTTCCAGTTCACCACGTCGGGGACGTTGTTCAAGCCGGTCAACCTCAGCAATCTGGTGCAGCAGAACTCCTTCATCATCGTGATGGCGCTCGGCATGCTGCTGGTGATCGTATCGGGCTATATCGACCTCAGCGTCGGATCGGTCGCCGGTTTCATTGGCGCGCTGGCGGCAAACATGATGGTCATCTGGCAACTCGGACCGCTGAGCAATCCCCTGGTGGTTTCGATCGTCTGCCTGGTCGCGGGTGGCCTGATCGGCGCCGCGCAAGGGTATTGGATCGCCTATCACCGGATACCGAGCTTCATTGTCACGCTGGCCGGCATGCTGATCTTCCGCGGCATTTGCCAGGCGTTGCTTGGCGGCGGCTCGTCGGTGGGTCCGCTTCCCGACGACTTCAAGATGCTCAGCTCCGGCTTCATCCCGGATGTGATCGGCCCACTGACGCTCGTCCCGCCGGTCGTGAACGCAGCCGGCAAGACCATCATGGGCAGCGGCGTGACCCTGCACATGACGACGGTCGTGCTGGGGCTGATCGCCGTGCTCGCCTATGCCTATTTCGGGGTCCGCACCCGGCGCAAACGAGAACGCCATGGTTATGAGGCCGAGCCCTTCACCCTGTTCGTGGTCAAGACGCTGGTCGCCAGCGCGCTGGCGCTGTTCCTAGTCTATGAGTTTGCCAGCTACCGCGGCCTGCCGGTGGTGCTGCTGGTCATGGGCGTGCTGATCACGCTGTTCGTCTTCGTCACCAAGCGCATGACCATCGGGAGGCGCATCTACGCCATGGGCGGCAATCCCAAGGCGGCGCAGCTGTCGGGCATCAACACCGAGCGGCTGACGCTGATGGTGTTCATCAATATGGGCGTGCTGTCGGCGCTTGGCGGCCTGATCATCGCGGCTCGTCTCGGCCAGGCGGTGCCGGCGGCGGGTCTCGGCTCGGAGCTCGACGTCATCGCCGCAGTGTTCATCGGCGGCGCCTCGGCGATGGGCGGCGTCGGCCAGGTCATCGGGGCAGTCGTCGGCGGCTTCATCATGGGCGTGATGAACAACGGCATGTCGATCATGGGCGTCAATGTCGACTGGCAGCAGGTGGTCAAAGGCCTGGTGCTGCTCGGCGCCGTGATCTTCGACGTCTACAACAAGAACAAGGCCTGACAAGCTTCAGGCGAGGCAAGCAGGAGGCATACGATCGCGGCGCAGCCGGCAAGTTGTCGGCACAAGAAGTCCCCCGAGGGATCAAGTTCGCGAGCGCAATCCGGACGAAGAGTTCAACCCGTGGCGCGGCTAGGTCCGAGCCGCGCAGGTCAAGGTTTGCCAAGAGGCATCCAAGGCCAAGCACATGAGAGAGGATTTAATCATGCTGATCTCCCAGATCCTCGACGACGCCGAGACCATCCGCGTCGTCGCCCGCAATGGCGGCGGCAAGACCAGGATCATCAACGGCGCCCGCAGCGTCTATTCGCTGGCCATGGAAGCCGCGCGCACCGGAACGGCCCTCGCCGCGCTGATCGAACGCAAGGGGTTCGGTGAAGCGATAGACCTCGACGCCGTCTACAAGAAGGGCCGGCTGGTGTCGCCGATCAACCATCCCGATCCTGCGCATCTGCATCTGACCGGCACCGGCCTGACCCATCTCGGCTCGGCGGCGACGCGCGATTCCATGCACAAGAAGCTCAGCGATGGCGGCGAGGAGCAGCTTACCGATTCCATGAAGATGTTCCGCATGGGGCTCGAAGGCGGCAAGCCGGCCAAGGGCCAGACCGGCGTGCAGCCGGAATGGTTCTACAAGGGCAACGGCACCATGGCGGTGGCGCCGGGCGCCGCACTGATGTCGCCGGCCTTTGCGCAGGACGCCGGCGAGGAGCCGGAAATCGCCGGCATCTATGTCATCGGCGACGACGGCGCGCCGTTCCGCGTCGGCTTCACGCTGTCGAACGAGTTTTCCGATCATGTTGCCGAGCGGGTGAACTATCTGTTCCTGGCACATTCCAAACTGCGCAACGCCTCGTTCGGGCCGGAAATCCTGATCGGCGACCTGCCGGCCGACGTCAGGGGTTCATCGCGAATCTATCGCGACAGCAATTTGCTGTGGGAAAAGCCGTTCCTGTCGGGCGAAGCGAACATGTCGCACACAATCGCCAATCTCGAACATCATCACTTCAAATATTCGGCCTTCCGCCAGCCGGGCGACGTGCATGTGCACATGTTCGGCACGGCGACGCTGTCCTTTGCCGACGGCATCAAGACTCAGGCCGGCGACGTTTTCGAGATCGAGGCCGCGGATTTCGGCCTGCCGCTGCGCAACCCGCTGGAGATTGAGCAGCCGGTGAAGGTGGCGGTGAAGGCGCTTTGAGAGCGTAATCTCCCCCCTTGAGGGGGAGATGTCGCCGAAGGCGACAGAGGGGGTCGTTGCGCGTGGAGCGCTAAAGTCTTCCGCGGCTGAAAGGCGCTGGCATTCTATGCGCAGCGACCCCCTCTGGCCTGCCGGCCATCTCCCCCTCAAGGGGGGAGATTTGGCAGTTCCAACCTCAATAGATATCGAAATCGAAATACTTGGCCTGGATCTTCTTGTAAGTGCCGTCGGCGACGATGGCGTCTATCGCCGCGTTGAGCTTGTCGCGAAGTGCCGTGTCCTCCAGGCGGACAGCGATGCCGGCTTGCGTCTCGGTGCCCTTGACGTCACCGACAAGCTTGCAGCAGCCGTCGCTCGCCTTCTTCAGCCAGTCCATCAGCACGAATTTGTCGGAGATGACGGCGTCGAGACGGCCGTTCTGCAAGTCGGTGATCGCCTCTTCCTGGGTGGGGTAGAGTTTCGCCTCGGCGCCGGCCTTGCCATAGGCGTCCTGCGCATAGTCGGCCTGGGTGGTCGAGGCCTGCGCGCCCACCGTCTTGCCGGCAAGGGCTGCCGGTTCGGTGGAAGTGAGGTCGCTGTCCTTGGGCGCCACCAGCGCCAGCGGCGTCGTGTAGTATTTGTTGGTGAAGGCGACCTGTTTCTTGCGCTCCTCGGTGATGCTCATCGAGGCGATGATGGCGTCGAACTTTTTCGCCTGCAGCGCCGGGATGATGCCGTCCCAGTCCTGGGTGACGATCTCGCACTCGACCTTCATCTGCGCACACAGCGCATTGGCAATGTCGATGTCGAAGCCCTCGATCTTGCCGTCCGCGGTGATGGTGTTGAAGGGCGGATAAGCGCCCTCGGTGCCGATCTTCAATTTCTCCTGCGCCTCAGCCAGCGAGCCGGCCGATATCACCAGCATGGCAGCGCCCGCTGCCGATATGATCCATCTTGAAATCTGCATTTTGGTTCCCCTTGCGCGCCGTTCTCTTGCCGGCCACCGAAAGGCAGCCAAGCATGGTGAGGCAGCGCAGGCAAGTATTTTGCCTGATGGTGATCGAAGGTTCAGCCGGCGGGGCGGAAATGCTTGGAGAGCTTGAGGCCTTGCGCCTGGTAATTCGAGCCGAGATCGGTGCCGTAAAGCGCCTGCGGCCGCTTCAGCATGTGTTCGTAGACCAGCCGGCCGACGATCTGGCCGTGGTCGAGGATGAACGGCACTTCGTGGCTGCGCACTTCGAGCACCGCCCGGCTGCCGGTGCCGCCTGAGGCCGAATGGCCGAAGCCCGGATCGAAGAAGCCGGCATAGTGAACACGGAATTCGCCAACCAGCGGATCGAAGGGCGTCATCTCGGCGGCGTAGAGCGGCGGCACGTGCACCGCTTCGCGGCTGACCAGGATGTAGAACTCGTCCGGGTCGAGCACCAGTTCGCCGGCGCCGCTCTTATAGAGCGGCTCCCAGAAATCGACGGCATCCTGGGCGGCGCGCTTGTCGACATCGACCAAGCCGGTGTGATGCTTGCCGCGATAGCCGACCAGGCCGTTCTGGTCGCCGTCAAGATCGATCGACAGCGCAATGCCGCCGCCGGAAATGTTGGGCGGCTCGGTCGCCACCAGCATCTCGGCGCGGTGCAATTCGTTCAGCTCTGCCTCCGATAACAGCGCGTTGCCGGTGCGAAAGCGGATCTGCGACAGTCGCGATCCGGCGCGCACGACGATCGGGAAGGTGCGAGGACTGACTTCAAGATAAAGCGGCCCGTGATAGCCGGCGGCGATCTTGTCGAACTCATGGCCGCGATCGGTCATCACCCGGGTGAAGATGTCGAGCCGGCCTGTCGAGCTCTTCGGGTTGGCCGAGGCCGACACGTTTGCGGGCAGCGCCAGGCTTTCGAGCAGCGGCACGATGTAGACGCAGCCGGTTTCCAGGACCGCGCCCTCGGCGAGACTGAACTCATGCAATTTCAGCCGGTGAAGCTTGTCGGCCACCAGATGATCGGGACCCGGCAGGAAGGAGGCGCGCACGCGAAAAGCCTTGTCGCCGAGCCTGAGATCGAGGCTCGCCGGCTGCACCTGGTCGACATCGAGCGCGCGCGGCGACTTCAGCGCGCCGGACTGAAACAGCGCGGAAATGTCCTGATCGGGAAGAATGCCTGTCTGCCGCAAAAGGCTGGCTCCGCTCCAAGGTCGGTCTCTTTGTGGCAGGTTCTTGCCGCAAAACCGCTGGATATTATTGCGGAACCTGCCTGGTACAAACCTCTTAATGAAGCCGGCAATTGACGCAAGCGCAGGTGAGGTCTAAAGGGTCGTTATCCCGTGGTGATTTGGCCGGTCGGCTTGCAGCCACGTTAAACAAGTCGCTAAAGGACCGTCGGGCCGCAAGGCCATATGGACCGGTTGCGACTTTCGCGGCCGGTTTTTTTGTGTCTGGAACAAAAGCGATGAGCACCAAGAAGCGTAACTGGAAGCCTCAGACCGCACTCGTGCACGGGGGAACACTGCGTTCCCAGTTCGGCGAGACGTCGGAAGCGATGTATCTCACCCAGGGCTATGTCTATGAAACGGCGCAGGCCGCGGAAGCCCGTTTCAAGGGCGAGGAGCCGGGCTTCATCTATTCGCGCTATGCCAACCCTACCGTCGACATGTTCGAAAAGCGCATGTGCGCGCTGGAGGGTGCCGAAGATGCGCGCGCCACGGCGTCCGGCATGGCGGCGGTGACGGCAGCGCTCCTGTGCAGCGCCAAGGCCGGCGACCATATCGTTGCGGCGCGCGCGCTGTTCGGCTCCTGCCGCTGGGTGGTGGAGACGCTGGCGCCGAAATACGGCATCGAGGCAACGCTGGTCGACGGCACCGACATCGCCAACTGGGAAAAGGCGGTGCGGCCGAACACGAAACTGTTCTTCTTGGAAAGCCCGACCAATCCGACGCTGGAAGTGGTCGACATCGCAGCGGTGGCGGCGCTCGCCACCTCGATCGGCGCCAGGCTGATCGTCGACAATGTCTTCGCCACGCCCTTGCAGCAGAAGCCCTTGCAGCTCGGCGCCCATATCGTCGTCTACTCCGCGACCAAGCACATTGACGGCCAGGGACGCTGTCTCGGCGGCATCATCCTGTCGGACAAGAAATGGATCGACGAGAATTTGCACGACTATTTCCGCCACACCGGCCCGAGCCTGTCGCCGTTCAACGCCTGGACGCTGCTCAAGGGCCTGGAGACGCTGCCGGTTCGGGTGCGCCAGCAGACTGAAAGCGCGGCCAAGATCGCGGATTTCCTGGCAGGACGGCCGGAAATCGCCCGCGTCATCTATCCCGGCCGCGCCGACCACCCGCAGGCCGACATCGTCAAGAAGCAGATGACAGGCGGATCGACGCTGATCTGCCTCGACATCAAGGGCGGCAAGCAGGCGGCCTTCGCCTTGCAGAACGCGCTCGACATCGTGCTGATCTCCAACAATCTCGGCGACGCCAAGAGCCTGATCACCCATCCGGCGACCACCACGCACAAGAACCTCAGCGACGAAGCTCGCGCCGAGCTTGGCATCGGGCCGGGAACGCTCAGGCTGTCGGTCGGTCTTGAGGATACGGACGATCTGCTGGAGGACGTTGCGCAGGCGCTGAAGGCAGCCGGATAGGCCGCGAGGCGTCACGCTCCCGACGAAACCTCTTCCAGTTCGGCCGTCTTGGTGCCGATGGTCATGATGTTGCCGCGCCAGTCGACGGCGCCGCTCAGCCAGCCGCGCGCCCAGATGGCGGGAAGCATCATGTCGCGCACCATCATCGCCGGGACCATGCGCAGCGACAGGTGCCAGCCCTTGGCCGCGGCCAGCGCGCATTCGGGAATGTAGGCCGCCGTCAGCACGGCCAACACCGTGGCCGGCAGGCTGATGCCGGCACTTGCGGCCGCCACCAGCGCCAACGCCAGCGGCACGGCGACGCCGGTCAGGATCTCGGGTGCGAAAAACAGCGGGAAAGTGACGCGGCGCAACCGCGCCCAGCGCGCCTGGCGCGACCAGATGTCGGCAAGTCGGCGCTGCCCCAGTGGTTGCTCGAAAGGCGAGGCAACGAGATTGACGTGCAGGCCCAGTCCGTTGACCAGCTTGGTTGCAGCAGCATCCTCGGCGATCTCGGCGGCCAGCGCGCGGATACCGCCACTGGTATCGAGCATCGGCTTGTTCCACAGCATGCTCTTGCCTTGGGCAAAGCCGAGACCGAGCGCCTCGCCGGCATATTGCCAGCGCGCCTGCAGCGTGTTGAGGAACGCGCATTCGACCTCGGCCCAGAAGCCATCCGGCCGCGAGCCGATCGGCGTCGAGCAGATAAGCCCGGTATTGGTCCGCCAGGCCGCCATCAGGTGCTGGACGTAATCCCTAGGCATCAGCACGTTGGAATCCGCCAGAATAACCCAATGATAGCGCGCCGCTTCCCAGCCCTTGACGCAGTTGTTGAGCTTCGGGTTGCTGCTGACGCGGTCGTCGCCGATCAGCAGCCGGGTCGGCACGTTGGGAAACAGGACGATCGCCCTGTTTATCAGTTCGACGACCGGGTCGTCGGCGTGAGCGACGCAGAAGATCAGTTCGTAGATCGGCCAGTCAAGCGAGAAAGCTCGCTGCAGCGTCTCTTGTGTGAACGGCTCCACGCCGCGCGACGGCACGACGATCGAGACCGGCGGCTGCTCGTTGGACGGCGGAGGGATGAGACGGCGCGCTTTCAGCTTCGACGATGCAAGCAGGATGCTGGCGAGATTGGAAAGAAGCAAAGCGGAGGAAGCGAAGGCGGCTGTGAGAGCTGGTTCCATCGAGATCTGGTCACTCCGGAAAGGCCGCTCGCGGCTGCTTTGTCAGTCGACAGATGGGCCTTGAGTCGCCGGCAAGGTTTGCGCACACCAACATTGTCATGTGTCACTTAAATGACATTGTTTGTCGGCACCTGCGCTTTGAGGCTGGCAGGACATGCCGCTCTGCGCGTATCAAACCGCATGGCGCGACAAATGTTCCCTGCCGCGCAACCGGAGCAGCCCATGTACCGCGCCGTCACGCGCAACATCGAAGTGCAGGTCAGACCGTTTTACCTGGAGGACCGCTCGGACCCGGCGGAGAACCGTTATGTCTGGGGCTACCAGGTGACGATCGACAACCAGTCGGACGATTTCGTGCAGCTTATGTCGCGTTACTGGCACATCACCGACGGCAGCGGCCGGGTCGAGGAAGTGCGCGGCGCCGGCGTGGTCGGCGACCAGCCTGAGCTCAATCCCGGCGACAGCTATCAATACACGTCAGGCTGCCCGCTATCGACGCCGTCCGGCTTCATGGTCGACCACTACACCATGCGCAACAAAAAGGGCGAGACGTTCGACGTCGCTATTCCCGCGTTTTCGCTGGATCTGCCGGGGACCCGACTGACGGTGAATTAGGGGTTTTCTCCCCGTCACTATACGGGGAGAAATGCCCGGCAGGGCAATGAGGGGCAGCGCCAGACTCATGAGGTTATCTTCCACGCACATGACCTAGGCTATGCGCGGCCATTCACCAAAGTTCGCGCTGCCCCTCATCCGCCCTTCGGGTACCTTCTCCCCGTGAACGGGGAGAAGGTAGAGATGCTACTGAGCTGCAAACTCCGCCGGGTCGAAGTCGTACTGCTTCGAGCAGAACTCGCAGGCGACGTGGATGCCGCCATCTTCGGTGCTGTCCTTGATTTCCTGCGCGGAAAACCCCTCGAGGATGCCGCGTATCTTGTCCCTTGAGCAGGAACATTGGTCGGCAACCGGCACGCCGCCGAAGACGCGCACGCCATGTTCGTGGAACAGCCTGTAGAGCAGCCGCTCGGCGCCGATGGTCGGGTCGATCAGCTCGGTCGGCTCGATGGTGCCGAGCAGCGCCACCAGCTCGCGCCAAGAATTGTCGGCCGGCTCGTTCATCACGTCGCGCGGATCGCCGTCGCCCCCCGAAATGTCGGGCACGCGCATGCGCTCGGGCGACTGCGGCAGGAACTGCGCCAGGATACCGCCGGCGCGCCACTGCTCGCGCGCACCGCCGGGGCCGGGCGTCAGCAGCTTGGCCACCGACAGCCTGAGGTCGGTCGGGATCTGCTCCGACTGGCGGAAATAGGTGCGCGCGGCGTCTTCCAGCGTCTCGCCGTCGAGCTGGACGATGCCCTGATAGCGCTGCGTGTGCGCCCCCTGGTCGATGGTCAGCGCCAAAACGCCGCTGCCCAGCAGCGTCTGCTGCGAGGTCTGGCCTGCGGCCACCAGGGCCTCCAGCCGGTCGGCATCGAAGCGCGCATAGGCGCGCAATGCCGAGGGCGTGGAGAAATCCGCGACCAGCATGTCGACAGGCCCGTCGGTGCGGGTCTGCAGGATGAACTTGCCCTCGAATTTGAGCGAGGTGCCGAGCAGCACCGTCAGCACACAGGCTTCCGCCAGCAGGCGGGCGACCGGCTCGGGATAGTCATGACGGTTGAGGATGGCGTCGAGCATCGGCCCGAGCTGCACGGTGCGGCCGCGCACGTCGAGCGGGCCTACCTCGAAGGGCACGACATGATCGTCGCCGGCATAGCCGAACTCGCCGAGTTTGGGGTGATGTTCAGTCACTTGATGCGTTTCCAACATGACAAAGCTCCAGGGCGCGGCCATGCGGCCCGGAGGGGTGCATGCGTCCAAACGCGCTTGATTTGCGTGATGGGGCGCAAATAGGCATCGCGCCGCCCCGGATCAAGCGCTTGGAGATCAAGCGCCTGGAGATCAAGCGCCCAGACACCAGGCCAAAACCGCCTTCTGGGCGTGGAGCCGGTTCTCGGCTTCGTCGAAGACAACCGAATGCGGACCGTCGATGACCTCGTCGGTGACTTCCTCGCCGCGATGCGCCGGCAGGCAGTGCATGAACAGGGCGTCGGGCTTGGCCCTCGCCATCAGCGCCGCATTGACCTGATAGGGCGAGAAGACATTGTGGCCGCGGGCGCGGTGTTCCTGGCCCATCGACACCCAGCAGTCGGTGACGATGCAGTCGGCTTGGTCGACGGCTTCCTCGGGCGAGCGGGTGAAGTGCAGCTTGCCGCCATTGCTCTTCGACCAGTCGATATGCTTTTGCGCCGGCTCGCTGCCTTCCGGCACTGCGACGTTCAGGTTGAAGCGGAACCGCGCCGAAGCTTCGAGCAGCGAATGCAGCACGTTGTTGCCGTCGCCGGTCCAGGCGATGGTCTTGCCGGCAACCGGACCGCGATGCTCCTCGAAGGTCATGATGTCGGCCATCAGCTGACAGGGATGGGTGTCGTCGGTCAGCCCGTTGATGACCGGAATCGTGGCATTCTCGGTCAGCTCGAGCAGCCGCTCATGCGACGTGGTGCGGATCATGATGGCGTCGACATAGCGCGACAGCACCTTGGCGGTGTCGGCAATGGTCTCGGAGCGGCCGAGCTGCATTTCGGTGCCGGTCAGCATGATGGTCTCGCCGCCGAGCTGTCGCATGCCGACGTCGAAGGACACGCGCGTGCGCGTCGACGGCTTGTCGAAGATCATGGCCAGCACCTTGCCTTCGAGCGGTTTGGTCCGTTCGCCGGCCTTGAGGCGCGCCTTGCGCACAACCGCATCGTCCAGCATCAGGCGCAGATCGCCTTCGGAAACGGCGGAAAGATCGGTGAAATGGCGAAGGCTCATCGGGAATGGTTCTCGGGATTACTTCGCGGCGGCCGCGGCGATGGCGTCGGTCAGGCCCTTGGCGCCGGCGCGGATGCGATCGAGCGCTTCGCCGATCTCGGCGTCGGTGACGGTCAGCGGCGGCAGCAGACGAATGACGTTGTCGCCTGCCGGCACCGCCAGCAGATGCTGGTCGCGCAGCGCCATGTTGACCTTGGTGTTGGGCATGGCGCATTTCAGGCCAAGCATCAGGCCGCTGCCCCTGATGCCTTCGATGACATCGGGAAATTCGTCGGCAACCGCCGCCAGGCCCTGCTTCATCAGCAATGCCTTGCGCTGGACGTCTTCGAGGAAGCCGTCTTCCAGCACGACGTCGAGCACAGCGTTGCCGACCGCCATGGCCAGCGGATTGCCGCCGAAAGTGGTGCCATGCACGCCTGCCGTCATGCCGACGACAGCGTCGTCGGTGGCGAGGCACGCGCCCATCGGGAAGCCGCCGCCAATGCCCTTGGCAATCGCCATGATGTCGGGCGTCACGCCGGTCCATTCATGCGCGAACAGCTTTCCGGTGCGACCGATACCGCACTGGACCTCATCGAAGATCAGCAGCAGGCCGTGCTGGTCGCAGAGCTGCCGCAGCCGTTTCAAGGATTGCGTCGGCACCGGGCGGATGCCGCCCTCGCCTTGCACCGGTTCGATCAGGATCGCGGCGGTCTCTGGTGTGATCGCCTTCTCGGCGGCGTCGATGTCGTCGAAGCCGACCTGGTCGAAGCCTTCGACCTTGGGCCCAAAACCTTCGAGATATTTGTACTGGCCGCCGGCGGCGATGGTCGCCAGCGTGCGGCCGTGGAAGGCGCCTTCGAAGGTGACGACCCGGAAGCGCTCGGGATGGCCCTTGACGAACTGGTAGCGCCGCGCCGTCTTGATCGCGCATTCGAGCGCCTCGGCGCCGGAATTGGTGAAGAACACCTTGTCGGCGAAGGTGGCGTCAGCCAGCCGCTCGCCGAGCCGGGTCTGCCCCGGGATCTCGTAGAGATTGGAGACGTGCCAGAGCTTGGCCGCCTGTTCGGTCAGCGCCGAGACCAGATGCGGATGGCTGTGGCCCAACGAATTGACCGCGATGCCGCCAGCGAAATCGAGATATCGCTCGCCCTTGTCGGTAACCAGCCAGGTGCCTTCGCCATGATCGAAGGCCAAAGGGGCGCGGGCAAAGGTCTCGTAAAGCGCCGAACCGCTCATTATATGCGTCTCCGGTACCGGAAAAATCAAAAAAGCCGCCAAAGCGGCGGCCTTTGCGGCTTATCGTGTTTTTCGGCCATGAAGTCAACGAAAACGTCGTGCAGAGGCGCGTGGCCAGCTCCCGACGAGACGCCGGCTCATAAGCGACCGGGCAAGTTGGGGAAAACCTAAAAAACCGATTCGTGTTGCACCTGGGACTCTTGTCACCGAGTCAACACATGAGGTAATTGTAGTCGGGAAATAACTAGATTTCGTGCGGCGGACCTAATCACCTAATATATGTGGTGTCTGCCCCGGCAAAGATTGCCGGGTCGGGAACGGATTCCGGCTGCCGCACACTTAGCAGGAGCGCGGTCTCATGAACTGGACTGACGAGCGGGTCGAACTTCTCAGGAAACTGTGGTCGGAGGGCTTGAGCGCAAGCCAGATCGCCGCACAACTCGGCGGGGTCAGCCGCAACGCGGTCATCGGCAAGGTGCACCGGCTGAAGCTGTCGGGCCGCGGACGCTCGACCGCGACGCCGGCGCGTCAGAAGAAGACAACGCAGGGATCTTCGATCCAGAAATCGGTGCCGCGCGCCGCAACCACGCAGCGCCATGTCACGACGTCGATCGGGGCGAACGCGCTGCAGGCGCAGTTCGACGCCGAGCCAGTGGCGCGCCACTACATCCGCCCGGTCGAAAACGTCGTCGTGCCGATCTCGCGGCATCTGCAGCTCACCGATCTCACCGAGCGCACCTGCAAATGGCCGAATGGCGACCCGCTGTCGGAAGACTTCAACTTCTGCGGCAACGAGGCGGCCGAAACCGGACCTTACTGCAAGTACCACGCAAGGGTGGCGTTCCAGCCGGCTTCAGAGCGGCGCAGAAGCCGGTAGTTAGGAATAGGGATTGGGGACTGGGCAGTAGGGAATGGGGTAGCGCTCGTGAGGCGCTACCTTATTCTGCCTACTGCCTACTGCCTACTGCCTACTGCCTACTGCCTACTGCCTACTGCCTACTGCCTACCATCACAGCCACCCACTCTTCCGAAATCGCCAATACAAAAACGAGCAGATCAGCGCGATCGAGACCAATACGACGGGATAGCCGTATTGCATCTTCAGCTCCGGCATGTCGTCGAAATTCATGCCGTAAATGCCGGCGAGCGCCGTCGGCA
This sequence comes from Mesorhizobium sp. LSJC269B00, assembly GCF_000502815.1. Classification (NCBI taxonomy): domain Bacteria; kingdom Pseudomonadati; phylum Pseudomonadota; class Alphaproteobacteria; order Hyphomicrobiales; family Phyllobacteriaceae; genus Mesorhizobium; species Mesorhizobium sp. LSJC269B00. The sequence continues at coordinate 38,033 of NZ_AYVN01000006.1, forward strand.
CCGCCAGGATCGCGGCCCATGAGGCCAGCTTCTTGGTGTTCGCGGTTTCCTGGCTCTGGCCGACCAGCAGGCTGGCTTCGAAAGCGAAGGCCAGAACCTCGCGCAGGCTGTCGATCTTTTCCTGCACGGTGCGGATATGATCGGTGACATCGCGAAACAGCGGATGCATGGCGGTATGGATCTGCGGCAGGTCGGCGCTGGTCAGCCGGCGGCAGACCTCGACCAGCGGCAGCGCCGCATTGCGCAGGCGCAACAGATCGCGGCGCAGCATATAGAGCCGCTCGATGTCGGGACCGGTCATCGGCTTCAGCAGCACCCTGTCCTCGATCGCCTCGACCTCGTCCTCGATCTGCTCGAGCACCGGCATGTAGTTGTCGACGATGAAGTCGAGAATGGCGTAGAGGACGAAATCCTCGCCCTTGGCCAGTGAGTGCGGACAGCTTTCCCAGTGCTGGCGCACGGCGGCGTATGAGGTCGAGGGACCATGCCTGACGCTGACGATATAGCCTGAGCCGACGAACAGATGCGTCTCGCCGAAGGTGACGCGTCCGTCGATCAGCTGTGCAGTGCGGGCAACGATGAACAGCGCATCGCCATATTGCTCGATCTTCGGCCGCTGGTGCGGATGTTCGGCGTCTTCAATCGCCAGCTCATGCAAATGGAATTGCGCCTTGACGCGCAGCAGAAGCTCGCGGTCGGGTTCGAGCAGCCCGATCCAGACGACATGGCCCGACTTCTTGGCCCATTCACCGGCTTCCTCGATCGGAATGTCGGCGATGCGCTTGCCGGCGGTGTAGACGCTCGACGCGATGATGCCGGACGATGCCGGCGCCGGCTTGAACTCTCGGACATATTCCATCGCAGCCTCCTGAGCGCCTGGCCTTGGCCAGGAACCGAGACGCTAACATCCGGGTAGTTTAGCGCAATATGATTAAGCGTTCGAGGGGCGCGCGATCACTTCACCGGCAGCGCCGGAAGGGCAATCTTGTCGGTCTTGTCGCCCTTTGGACGCTCGGCCGGCAACTGCTCGCCGGTGACGATGTAGTAGATCGTCTCGGCAATGTTGGTGGCGTGGTCGCCGATGCGCTCGATGTTCTTGGCGCAAAACAGCAGATGCGTGCACGGCGTGATGTTGCGCGGATCTTCCATCATGTAGGTCAAAAGCTCGCGAAACAGCGAGGTGTACATGGCATCGATCTGGTCGTCGCGGTCGCGAACGAAGCCTATTTTCTCGACCGAGCGCGAGGCATAGACGTCGAGCACTTCCTTGAGCTGGGTCAAAGCGAGTTCGGCCAGCGCCTCGAGGCCGCGAAACAGGCTGGTCGGCTGGCGGCCATCAATGACGCTGACCACACGCTTGGCGACGTTCTTGGCGAGGTCACCGACCCGTTCGAGGTCGGCCGAAATGCGGATGGCGCCGACGATCTCGCGCAGATCGGTCGCCATGGGCTGGCGCTTGGCGATGATGACGATGGCTTTGTCGTCGATTTCGCGCTGGCCCTCGTCAAGCACGATGTCGTCGCGGATGACCTTCTGGGCGAGGCCGGGATCGGCATTGACCAGCGCCTGGATCGCCTGCTCGACCATGCGCTCGGCATGGCCGCCCGTCGCAGCGATGCGCTTCGCCAGGTATTTCAGCTCTTCGTCATAGGCGCTGACAATGTGTACGGACTGCATGGGCGAAATGCCTTCCTTAAATCTTTGGCCTTTTGAGTCGTTTCCTCGACCCCTGTGCTGATACGCTAGCCGGATGACAGAAAGAAGAAACAGGCAGTTAGCAGATAGTACCGCCTCAGCCTGCCGGCAAATGGACCGTGAACGCCGCGCCCTTGCCAACCTCCGACTTGATCGAAAGCCGGGCGTTGTGGCGCGTCAGAATATGCTTGACGATGGACAGGCCAAGACCGGTGCCTTTCTGCGTGCGGCTGCTCTCCACGTCGACGCGATAGAAGCGCTCGGTAATGCGCGGTATGTGCTCTTCCGGGATGCCCGGGCCGTAGTCCCTGATGGTTACATCGATGCCCGGTTCCGGGCCGGCCTCGCCCCGCGCGATCGACACCGTGACGCGTCCGCCAGGCTGGCCGTATTTGCAGGCGTTTTCCAAGAGATTCTCGAACACCTGGAACAGCTCGTCGCGGTCTCCGGGCACGTCGAGCGGCCCCTCGGCGTAGTCGCGTTCGATGACGACGCCGTTCTCGCTGGCGAGCGGGCCTAGTGAATCGATGACGCTGTCGATGGTCTGGCGCAGATCGACCTCGGTTCCCGGCCTCAGGTAAGGCTTCATTTCAAGCCTCGACAGCGACAGGAGATCGTCGATGAGGCGCGCCATGCGGCCGGTCTGGTTCTGCATGATCTGCAGGAACTGCTCGCGCGCCGCCGGATCGTTGCGGGCCGGGCCGCGCAACGTCTCGACGAAGCCCGAGATTGAAGCAAGCGGGGTGCGCAACTCGTGGCTGGCATTGGCTATGAAGTCAGCGCGCATGCGGTCGATGCGGCGCGTCTCACTCTGGTCCTTGAATACCAGCACATAGAGATCGGTGGCGTGGCCGACCGAGGACGCGCTGACCCGGTAGGCCCGTTCCACCGGCAGCTTCTCGGTGTAGTCGACGGCATCGGAGGCGACGGTTCCCGACAGCACGCCGTCCAGCAAGGCCTGCATTTCCGGCGCGCGGAATTTTAGCGACAGCGACAGGCCGGGCGCGATACCGACAAAGGCGGCAAAGGCGGCGGCATTGGCGTGGACGATGGTGGCGGTGCGGTCGAAGATGATCAGCGGATCGGCAACGGCAGCCGCAAGATATTCGCCGGAAAGCCGCTGCAGCCCACTCGCCTCGATCGTGGCAATGGTCTCAGCGGACCGGCTGGCGCCACCGGTTGGCAGAAGCGCGGCGGCCAGCAGCACCGTCAACGCAGCCATGACCACATAGGCGGAGATACCGGCAAACCCATAAACGGCCATGATGGCGATCGCACCGGCGGCAAGCAGCCATCGGCTGTTCCACAGCCGGCCGGCGACGGCTTGCCCCGTGGTTGTCCGCTCTGCGCCGGTGTCAGCCATTCGTGCTTTCCGTGCTTCTGTGCCGGTCTCGCCGAAACTTCCGCTGGACCGGGTTTGAGGCCCCCCATAGCATGAGTCCGCAAGCTGGAAAGGTTCGTCTCGATGAAAAAAGCCAAGGAAAGTCCCGCCGCAGAGCCGGCAAAGGGGCCGCTGAAGATCAAGGTGGACGGCAAGGAGCGGGAGTTCGACATCGAAAACCCTGAGCTTCCCAGCTGGATCGAGGACCACAAACTGACCGCAGGCGACTACCCCTACGACAAGAAAATGAAGAGCGAGGAGTATGACGAGACGCTGGAGCGGCTGCAGATCGAACTGGTCAAGGCGCAGGCCTGGCTCCGGGCGACCGGCAGCAGAGTGATGTCGCTGTTCGAGGGGCGCGATGCCGCCGGCAAGGGCGGCACCATCTCGGTGCTGCGCCAGTATCTCAATCCTCGAACCGCGCGCAATGTGGCGCTGACCAAGCCGACCCCAACCGAAGTCGGGCAATGGTACTACCAGCGCTACGTCGCCCATTTCCCGACATCGGGCGAATTCGTCACCTTCGACCGGTCCTGGTACAACCGCGGCGGCGTCGAGCCGGTGATGGGATTCTGCACACCGGAACAGCATGCAAAATTCCTCGACGAGACGCCGCATTTCGAGCGGATGATCTCCAACGACGGCATCTATTTCTTCAAATTCTGGCTCAACATCGGCCGCGAAACCCAGCTCGAACGGTTTCACGACCGCCGCTGGTCTCCGCTGAAGAACTGGAAGTTCTCGCCGATCGATATTGCCGGCATTACCAAATGGGACGACTACACCAAGGCGCGCGACCAGATGGTCGAGTGCACGCACAAGCAGTTCGCGCCCTGGATCATCGTGCGGGCCAATGACAAGCGGCGCTCGCGGCTGGCCGTCATGCGGCGCATCCTGTTGTCGCTGCCCTATGATGGGCGCGATCTCGACGCCATCGGCAAGGAAGACAAAAAGATCGTCGGCGAAGGGCCGTCGTTTCTCGAGAAGTAGAGACTGGCCTCGATAGGCAGAGGCTGAAATTACAGAGCCCACCCCCACACGGAGGTGGGCTCTGTGGCCATTGTCTAAAGCGCATCGCATTTGAACGGATTCACGCGACGCGCTTTAGGTCTTTGTTTCATGCATGTCGTTCTCTCAAAACCGGGGCCACTTTGAGCGACATGCATTAAAGCGCGTCGGGTGAAGACAGTCTCACGACGCCTGCCGCATGCCGAGCATGTGGGGGGTGCCTCTGGCCAACACCGGGGCGTGATGGTTGCGGCGCGAACGCACGACATCCAGCGTATGCTCGTTGAAGGTCAGCAGTGTGGCGACGACCTGCTGGTTGCCATAGGTGCGCTGGTACCCGAGCGGCGTCGCCAGGAAGTGCAACTGCAGCGTCCGCAGCACCCACACCGGCTCGACCTCGATAATGACCTGATCGACATTGCGAGCAAGGCCCCATTCGACGAAGCCGGCGATCAGTTCGGTGCCGACCGTAGACACGCCGCGCTTGCCATCGCGAAAGCCTGGCGCCACCGCGTAACGGGTTAGCTCCCAGACATTCGGTCCCGAAGGGCGCTTTCCCTCGCAGAGTTCCGGCATCACATCGCTAAGGAGATGCGGCCGTGTGGTCGGCAGCATCCGATGATAGCCTGCAAGCTCGCCATTGCGTATGACAAGGTGGTGTTCGGCCTCATCATGGTCGAATTGATCGATTTCGAGGCCGTCCGGGCGATCGAGATCGGTCCACCGCATCTCATCGACGAAGACCTTGTAACGCAGGCGATGGACGGCCTCCCATAGGTCGGGACGTTCCATCAGTTGTTGAGTGGTAAGGGAAAATAGCATTAGCCGTCTCCTGGGCTTAAGAGGAAGATACGGCCGGGCTTTCCCGAAAAAATTGCGCGAAGGTGTTGGCAAGGATTTCCAGGCTGCCACAGCCGACATGGCTAATATAGCTGCGTCTAAACGCCTCCGCGATGGCGTGCACCCTGTTGGCGACGCCGAGTCTGCTTTTGGCGTTAAGAAAGCATTAGCCGTCTCAAGAGGACGACAGGGGCCGGTCTTTTCTGAAGATATGACGCCAACAATGCGGCCATAAATTTCGGGCCGCCAGAACCGGCCTAGCTGATATAGCCGTGCCTGACTGCTTCGGCGACTGCCTGCACACGGTTGGCGGCGCCTAGTTTGCTCTTGGCGTTGAGAAGGTGTTTCTCAGAGGTATGCTCCGAGATGCCGAGGATCTGCGAAATCTCCCACTCGGATTTTCCGACCGCCGCCCATTGCAGGCATTCGCGCTCGCGCGGCGTCAATTCAATGTGATCGATAGATTTGCCGGCCGTCGTTTGAAGCTGCATGGCGCGGCCGATGGCATAGGTGGAGGCCAGCGAGACCATTGCGAATTCGGCTTCGGACAGTTCGACCGCCTCACCGCCCAGCGAGACCAGCGCGATCTGGCCTTCGAGCGTGATCAGCGGGAAGGCGAGGCCGTCACGCAGCTTGAACTGGCGGGCGTCGCGCATTACCTCGGCGCTGCTCTTGTCGGCGGGCATGCTTTGAACGGCATCGCGCCATTGGAATGGCGCCCGAAACTGCTTCAAATGGCTGACGACCGGATCGTGGTCGACGTAGTTGCGCGATAAGTAACGCTCCAGCCATTCGCTAGGCCAATCGCAGAGCAGCACATGGTCCTTCGTCTGGCTGCTTGGTGTACCGGGCTGCGGCACCGTTGCGGCTATCAGGGCCGTCAATCCGAAATTCGAGGTGACACTAAGTAGCTGCTCGCACACCGCAGCCGACGTGTCGGCACGCTGCACCCGGTCAATATATTCAAGTGTCCGGTCAAAATAACCCATCGCAACATCTACCCCATGTTGCCTACCGCTCTTGAGACCGATGCTACGTGCCTGCCCCGCACTTAGCCATCAACCCCGGATTGCAAAGCCACATCCTTAGCTTTTCTAACGCCAGCGACCGCCAACCCCGGGCCGACTCTGTGCGGCTATTTGCAACCTCGCCAAAGCATAACCCGAAATTTGCCCTTTGAAATCAAAAACAATTGTGCCTGCGCCGTTTTCGTATCACAAGCCAACGGCCAAGACGGGCGGAGTTTTTTGTGACATCACGCTGGATAACCATCGCCTTGCTGTCGATGCTGATCGGAGTGCAGCCGTTTGCCGGCGCTGTGCGGGCAGCGGAACCGCAGGTGCCGGTGCTTTGGGATGCCAAGGAGCGGCTGCCGAAGCCGGACCTTGCGGCGCTGCCGAGGCTCAGGTTCCTCACCACAACCGATTTCCCGCCCTTCAATTTTCTCGACGGCACGGGCCGACTGTCCGGCTTCCACATCGACCTGGCGCGGGCGATTTGCGCCGAACTCGACATCGCCGACAAATGCCAGATCCAGGCGCTGCCCTGGGCCGAACTCGACGACGCGTTGCAGAAGGGCGAAGGCGAGGCGATCATCGCCGGCATCGCCGCAACGCCGGAGACGCGGGCGAAGTACAGCTTTTCGCGCTCCTATCTACAGTTTCCGGCGCGCTTCATCATGCCGAAGACCAAGGCCTTCGCCGAGCCGATCCTCGACAAATTGCGCTCGAAGCGGGTCGGCGTGCTGGCCGGCTCGGCGCATGAAAAGATGCTGCGCGATTATTTCGGCACCGTGCAGATCATCCGCTTTCAACGGCCGGAAGACCTCTACAGCGACTTGAAGAGCGCCAAGATCGATGCCGCCTTCGGCGACGGCATGCGCTTTTCCTTCTGGCTGGGCGGCACGGACGCCGCCGGTTGCTGCCGCTTCGCCGGTGGACCCTACCTGGCGCCGGAATATCTGGGGTCCGGCATGACCATTGCCACCCGGGCCAGCGACCCAGCGCTGGCCGCAGCCATGGACTACGCGCTGCAGGAGATATCGGTGAAAGGCACCTTCGCCGAATTCTACCTGCGCTATTTCCCGGTCAGTTTCTTCTGATCCGGTTCCCGGTCAGCTTTTTCTGATCCGGTCCCGGTCAGCTTCCTTTAGGGGCTGGATCAGGTCAGCGTGCGCAGGCGGGCCTTCGCCCCGCGCGCGATGGCTGCGGCGGTCAGCGTGTCGAGATCGAGCTCACGCCGGATCAACTGCAGCACCCGCAATTCCTCCATGCGCATTTCTAGATCGACGGCGGCAACCTCGAAGGCCGCGGCATAGGCGGTGTCGTGCAGCCGTTCGGGCAAAGTCTCGGCGACACGCTCGAGCACGCCTTCCAACCCATCCTTTTCATGCAGCATCTTCTGGCAGTCCTGCGCAATGGCGATCAGCCTGTCCTGCTTGAAATCCTCGAACACCGGCCAGCTGCGGACGACGTCGCCGATGCGCGCCAGTTCGATATCGGTCATGTCGCGATCGGAAGCCGAGGTGATGACCATCAGGTAGATCAGGGCTTCATGGGTGGACGGCAACGGCATTCAAAACTCCTTGATAGTGAGGGTCGAAGGTAGGGACGCCACGGCGCCGTCGCAACGAAAACGCCTGATATCGTTGACGCTCCGCCCTGTCGCGCCTAGAGACCCGGTTGAAAAATCTTACCAGCCGCGAAAGCCGGCCATGACTGGAACTTTGACATGACGGGATCAAACATCGCCGATCTCAACCCCGAAATGCTTGCGGCAGCCGCCGAAAGCAAGGCCTGGCCGTTCGAGGAAGCCAAAAAGATCATCGAGCGCTACAAGGGCGGCGACTTCCCGGAGATCGTCCTGTTCGAGACCGGCTACGGCCCGTCGGGCCTGCCGCATATCGGCACGTTCGGCGAGGTCGCGCGCACCTCGATGGTGCGCCATGCCTTTCACGTGCTGACCGGGAACAAGGTCAAGACCAAGCTGCTCTGCTTCTCCGACGATATGGACGGCATGCGCAAAATCCCCGACAATGTGCCGGATCGCGCAGCGCTCGAGCCCTATCTGCATATGCCCCTGTCGGCGGTGCCCAATCCGTTCGGCGGCGACTATCCGAGCTTTGGCGACCACAACAACGCGATGCTGTGCCGCTTCCTCGACACGTTCGGCTTCGACTACGAATTCGCCAGCGCCACGCAGTACTACAAGGCCGGCCGCTTCGATGCGATGCTGGTGCGCGCCGCCGAGCGCTATGAGCAGATCATGGCGGTGATGCTGCCGACGCTGGGGCCGGAGCGGCAGGCAACCTACAGCCCGTTCCTGCCGATCTCGCCGAAGAGCGGGCGCGTGCTCTACGTGCCGATGAAGCATGTCGACGCCAAGGCCGGCAACATCACCTTCGACGATGAGGGCACCGAGACCACGCTTTCGGTGACCGGCGGGAAGGTCAAGCTGCAGTGGAAGCCGGATTTCGGCATGCGCTGGGCAGCGCTCGGCGTCGATTTCGAAATGTTCGGCAAGGACCACCAGACGAACGCGGTGATCTACGACCGCATCTGCAACATTCTCGGCGGGCGCGCGCCCGAGCATTTCGTCTACGAACTGTTCCTGGACGAGAACGGCCAGAAGATCTCGAAGTCGAAGGGCAACGGGCTGACCATCGACGAATGGCTGCGCTACGCGCCGACCGAAAGCCTCGGCCTCTATATGTATCAGCGGCCAAGGCAGGCGAAAAAGCTCTATTTCGACGTCATCCCACGCGCCGTCGACGAGTACTACACCTTCCTCAACGCCTATCCGCGCCAGGACTGGAAGGAGCGGCTGNCGGCTGGGCAATCCGGTCTGGCACATGCATGACGGCAAGCCGCCTTCCATCGACATGCCGGTGCCGTTCTCGCTGCTGCTCAACCTGGTCAGCGCCTCCAACGCGCAAAACAAGGATGTGCTGTGGGGCTTCATCTCGCGCCATGCATCTGGCGTGACGCCGGCGACGCATCCCGAACTCGACCAGCTGGTCGGTTTCGCCATCCGCTACTTCGACGATTTCGTGAAGCCGACGAAGACCTTCCGGCCGGCCGACGATGTCGAACGCGTCGCGCTGGAAGCGCTTGGCAACGCGCTTGCTGGCCTGCCGGCCGGCGCCGACGGCGAAGCGATCCAGAACGCTTCGCTCAACGTGGCGCGCAAGATCGAACGCTATCAGGACCATTCGAAGAAGAGCCCGGACGGCGGCCCTGGTGTCTCGGGCGCTTTCTTCCAGATGATCTACCAGGTGCTGATCGGCCAGGAACGCGGACCGCGCTTCGGTTCGTTCGCAGCCCTCTACGGCATCGCCGAAACCCGCGCGCTCATTGAGCGGGCGCTGGCTGGTCAGCTGGCGGCGTAATTTCCGTCCCGGCCAGCGGCGTGTCTATCGCCGGGGCATCGAGGATCGGTTGCGACGCCGTCGGTGCCACAACAGGCGTTGGCGCCGGTGGCAGGCCGCCAAGATCGGTCGCGGCGCCGAAGACGCCCTTCTTGGCGGCGCGCGCCTTGTCGCCCGCTTCGACATAGGGGCCGGCTGCCGTGGCGCGCGCCCAGCCGTTTTCGACCAGCCACTGGCCGACATCCAGCTTGCCGATGCGGCATTCGGCGGCGATCAGCGCACGGTCGGCCTCCGGCGGCACCTTGCAGGCAACGGCCCGGCCGCGCAGGAAAGACCGGAACGCGGTGCGCGCCCTGATACCGCAAGCCCAGGACTTGCCGCCCTCGGTGCAGGTCTCGTCTTGCCTGACGATGTCGATGCCGGAGACCGTCACGGAATAACCATTGGCTTCGATCAGGCCGGCGGCGGCCGCGACCGGCTGGAACAGTTTTGTTCCTCCCCAGTCGTCGACCGCTCTGCGCCCACGCGGCTTGGGCGGCCCGGCCAGCGCCAGGTCGCTCAGCGGCGCGCGTGGCTCAACCCGTTCAAGTTCTTCTACCGGCAGCGGCGGCGGAGCGATGGCCTCGGGATCGATCGCCCTCGAATGCACCTGAGGCGAGTGCATCGGAGGCTTGACGGGCCGGACCTCGGGGATCGCCGACGTCGCCGGCTCCTCGGGCACGGCCTCGGTGTCCGGGTCGATCTGGTCGACGGTGATGGCGGTGCTTTCGCGATGCAGCGCGCGACCGCCGGCGACGACAATGGCGACCATCACCGGGATCGCCAGGAGGGCTATGAGGATTTGAAGCAGACGCACCGCGAGACCTACTGGCTTGCCCAGACGATCCGCGCCACCCATTCGACATCGCGCATCGCGATGTCGCGGTCCGGGTGGTCGGGGTTGAGCGAAATCAGCACGATCGATTTCGTCGTCTGGCGGTCGAGCACCTTGGCCATGACTTCGCCGGCATTGGTCTTGACGACGACGCGGTCGCCCTTGCGGGTAGCGGCGCCCGGCTCGACGATCAGCACATCGCCATTGCGGTACAGCGGCAGCATGGAATCGCCCTGCACCTTCAACGCATAAGAGGTTTCGGTCGCCCGTGCCGGAAGCTCGACAAGGTCCCAGCCCTGGCCTGAGGGATAGCCGGCATCATCGAAGAAGCCGCCGGCGCCGGCCTGGGCAAAGCCGAGCAGCGGCACCGCCGAACGCTGCGCGGCTACCGAGCCCGAAGCGGCCTTGGCACGGCCTTCGACCAGCCCGGTGAATTCGTCGAGCGAGGCGCCGGTCGCCTCGATGATCTTCGCCAGCGATTCGGTCGACGGCCAGCGCGGCCGTCCATCCGAGGACAGCCGCTTCGATTTGTTGAAAGCGGTGGAGTCCAGACCGGCTCGCCGGGCCAGGCCGGAGGCCGACAACGAATAGCGCTCGGCGAGAGCGTCGATGGCTGCCCAAACTCGGTCATGCGAGAGCAATTCGCTCTCCTCAAAACAGGAAAAAATACCTTTTCCTTCTAACGCGCGGTCATCCGATTGTCCACCGGCGCGCGGCCCGATCCCCTAAAAAGCTGTGTGCGGCGAAGTCGTCATGGATGCCTCAAACTGCCTTGGCAAGGCTGCGCAATCCCTGGTCGGAGCTCATGAAACCCCGCTCGGCCTAGGTCGGCGGTCGCGGTTGAACGGAGCGGGCAAGCGTACTGTTGGACGCGCCAAGGACGCTGTAGCATTTTGATTTGGCGCATGACCCCGAAAATCGATTCCGATTTTCGGGGTCATGCGCGAGGTCGGCGAGCATCATGTAGCGGGCGTTGTTGAGATGGAGGTTGAAGTCGATCTCGGTCGGCAGGCAGCGAAAAGCCAGTCGGCTTTCGCTACCGACCGCATAAGGCCACGGCGCCTTGCCGTGGCCATCATGCGCGCAAGGCGCCCCCAGACGTACATGGGGCGCTAGCTCAAGCGGCCTTCTTCACCTCGCCTTTCGCATAGGGATCGAAGCGCTGGTAGAAGGTCTCGCCCTTCTCGGCCAGGTCGAGCAGCAGCTTTGGCGCCTTGAACTCGGCGCCGTATTTCTTCTGCAGGCCTTTGGCTATTCTGACGAACTCCCTGGCGCCGATGCCGTCAATATAGGACAGCGCGCCGCCGGTGAATGGCGCGAAACCAAAGGCGAGGATCGACCCGAGATCGGCCTCGCGCGGATCGGTGACGATGCCTTCCTCCATCACCCGGGCCGCTTCCAGCGCAATGGTGACCAGCAGGCGCTGCTGCAGTTCCTCATAATCGACCTTCTCGGCCTCCAGCTGCGGATAGAGATCCTTCAGGCCCGGCCACAGCTTCTTCCTGGCGGGCTTGGCGGGATAGTCGTAAAAACCCTTGCCGTTTTTGCGGCCGAAGCGGCCATGGGTGTCGACCAGCGTGTTGATCAACGCCATCTGCCTGGGGTCGACGGCCTTGTCGCCGAGGTCCCTGATGGTCTGCTTCATGATCTTCTGGGCAAGGTCGATCGCCGTCTCGTCGGTCAGCGCCAGCGGGCCGACCGGCATGCCGGCGGCCTTGGCGGCGTTCTCGATCATCGGCGCCGGAACGCCTTCGATCAGCATCTTGTAGGCTTCCGACATGTAGCGCAGCACGCAGCGGTTGACGTAGAAGCCGCGCGTGTCGTTGACGACGATCGGCGTCTTCTTGATGGCGCGCACGAAATCGATCGCGGTGGCCAGCGCCTTGTCGCCGGTCTTCTTGCCCAAAATGATCTCGACCAGCATCATCTTGTCGACCGGCGAGAAGAAGTGGATGCCGACGAAATTCTTCGGCCGCGCCGAATTCTTGGCCAGTGCGGTGATCGGGATGGTCGAGGTGTTGGAGGCGAAGATCGCCGACGATTTCAGCACGGCTTCGGCCTGCTCGGTGGCAGCCTTCTTGACGGCCGAATCCTCGAACACCGCCTCGACCACCAGATCGCAGCCGGCGAGATCGGCATAGTCGGCCGACGGCGTGATCAGCGACAGAAGTCTGTCCTTCTCCTCGGGCTTGACGCGGCCCTTCTTGACCTGATCGGAGATCAGGCTGTCGGAATGCGTCTTGCCCTTTTCGGCCGACGCCATGTCGCGGTCGAGCAGGACGACCGGGATGCCGGCCTTGGCGGTGACAAAGGCGATGCCGGCGCCCATGAAGCCGGCGCCGAGAATACCGATCTTCTTGAACTTGGTCTCCGGCACGCCGGCCGGGCGGCGGGCGCCCTTGTTGAGCTCCTGCAGCGAGACGAACAGCGAGCGGATCATCGCTGCTGCTTCCTTCGACTGCATGATTTCGGTGAAATAGCGCTGTTCGATCCGCAGACCGGTGTCGAACGGCACCAGCAGGCCCTCATAGACGCATTTCAGGATGGCCGCGGCGGCCGGATAGTTGCCGTAGGTCTCGCGGCGCAGGATGGCGATGGCCGGCGGCCACAGATTGAAGCCGGCGGGCGAATAGATCAGGCCGCCGGGCAGCTTGAAGCCCTTCTCGTCCCAGGGCTGGACGGCTTTCAGGCCGTTCCTGATCATCGCTTTGGCGGTCTCGATCAGCTTGCCGGGTTCGGCGATCTCGTGGATCAGCCCCATCGCCTTGGCTTTCTGCGGCGACAGCGTCTGGCCGGTGGTCAGCATCTGCAACGCCTGCTGCTGGTCGGTCAGGCGCGGCACGCGTTGGGTGCCACCGGCGCCGGGGAAGATGCCGACCTTGACTTCCGGCAAGGCCATCTTGACCTTTTCGGAGTCAGCGGCAACGCGGCCATGACAGGCCAGCGACAGCTCGAACGCGCCGCCCATGCAGGTACCGTTGATCGCCGAGACCCAGGGCTTGCCCGACGTTTCGAGCTTGCGCCACAGGCCCCCCATGCGGCCGGCATTGTCGAACAGAAGCTGTGCCGCCTTCTCCGGGTCCTTGGTCTTCTCCTTGGCGAATACGGCCAGCATCTTCTGCAGCATGGTCAGGTCGGCGCCGCCGGAGAAGCTGTCCTTTCCCGAGGTGATCACCGCGCCCTTGATGGCGGCGTCGGCCACCACCTGGTCGATGATCTTGTCGAGCTCGTTCATCACCTCTTCGGTGAAGACGTTCATCGAGCGGTCCGGCATGTTCCAGGTGACCAGCGCGATGCCGTCTGCGTCGGTGTCGACCGTGAAGTTTGTATAAGTCATGTCTCTCTCCTTCCGGCCGAAAATCAGACGCGTTCGATAATCGTTGCGGTGCCCATGCCGGCGCCGATGCAGAGCGTCACCAGAGCGGTGTTCAAATCGCGGCGCTCGAGCTCGTCCAGCACCGTGCCCAGGATCATCGCGCCGGTGGCACCGAGCGGATGGCCCATGGCGATGGCGCCGCCATTGACGTTGATCTTGTCGTGCGGGATTTCGAATGCCTGCATGTAGCGCAGCACCACCGAGGCGAAGGCCTCGTTAAGCTCGAACAGGTCGATATCCGACAGCTTCATCTTGGCGCGCTTCAGAAGCTTTTCGGTGACGTCGACCGGACCGGTAAGCATCAGCACCGGCTCGGAGCCGATGTTGGCAAAGGCGCGGATGCGGGCGCGTGGCTTCAGGCCCATCGTCTTGCCGGCCTTCTTCGAGCCGAGCAGTACGGCGGCCGCACCATCGACGATGCCGGACGAGTTGCCGGCATGGTGGACGTGGTTGACCTCTTCGACTTCCGGATGCTTCTGTACGGCGACCGCGTCGAAGCCGCCCATTTCGCCAGGCATGACGAAGGACGGGTTGAGCGAGGCCAGCGACTGCATGTCGGTCGACGGCCGCATATGCTCGTCATGATCGAGGATGGTGAGGCCGTTCTGGTCCTTGATCGGTATGACGGAGTTCTTGAAACGGCCATCGGCCCAGGCCTTGCCGGCGCGCTTCTGGCTCTCGACCGCATAGGCATCGACGTCGTCGCGCGAAAAACCATATTTGGTGGCGATCAAATCGGCCGATATGCCTTGCGGCACGAACCAGCCGGGCAGGCCGACGGACGGGTCCATGAACCAGGCGCCGCCCGAGGCGCCCATGCCGACGCGCGACATCGATTCCACGCCGCCTGCAATGACGATCTCGTCGGCGCCTTGAGCGATCTTGGCGGCGCCGAAATTGATGGCGTCGAGGCCTGAGGCGCAGAAGCGCGAGATCTGCATGCCCGGCGCCTTGTTGTCGTAGCCGGCCTCGAAGGCGGCGGCACGCGGAATGACGGAGCCGGCTTCGCCGACCGGATCGACGCAGCCGAAGATGATGTCGTCGACGTTTGCAGTGTCGAGGCCGTTGCGGTCGCGCAACGCTTCAAGCGTCCTGGCCGCAAGCCGCACCGCCGGCACCTCGTGCAGCGAGCCATCCTTCTTGCCCTTGCCGCGCGGTGTGCGCACGGCGTCATAGACATAAGCTTCAGCCATTTGCTTGCTCCTTGCTTTGCCGACGTCGCTCTCAGAGAGAGCGGCCGATCAGCAATTTCATGATCTCGTTGGTGCCGCCGTAGATGCGCTGGACGCGGGCGTCGCGGAACATGCGGGCGATCGGATATTCATTCATGTAGCCATAGCCGCCATGCAATTGAAGGCATTCGTCGACGACTTTTCCCTGCAGGTCCGAGAGCCAGTATTTCGCCATCGACGCCGTCACCGGATCCAGCCCGCCATTGATGTGGCGGGTGACGCAATCATTGTAGAAGACGCGGCCGATGGTGGCCTCGGTCTTCAGTTCGGCGAGCTTGAACTGGGTGTTCTGGAACTCGATGATCGCTTTGCCGAAGGCCTTGCGATCCTTGACGTAGTCGATGGTCAGCGCCAGGGCGCGTTCGATCATGGCGATCGCGCCGGTGCCGATCTGCAGGCGCTCCTGCGGCAATTGCTGCATCAGCTGGATGAAGCCCTGTCCCTCTTCGTGGCCAAGCAGGTTCGAGGTCGGCACGCGCAGATCATTGAAGAACAGCTCCGACGTGTCGTTGGCCTTCAGGCCGATCTTGTCGAGGTTGCGGCCGCGTTCGAAGCCTTCGGCCTCGTCGGTCTCGACGACGATCAGCGAGGTGCCCTTGGCGCCTTTGGCCGGATCGGTCTTGGTGACGACGATGATGAAATTGGCCAGCTGGCCGTTGGTTATGAAGGTCTTGGAACCGTTGATCTTGTACTGGTTGCCGTCCTTCTCGGCCCGCGTCTTGACGCCTTGCAGGTCGGAGCCGGCGCCCGGCTCGGTCATGGCGATGGCGCCGATCAGTTCGCCGGTCGCCAGTTTCGGCAGCCATTTCTTCTTCTGCTCTTCCGAGCCGTAATGAAGGATGTAAGGGGCAACGATCGCATTGTGCAGGCCGATGCCGAAACCGTCGACGCCGACATGGCCGATCGCCTCGATGATGGCGCTCTCATGCGCGAAGGTGCCGCCGGAGCCGCCATACTCCTCCGGCATAGAGGCGCAGAGCAGGCCGGCGGAACCCGCCTTGCGCCAGCTCTCGCGGTCGACCATCTCGTTCTTCTCGAACTCGTCGTAACGCGGCGCGATCTCTTCCGACATGAAGCGGTGCGCCATGTCGTAGAGCATGCCGACCTCGTCCGCCGCCCAGGCGGGCTTCGGCAAAGAGAGCACTTCGGCTGGATTTGTCATGCCGTTTCTCCCGCGCCAACGTCCCCCTCCCCCTCGAGGGGAGGGTGGCCGCGAAGCGGTCGGGTGGGGTCGCCGATGACGTGCTCGACCTTATCTTCGGAATTGACGCGGGTTTGGGGCATTGCGCTCATCTCCTACCAAAGCGCCAACCAGCCGGCGCACTGCACGCAAGGACCCCTCCCGGCCCTTCGGGCCACCCTCCCCTCAAGGGGGAGGGGGACGCCAGCCATTTCTAGAACGCTTCCGCAGGCAGCGCCATTAGCGTGTCCGCACCACTGGAAATGCGGGCGAGATGTGCCGATGTCTCGGGCATGATCCGCTCCATGAAGAAGCGCGCCGTCACCATCTTGTTATCGTAAAAAGCCCCATTTTCGTGGACAGATTGGGAGCCATTGGCCCCGGTCTTACCGAGCGCGGCCTTGGCCATCTGCGCCCACATATAGCCCAGCGCGACCAGGCCGAAGAGATGCATATAATCGGTCGACGCGGCGCCGGCATTGTCGGGCTTGGCCATGCCGTTCTGCACCAGCCACATGGTCGCCGCCTGCAGATCGTTGAGGCCCTTCTTCAGCGCCTTGGTGAAAGGCGCCAGCTTCTCGTCGGCGCGGTTCTCCTCGCAGAACTCGCCGACGTCCTTGAAGAAGGCCTGCACGGCGCGGCCGCCATTCAGACCAAGCTTGCGGCCGACGAGGTCGAGCGCCTGGATGCCGTTGGCGCCTTCATAGATCATGGCGATGCGGGCATCGCGCACGAACTGGCTCATGCCGTGCTCTTCGATGTAGCCGTGGCCCCCGAACACCTGCTGCGCCATGACTGCATGGTCAAAACCCTTGTCGGTGAGCACGCCCTTGATCACCGGCGTCAGCAGGCCGGTATAGTCGTCGGCCGCCTGGCGATCCTTGTCGTCGGCGGAGCGGTGGGCGATGTCGGACTTGATCGCCGTCCACAGCGCCAGCGCGCGGCCGGCCTCATTGAAGGCCTTCATGGTCATCAGCGAGCGGCGGATGTCGGGATGGACGATGATCGGATCGGCTTGTCTGTCCGGCGCCTTGGCGCCAGACAGCGAGCGGCCCTGCAGCCGGTCCTTGGCGTAGGAGACCGCGTTCTGGTAGGCGATCTCGGACAGCGACAGGCCCTGCAGGCCGACGCCGAGGCGGGCTTCGTTCATCATCGTGAACATCGCCTTCAGGCCGCCATTGGCCTCACCGAGCAGCGTGCCTTCGGCCTCGTCATAATTCATGACGCAAGTCGAATTGCCGTGTATGCCCATCTTCTCCTCGATCGACCCGCAGGAGAGCGTGTTCTTCTCGCCCGGATTGCCCGAGGCATCGAGCTTCAGCTTTGGCACGATGAACAGCGAGATGCCCTTCACGCCTGCCGGCGCGCCTTCGATGCGGGCCAACACGAGATGGACGATGTTTTCCGACATGTCGTGCTCGCCGGCCGAGATGAAGATCTTCTGGCCTGAGATCTTGTAGGTGCCGTTGCCGTTCGGCACCGCCTTGGTGCGCAGCAGGCCGAGATCGGTGCCGCAATGCGGCTCGGTCAGGTTCATGGTACCGGTCCAGGACCCCTCGACCAGCTTCGGCAGCCATGTCGCCTTCTGCTCGTCGGTACCGTGTGTGATGATCGCAGCGATAGCGCCTTGAGTCAGGCCGGGATACATCATCAGCGCCATGTTGGCCGAAACCATGTATTCGGCAACCGCGGTGTGCACGGCATAGGGCAGCCCCTGGCCGCCGAACTCGACGGGCGCCGCCAGTCCCATCCAGCCGCCTTCGCGATACTGGTCGTAGGCTTCCTTGAAGCCCTTCGGCGTAATCACCGAGCCGTCCTCATGGCGCACGCAGCCTTCGATGTCACCGACGCGGTTCAGAGGATGCATAACGTTTTCGGCAAGCTTGGCGCCTTCGGCGAGGATCGCCTCGACAACGTCGGGCGTCGCGTCGGCAAATCCGGGAAGGTTAGAGTAGCGCTGATAACCCAGCACCTCGTTGAGCACGAACAGCGTGTCCTGGACCGGCGCCCTGTAGATCGGCATGTGTTTCCTCCACCATGCGGGTCTTGGCCGCGAGATCGGGCCCCGAAACATGAGGTTGGGGCGGCATGCGGGCCAATGTTGAAAGCGGGATAGCAAAAATTGACGTTTGCGTAAACGTCAATTTTGTCGCCGGGACAAAATTTACCTATGCCAGCCTATCGGCACGAGCGGTGCATGGCTTTGTGCAAAGCGAGGGGGGTCAAACAAAAAGAGCCGCGCGGGCGGCCGCGCGGCTCTTAAGTTCAAAGCTTTCGCCGGGAGCTGCGGAGCAAAATCAGCTGGCGGCGCTGGCCGGGGCCGAACGCTCGGACAGCATCTGGCGCACGGCCGACATCGAGCCGCTCAGCTCGTTGATGGCGTCGTCGATCAGCGCGCGCTGCTTCTGCAGGCGGGCTAGCTGCTTCTCCGACTTGTCGAGAGCCAGCCGCAATTGCTTGGTGTTGGATCCCGTGGGATCGTAGAGATCCATCATCTGCTTGACGTCGCGCAGCGAGAACCCGACCTTGCGGCCGAGCAGGATCAGCTTCAGCCGCGCCTTGTCGCGGCGCGTGTAGAGGCGCGTTGCCCCATCGCGTTTCGGATTGAGCAGGCCCTTGTCTTCATAGAAACGCAGCGTGCGCAGCGTCACGCCGTATTTCTTGGCCATCTCGCCGATGCGCACGAGCTCCTCACTGGCTTCGGCAGACATATTGTTGGTGTTGGCCGCGGCTTCGCCGGGCGAAACAAGTTTCATAGTCACTGGCTTTCCCCTGTCGTGGCATCGCGGTCTCGGACCTTGCAACGCCTGAGTGGAAGCGGGGGCATGCTTCCAGTCGTGGTTTCAACTAATTCATCGCAAAAGGCACGAACGGCGCCCCTCTTACGTTTACGTCAATTCTATATCGATAGCCGCCGCATGACGCAAGGGCGTTCTGGGATTGCGAAACCTTATGCCGCACCCCCGGCGCCGGGTCCGAACGGGCACCGCCTGTATTTCAGCAATGCCGTAACTTCTTAAGCTTGGTTAACACCTTGTTTACCACGATGGGTGAAATGTGCGGATGTCGGTCACCCGTGTTTATCCTGTAGCGAATTTTTCACGGTTTTCGGAGAGCGGGCCTGGCCCGGGAAGCTCGTCTTCCGCCGCAGCAGTGCCGCGCGGCCGCCTTCGTTCCCGACAAGGACTTGGGAAACTGGCAGCAAGCCGGCCATTCTGAAAAACGGACGCACCGATGAACAGCAAGCGGTCCTATCTCGATACACTCAACGCCGGCAGGCCGCGCAGGCCGAACACCACACTTGATGAATTGAACCGCTCGCTGGAAACGCTGGAGCAGCGGCTGGAGCGCAAGCGCGAGGACGCCGCCGAGCGCTTCGATCCGCGCCGGCCCGCTCCGGAGCCGCGCTACGCAAGTGCCCAGCCCTACGCCCCGCCGCCGCGCTGGTACGAGGACCCGCAGCCCGCGCCGCGGCCGAAAAGCCCTGTGACGGCCGGCTTCGACCAGAACTATCAGGCGATCGCGCGCGACATCGACCGCGTGCGCGGCCAGGAAGACAGCGTCGCCGTGGTCGGCAAGATCGCCGGCGAATTGCGTGGCCTGCGCGAGGAACTGCGCCATCAGATGACGGCCGGCCTGCAGCGCGAATTCGCCGCGTTGCGCAAGGACATCGAACGGGCCTTCCAGGCGAGCAACCAATCGGGTGGTCAGGCAGGCGGCTTGCCCGGCAAGGGCAGCGCCGAACTCGGCGTCGAATTCGAGCGGCTGTCCGGCGCCATCCAGACGCTGGCCGAGAAGAGCGACGACCGAAGCGTCAACATGCTGCGGCTCGAGCTCGAGCAGGTAAAGACGGCGCTCGACACATTGGCGCGCGAGGAAAGCGTGCTGAAGGTCGACCGCCGCTGGGACGATTTCGACCGCCGCTGGAGCGCGTTCGAGGACCGTGTCGACGCCGACCAGCGCAACCGCGCCGACGGCCCCGGATTTTCGGCCCTGACCGACCGGCTCGAACAGATCAGCAATGCGGTCCACAATCTGCCGGAATCGCTGTCGCTGCGCTCGATGGAAGAAAAGGTCCGCACGCTTGCCGGCGCCGTCGATCATTTCGTCAGCCAGCAGAGCAACCGCGGCGGCGACACGCTTGGCCTGATCGACGAACGGCTCGATGAGATTTCGCGCGCCATCGTCGCCTCGACCGTCGCCGCACAGGCCAATTCCTTCGACCCCGAACCGTTCGAGCGCATCGAGAAGCGGATCGCCTCGCTGGCGCAGCAGATCGAGGAAGTCGTGCAGGTTCGTCCGAGCGGCGAGGTTCTCGACCGTCTCAGCACGCTGTCGAACAGGGTCGACGAGCTTGCCGGCCGCGCCAATCTGCCGGAACAGGCGATGGAGCGCCTCGGCAAGCAGATCGCGATGATCGCCGACAAGATCGACCGCGCCCCGGCCATGCCCGACGCCGACTATATCTTCCAGGGTCTGGAACAGCGCTTCGACGTGCTGTCGGGCATGATGGAACGCCGGCAGGGCGACGCCATCGAACAGGGCAACATGCTGTTTCGCGATCTCGAGCGGCGGCTGGACGAGGTTGCCGACCGGCTGGACCAGCGCCAGCCGCAGGCTGACAGCGCCGGCATCATGGACGCCATCGACGCACGCTTCACCGCGCTCGCCCAACGCATGGAGACGCGCATTCCCGATCCTGCCAACGAGGCGGCGATCCGCGGCCTGGAAAGCCGGCTCGAAGACATTTCAAGCCGGCTGGAATCGTCGGCCGCGCAGGTCGCCGGCATCGATCCGGCACTGATCCGCAGCCTCGAGGCGCAGGTCTCCAGCCTATCGGCGCATCTGTCGAAGCCCGGCACGCCGCTGCCGGAATTCGAGGACATCAGCCCGCGCCTCAACGAAATCGAGAAGTCGCTGGCCGGAACCCGCGAATCCATCATGGGCGCGGCACGCGAAGCAGCCGAGAGCGCCGTGCGCTCGCTGGCAGATTCCAACGCCAACACCGCGGCCGTTACCGGCCTTGCTCAGGATCTGAAGACGCTGGAAGCGCTGACGCGCCGTTCGGACGAGCGCAATTCACGGACATTCGAGGCTATCCACGACACGTTGCTCAAGATCGTCGATCGTCTGGGCTCGCTGGAGACCAGCGAACCGGCCGAGGCGGTGAGCGAGCTTCTGGATGCCCAGGCCGAGCCGGCGCGGCGGGCCCGCGCTGCACGCGCCTCCAAGATTTCGGTGCAGGACGCGCCGTCGATGGATATCGACCAGCCGCTGCCGCTGACCGGAGACATGGCCGATCTCGACGGCCGCGCCGCCGCCATCATGCGCAGCGAGCCGGATATGCGCGCCGACCCGGGTACGCGTAGCGACCCGGTCATGGGCAGCGAACCCGTGCGGCGCTCGCCAGCCGAGGCTGCCGCGGCCGCTGCCCAGGCAGCGCTCGGTTCCGACAGGATTGCCGAGAAAGGCGAAGCCACGGCCAAGAAGTCGCTGTTCGGTGGATTTGCGCGCGCCTTCAGGGGCAAGAAGCCGGCTGACATGCCGCCGCTTGCCGGCTCGGGGCCTAATGTCGACATGCCGAGCGTCGATCTCGACGAGCCGCTCGATCCGAAGCTCGCCAACCGACCGTTGGAGCCGGGCTCCGGCGCGCCCGACCTCAACGCCATCATGAAGCGCGTGCGCGACGAGCGCGGCCCGCCGGTGCGCCAAAACTCCGGCGATGCGTCGAAATCCGACTTCATTGCCGCGGCCAGGCGCGCGGCGCAGGCCGCGGCCGCCGAGGCCGACGCGTTGAAACGCCAGTCTACCATGAAGGGCCCGGTCAAGGCGCTTCGTATCGGCGACCTGCTCAAGGCGCGGCGCAAGCCGATCCTGATGGGAGCGGTCGCGATCATGCTGGCGCTTGCCGGCCTCCAGTTGGGCAAGGCCTTCTTCGCCGACCCGGTCGAGGTCGCAAGCAACGATACAGCGCCGATCGTCGCCTCGCAGCCGGTCGAGACTGCCTCGGTCAACGCTGCCAGCCAACCCAAGGCAGAACAGCAGGTGGCCGTTCAGGACGTGCCGGCCCGGATCGTCAGGCAGGCGGAGCCCACGGAACCGGCAGCTGGCAACGATGCGCCAATGAATGCGGCCTCGGTCGCTGGGCCCGAAGTGCCGGCGGTGGAGCCCGCGCCAGCGCCGATGGCTTTGGCCGATCCGGCCCCCGCGCCAAATGCAATGCTGCCGACCACCGCCACTGCGGAACCGGCGGCTGCCGACGCGCAGCCTGCGGCCGCCGTCATGGCGCCCTCGGCCTCGGATACGACGGCCTCGGATACTACCGGCGCCGTTCCGCCGGCTGATGCCGCGGTAGCACCTGTCGTGGCCAAGATAGACGTTCCGGCCGATGCCGGCCCGCAAGCCTTGCGCGACGCGGCTGCCGGCGGTGACGCCAAGGCGCTGTTCGAGCTCGGTTCGCGCTATGCTGAATCGCGCGGCGTCAAGGAAGACATGGCGGCAGCGGCCAAATGGTACGAAAAGTCGGCCGAGCTCGGCTTCGCACCGGCGGAATACCGCATCGGCAATTTCTACGAGAAGGGCATCGGCGTCACGCGCGACGTCAAGAAGGCAAAGACCTTCTACCAGCTCGCCGCCGCGCAGGGTAATGCCAGCGCCATGCACAATCTGGCCGTTCTGTTTGCCATGGCCGCCGACGGCGTGACCGACAATGAATCGGCCGCGCACTGGTTTCAGGCGGCGGCCGATGTCGGCGTCAAGGACAGCCAGTTCAATCTCGGCATCCTGGCGGCAAAGGGCGTCGGCATGAAGCAGAGCCTGGAGGAATCCTACAAATGGTTCGCGCTCGTCGCCAAGACCGGCGACAAGGATGCGGCTGCAAAGCGCGACGAAGTCGCCACTGCGCTGCGCCCCGAACAGCTGGAGCGGGCGCGCGCCGCCACGGAACTGTGGAAGCCGAAGCCGCTCGACCCGGCGTCCAACTCGGCCGACATTCCTGAATCCTGGCAGGAAGGCACGCCGCAGACCACCGCCAGCGTCGACATGAAGAAGGCGGTCAAGAACATCCAGCTCATCCTCAACAAGAACGGCTACGATGCCGGCGGCGCCGATGGCGTGATGGGCGGCAAGACCAAGACCGCAATCATGGCTTTCCAGACCGACAACAAGATGCAGGCGACCGGCGAAATCGACGAAAAGCTGGTGAAGGCGCTGCTGGCGCACAAATAACGGCAGATGCGTCGCTAACGCGACGCCCTTGCCATACATTTGCCTGTTAACTGCTTGAGATGTTTTTTGTTTCGGTAGGGCGGCGGGGTTTGATCCCACTGCCCCGGCGGTGCAAGAAAGAATTGGCTTTTCGGTGCGACAATGCCCTGGAATGGCTGCAATCGCCGACAGGCAAACTGATCGAGACTGACGGGTGGGCATCTATCTCCCGATCGCGGAAATTTCCGTCAACGTCTTCGTGCTGCTGGCAATGGGCGCGGCGGTGGGTTTCCTGTCGGGCATGTTCGGGGTCGGTGGCGGCTTTCTGATCACGCCGCTCTTGATCTTCTACAACATCCCGCCGGCAATCGCCGTTGCTACCGGCGCCAACCAGGTTATCGCCTCCTCTTTCTCCGGCGCGCTGTCGCACATGAAGCGCGGCACGCTCGACTTCAAGCTCGGCGGGGTGCTGCTGGCCGGCGGCATCGTCGGCTCGACCGGCGGTATCTTCGTCTTTGCCTTCCTGCGTCGGCTCGGCCAGCTCGATTTGTTTATCTCACTGCTTTACGTCGTGCTGCTTGGCACCGTCGGCGGGCTGATGCTGGTCGAGAGCGTCAATGCGCTGCGCGCGACGCGCAGCGGTGCGGCGCCGGTCTTGAAGAAATCCGGCCAGCACAACTGGATCCACCGGCTGCCGCTGAAGATGCGCTTCAGGGCCTCGAAGCTGTTCGTCAGCGTCATTCCGGTGCTGGGGCTCGGCGCCGGCATCGGCTTCCTGTCGTCGATCATGGGTGTCGGCGGCGGCTTCATCATGGTGCCGGCGCTGATCTATCTCTTGAAGGTGCCGACCAACGTCGTCATCGGCACCTCGCTGTTCCAGATCATTTTCACCTCGGCCTACACCACGCTTGTCCACGCCACCACCAACCAGACGGTCGACGTCATGCTTGCCTTCCTGCTGATGGCGGGCGGCGTTGCCGGCGCGCAATATGGCGCCAAGGCAGGACAGAAGCTGCGCGGCGAACAGCTCAGGGCACTGCTGGCGCTGCTGGTGCTGGCGGTCGCGATCCGGCTTGCCATCGATCTCTTCGTCACGCCGCCAAACCTCTATTCGCTGACCGCCGCGGGCCTGAACTGATGCTGCGGTGGGGGATTTTTTCGGCCGCCGTTTTGCTTTTCGCCCTCGCTCTGCCGGCGGCAGCGCAATCGCCGAACCCCTTGCCGGAAGGCATCCAGATCGGTCTCTCCACCGACGCGGTGTCGATCACCGCCGGCTTTTCCGGCGCCGACCTGACCATTTTCGGTTCGCTGGAAAACCCCGACCCGCTGGTCGCGCGGCAGGGGCGCTATGACGTCATCGTCGTGCTCGAAGGGCCGCCGCGGCCGGTTGTGGTGCGCCGCAAGGACCGGGTGCTCGGCGTCTGGGTCAACCTGGAATCCGAGACCTTCGAGAACGTGCCGGTCTCCTACTCCGTCGCCACGACACGGCCGCTGCAGGACATCACCGAACCCAACAGCTACAAGCAGCTGTCGCTCGGCGCCTCCAACCTTTACATGCAGCCGGCCGACGTAACCGACAGTCCGGCGACGATCGAGGAATTCACCGTGGCGCTGCGCGAGCGCAAGGCGGCGATCGGCCTCTATAGCGAGAATGTCGGCGGCGTGCAGTTCCTGTCGCAGAACCTGTTTCGCGCCACGGTGCGGCTGGCGCCCAACGTCCCGGTTGGAACGCATAAAGCCCGCGCGTTCCTGTTCAAGAGCGGCCTGTTCCTCAAGGAAAGCTCGGCCCAGCTCGAAATCCGCAAATCGGGTTTCGAACAGTCGATCTTCCGCGTCGCGCATGATTACTCCTTCCTCTACGGCGTCTTCTCCGTGTCGCTGGCCATGATCACCGGCTGGCTGGGCAGGCTGATTTTCCGCAGGGATTGACGCGCAGGACCCATTTCCGGGGAAAAGGGGTTCCCCTTTTCTCAGTCTTGCGATAGACCGCCGCCTCCCAACCCTCGGGTAACACGCACAATCATTCGGCAGAGCGGTCAGGCCTCTGGACGGCGCGCGTCTTGCGGACGCCTGCCACAGCGACGACCCAATGACAGGAGGCTGCAATGCACCAGGCATTTGGCGGCATCGATTTCGGCACGTCCAATTCTACGGTGGGCGTGATCCGCAACGGCCAGGCACGGCTGGTGGCGCTGGAAGGTGAACAGCCGACATTGCCAAGCGCGGTTTTCTTCAACTTCGAGGACGGTCACACCTATTTCGGCCGCCGCGCCATTGCCGACTACACCGATGCCATCGAAGGCCGGCTGATGCGGTCGCTGAAGAGCGTGCTCGGCAGTTCGCTGGCGCATGAGAAGACGCGGATCAAGGCCCGGCAGATCGGTTTCATCGACATTGTCGGCATGTTCGTCGGCCATTTGAAGAAGCGGCTTGAGGAAGATGCCGGCGCTCCGGTGGAGAACGTTGTGCTCGGCCGGCCGGTGCAATTTGTCGACGACGATGTGGAAGCCGATGCCAAGGCGCAAAGCGAGCTTGAAAAAGCGGCGCGCGCGCAAGGCTTCAAGCACATCGCCTTCCAGTTCGAACCGATTGCGGCAGCACTCGACTATGAGCAGGACGTGAAGCGCGAGGAACTGGCGTTGATCGTCGACATGGGCGGCGGCACGTCCGACTTCTCGATCGTGCGCGTTTCGCCGCAACGCGCCCGCTCACGCGACCGCAAGGACGATATCCTGGCCAACCGCGGCATCCATATCGGCGGCACCGATTTCGACCGGCTGCTCAGCATTGCCCATGTCATGCCCAAGCTCGGCTACCTGACGCCCACAAAAGACGGCAAGCGCAACCTGCCGGCGAGCTATTTCATTGATCTCGCGACGTGGCAGCGCATCAACCTCGTCTATACTGCCAAGGCGATGACGCATCTGAGGCAAACCCGCTTCGAGGCCGTCCGCGCCGACCTTGTCGACCGCTTCATCCATATTGTCGAGCACCGTTACGGCCATGCGCTGGCCGGCCTCGTCGAACGAGCCAAGATCGCGCTGGCGGATCAGGCTTCGGCCGATGTAACGGTGGCGCTGCCCGGCGCGCATTTCGCCGCCGAGATCACGCGAGACGGCCTGGAAGAGACGATTGCCGCCGACATCGAGCGGGTGTCCGCGACGGTGCGGCAGACGATTGCCGATGCTGGCGTGAAAGCGTCCGACATCACCGCCGTGTTCCTCACCGGCGGCTCGACCGCCATCCCGCTGGCACGGCGCGAAATCCTGTCGCTGGTGCCGCAAGCCGCCGTTATCGAGGGCGACATGTTCGGTTCGGTCGGCCTTGGCCTGGCGCTGGATGCACAGCGGAAGTTTAGCTAGAGCTCACGATGCGGTTCCCGCCCTCAGCGCCGAGATGCGCCTTGAGCGCCATCTGGGCCAGGCTTGCCTGGCGGTCACGATGGGTGATCATGGCGAAGTCGCGCTTCGGCAGTTCGAGCGGCACCGACCGGAGACTGCCCTCGGCGACTGCGCGTCCGACGACGAGGTCCGAGATGATGGTGGCGCCGGCGCCGGCCTCGACCGCCTGGCGAACCGCCTCGTTGCTCGGCAGCACCAGAAATATCTGCAGGTCGCCAAGCGATATCCCCTCGCGGCGGGCCAGGTCCTCCAGCACCTCGCGCGTGCCCGAACCACCCTCACGGATGATCCAGCGCAGCCCTCTGATATCCGGGCGGCCCGGCGCGATCTCGGCGATTTCGGGATGCGAGGCGGCGACGACCAGCATCAACCTGTCGACGTCGACCTGGGTGCGGCGGAGGATGTCTGACTCGGTGCGCCCCTCGACCAGACCGAGATCGGCGGTGCCGTCGAGCACATTGGCCTCGACCTGCCTGGTGTTGCCGATGCTGACGCTTAAGCGCACCGCCGGGTAGGCTTCATGGAAAGAGGCCAGCCTGCGCGGCAGCCAGTAGCTGGCGATGGTCAGGCTGGCGGCGATCGACAGGCTGCCGGCGACCGTCTGCGAGACATGCTCCAGCACATTTCGGGCGGCGGCGGCGCGTTCCAGCACCGCCTTGGCCTCGGGCAGGAAACGGTGCCCCGTCTGGGCAAGCTCGATGTTGCGGCCGACGCGGTTGAACAGATGAACGCCATGCTGCTCTTCGAGCGCGCGGATGGCGGCCGACGCCGCCGACTGGGAGATGCCCAAAAGCTCCGCCGCCTTGGTCATATGGCCGCGTTCGGCAACGGCAACGAAAATGCGCAACTGGTCCAGCGTCATGTGTGCATTAAGAACCAATTCCGATCGAATTTACAAGAACAACTGATTAGACGGATCGATAGCTTTATTCTACTTTTTCTGCCGAAGTTAGAAAAAATTCGCCAACAAATCGCAGCCAACAAAATGATCGGGCGGTTCAGATCCCTGTTTGCGCATTGGACCCGTGGCCTCAGGCGGCGGCTGGCCGGCGACCGCTATCATCCTGAAGAACACTATATGCGTGGCCCCGGACCGAAGACGCGGGCCAAATTCGCAGGTAGCAAAAGCAGCCCGGTATCATGAACCCAGCTGCGCCGCGCGGGGCCAATTCCGCACCGTCGCAACGGCCGCTTGCCGACACACGCGCGCCGGACGAAGGCGACGGCGTCGACACCTCGCCCGATGTCTCCGACAGCATCGCCAAGACCACCTGCTACATGTGCGCCTGCCGGTGCGGCATCGACGTCCATATCAAGAACGGCAAGGTCCGCTACATCAACGGCAACAAGGACCATCCGGTCAATCGCGGCGTGATCTGCGGCAAGGGCAGCTCCGGCATCATGCAGCATTACAGCCCGGCGCGGCTGAAGAAGCCGCTGTTGCGCAGCGGCCTGCGGGGCTCGGGTGAATTCCGCGAGATCGAGTGGGAGGAAGCGTTTTCGATTGCGACCGAGCGGCTATCGAATATCCGCCGAACCGATCCGAAAAAGCTCGCCTTCTTCACCGGGCGCGACCAGTCGCAGTCGCTGACCGGCTGGTGGGCGAGCCAGTTCGGCACGCCGAACTTCGCCGCCCATGGCGGCTTCTGCTCGGTCAACATGGCGGCCGGCGGGCTCTACACGATCGGCGGCTCGTTCTGGGAGTTCGGCGAGCCGGACTGGGACAATACGAAATACTTCATGCTGTTCGGCGTCGCCGAGGACCATGATTCCAACCCGATCAAGATCGGCTTGGGTAAACTCAAGGCGCGCGGCGCCAAGGTGGTGTCGATCAACCCGTGCCGCACGGGCTACAACGCGATTGCCGACGACTGGATCGGGATCCGGCCCGGCACCGACGGCCTCTTCGTCTTCGCCCTCATCCACGAACTGCTCAAGGCGGGCCGCGTCGATCTCGATTATCTGCTCCGCTACACCAACGCCCATGTGCTGGTCATCCAGGAGCCGGGTGCGGCGGACGACGGGCTGTTCCTGCGCGACAGCGACAACAATCTTCTCGCGTGGGACAGAGTGGCGAAGACATCCGTCAACGCAGCCGATGCGGATGCGAAGCCGGCGTTGACCGGCAGCTTCACGTTCGCCGGCCGCCGCTGCGTGCCGGTGTTTCGGCTTATCGCCGACCGCTACATGGACGACAGCTACGCACCCGATGCGGTCGCGGCACGATGCGGCATTCCGGCCGACACCATCCGCCGGATCGCTGCCGAACTCGCCCACGTCGCCTTCGAACAGACGATCGAACTGCCGGTTGAGTGGACCGACTGGGCCGGACGGCGGCACGAGACGATCAAGGGACGGCCGGTGTCGATGCATGCCATGCGCGGCATCTCGGCCCACTCCAACGGCTTTCACTCCTGCCGTGCCATCCACCTGCTGCAGGTGCTGCTCGGCACGGTGGACGTGCCCGGCGGCTTCCGTTTCAAGCCCCCCTACCCGCGCTCGGCGCCCCCGGGACCGAAGCCGGCCGGCAAGGTGGTCAGGCCGATGACGCCGCTCGACGGCATGCCGCTCGGCTTCGTCTGCGGGCCGGACGATCTCCTGGTCGACGAGGCCGGCACGCCTTTGCGCATCGACAAGGCTTATTCCTGGGATGCGCCGCTCGCCGCGCATGGGCTGATGCATACGGTCATCCGCAATGCGTGGGCCGGTGACCCGTACCCAATCGACACGCTGATGATGTACATGTCGAACATGGCGTGGAATTCCTCGATGAACACCGTCGAGACCATTGCCATGCTCACCGACCATGACGAAGCGGGTAACTACAAGATCCCCTTCATCATCTATTCCGATGCCTATTATTCCGAGACGGTGCCGTTCGCCGACCTGGTGCTGCCCGACACCACCTATCTCGAACGTCACGACTGCATCAGCCTGCTCGACCGGCCGATCAGCCATGCCGACGGACCAGGCGATGCCATCCGCCATCCCGTTGTCGAACCCGACCGCGACGTGCGGCCGTTCCAGTCGGTGCTGATCGAACTTGGCGCCCGGCTTGGCCTGCCCGGCTTCGTCGAGGACGATGGTTCGGCCAGATATGCCGACTATGCCGACTACATCGTCAATCACGAACGCACGCCGGGCATCGGCCCGCTGGCCGGCTGGCGCGGCAAGGACGGCACTTCCGTCGGCAAGGGCGAAGTCAATCCCGACCAGTTGCAGCGCTACATCGGCAATGGCGGCTTCTGGCACCAGGATTTTGCTGAGGACCAGCGCTATTACAAGATGGCCAACCGCTCCTATCTCGACTTCGCAGAGCAGATGGGGTTCATCCCCAAGGCCGAGCCGATCGTGTTCCAGCTCTATTGCGAACCGATGCAGCGCTTTCGCCTCGCCGCGCGCGGTCATGGTCGCGTCCAGCCGCCCGAGAGCGAACGCCAGCGCATCGAGACCTATATGGATCCGCTGCCGTTCTGGTTTACCCCGTTCGAAGAGGCCGCGGTCGATCCGCAGAAATACCCGCTGCATGCGCTGACGCAGCGGCCTATGCACATGTATCATTCCTGGGGCTCGCAGAATGCGTGGCTGCGGCAAATCACCAGCGAGAACCGCCTGTTCGTGCACCACCAGACCGCGGCAGTTCTCGACCTGGCCGACGACGACTGGGTGTGGATCGAAAGCATCAACGGCCGGGTGAAGGGACAGATCAAGCTGGTCGACGGGGTCAATGCTGATACGGTCTGGACCTGGAACGCCATCGGCAAAAGGCGCGGCGCCTGGGGTCTGAAGGACAACGCTGCCGAGAGCAATCGCGGCTTCCTGCTCAACCACATTATCGGCGACCAGACATCGGCTGACGCGAAAGGCAAACACTATTCGAATTCCGATCCGGTGACCGGCCAGGCGGCGTGGTTCGACCTCAGGGTACGCATTGTCAAATGCTCTGATGAGGAAGCCGGCTTCACCGAACCGCAATTCGAGCGTTTCAGCCAGCCGCCAAATGTCGAGCCTTCGCCCGACATCCTTCGCTTCGGCGCCGAGTTCCGCGTCCATAGGGAAGCCGTGGAATGACCTGCCTTCCCGCCCATACAGACAAGAAGCTTGGCCTGGTCATCGACCTCGACACCTGCGTCGGCTGCCAGGCCTGCGTCACCGCCTGCAAGGAGTGGAACACCGGCGGCCACATGGCGCCACTGACCGACATCGACCCCTATGGCGGCCATGTCGACGGCGTCTGGTTCAACCGCGTGCACAGCTACGAGCACACGACCGAGGCGGGCGGGCGCACGGTCAACTTTCCGCGCTCCTGCCTGCATTGCGAGACGCCTGCCTGCGTCACTGTCTGCCCGACCGGCGCGTCCTACAAGCGGGCGTCGGACGGCATCGTGCTGATCGACGAAAGCAAATGCATCGGCTGCAAACTGTGCAGCTGGGCGTGCCCCTATGGCGCGCGCGAATTCGACACCGATGTCGGCGTGATGAAGAAATGCACGCTTTGCGTCGATCGCATCTACAATGACAATCTGGCCGAGGAAGACCGCGTGCCGGCCTGCGTTGCCGCCTGCCCGACCAGCGCCCGGCATTTCGGCGATCTCGGCGATCCCTCGTCGGCTGTCTCGCAACTGGTGGCGGAGCGTGGCGGCGTCGACCTGATGCCGGAGATGGGCTACAAACCGACCAACAAATATCTGCCGCCGCGCGCCCAGCGCGCCGCATGGGTGCCGGCGCCAAGGCTCGAGCCAGTCACGGCCGAAGGCGGTTTTCTCGGCTGGATCGACCGCATGCTTTCGAACTGACCAATGCATCCAGCCTTTTCCGTCGTCTTCTTCACAACTGCCACAGGAGCGGGCTATGGCCTGCTGGCGCTGCTTGGCGTGCTTGGCGGACTGGGTTTTATCCCGGCCCATTTCTGGCTCGGCCTTATCGGCATGGGGCTGTCGCTCGGCCTGATCGCCGCCGGCCTATTGTCCTCGACCGGCCATCTCGGCCGCCCCGAACGTGCATGGCGCGCCTTCTCGCAATGGCGCAGTTCCTGGCTGTCGCGCGAAGGCGTGGCCTCGGTCGCGACCTTCATTCCCGCCGGGCTCTTCGGCATCGGCTGGGTGTTTTTTGGCCGCACCGGAGGCTGGATGGCCATCGCCGGGTTTCTCGCAACTATCGGCGCAATCGTCACCGTCTGCACCACCGGCATGATCTATGCCTCGCTGAAGCCGATCGCGCAGTGGCATAGCCCGTATACGCTGCCGGGCTATCTCATCTTTTCGGCGATGACCGGCAGCGTGCTGTTGAACGCGCTGCTGCAGGCTTTCGCCATCAGCCCGACCGCCGTTGCGGTAGCCGCCCTGCTGCTGACCTTGCTCGGCTGGGGCTGGAAGCTGGCGACGTGGCGATACAATGACGCGCTGGAGATCGCGACCACCGCCAACACGGCGACAGGCCTCGCCGGAGGGACGGTGCGCTCGCTGGAATGGCCGCACACCGAGGAGAACTACCTGCTCAAGGAAATGGGCTTTCGCATCGCCCGCAAGCACGGTGCAAAGCTGCGGCTGATCACGCAGTTGCTGGCTTTCGCCTTGCCTGCCCTGCTGCTGCTTTCTGTCTTATTCGCTTTGCCCTGGCCATTCGCAGCGGTGCTGTCGGTGCTTGCGGCAACCGTCCAGTTCGCCGGCATGCTGGTCGAGCGCTGGCTGTTCTTCGCCGAGGCCAAGCACACCGTCACCCTCTATTACGGCCGGTAGAGCGTCCCGCCGTCAGGCGGCCCGTGCTCGTGGCGCCGCCGGCAAATCCTTAAGCAGGATTTCGATCGCGGCATCGATTACAGCTGTCCTGCGGTCGTGCGCGTAAAGGCCGTATTGGACCGTGAGCGGCTCGGGCAGGCCGGCTGACGTCTTCAGCACCCGCATCGAAGCAGTGCGCACGGATTCGGGCGGAAGCAGTCCAACGCCCAGTCCGTTCTCGATCGCGGCCTGAAGGCCGGTGACGCTCTGGCACGACAGGACGATCCGGTGCTCCCGGCCGGCGGCGACCAGCGCCTCGATCATCCGCCTGCGCCAAGGGCAGGTTGCGCCGAAGGCGGCGAGATCGAGTGGCCGGTCATGGTCCAGCACATAGTCCTGGGCGCAGACCCACTGCAGTTCGACGTTCCATGTCGTCACGGCATCGGCCGCGACGACGGATGTCGGGGCAATCATGACATCCAGCGCATCCTCGCTCCACAGCCGTCCCAGCGCGACGCTGTGCTCGACCATCGCGTCGAGGCTGATGTCGGGATAGGTGCGATGCAGCCGCCCAAGCGCGGCCGAAAGCGCGGCCGTGGTGACCTCTTCGGCAAGACCAATACGCACGCCGCCGCCAATGCTAGCCTGCTGCAGACGCGCCACCGCTTCGTCGCCGAGAGCGAGGATGCGGGTCGCGTATCCCAGAAAGAGCTCTCCCGCCGCAGTCGGTACGACACCGCGGCCGGTGCGCTGGAACAAGTGCCGTTGGAGCAGGCCCTCCAGCCGGCGCATCTGCATGCTCATCGCCGATTGGGTCTTGCCGGTCTGCGCGGCGACCCTGCTCAGGCTACCTTGCCGGCAGACCGCGACATAGGTGCGGAGAAGGTCGAGGCCGATCTGCTCAGATATCATTTTATTTGAACTCTGATGTCATAGGTATCAGTCTACAATGATATCTCGCCACGCGCTATCTCACACTCAAGAGAAACAGCGCAGGGAAGAAAACCATGAAAGCGATCCGTGTTCACCGCCATGGCGGGCCAGATATGCTCGCCTACGAAGATGTCGACATCGGCCAGCCCGGACCGGGCGACGTGCGCGTGCGCAACCGGGCGGTCGGCCTCAACTTCGTCGACATCTATTTTCGCACCGGCGAATACGCGCCGCCCGCTCTGCCATTCATTCCCGGCAATGAAGGCGCCGGCGAAATCGTCGCCGTCGGTGAAGGCGTCAGCGGCTTCGCGCCTGGCGACCGAGTCGCCTATGTCGAGACGCTCGGCGCCTATGCCGAAGAACGCATCGTGCCCGCGCATTTCGTCGTGCATCTGCCCGACGCCATCGATTTCGAGACAGGTGCGGCGATGATGCTGAAAGGGCTGACGGCGCAATATCTGCTGCGCCGCACGTTTCGCGTCGAGGCGGGCCATACCATCCTGGTGCATGCCGCGGCGGGCGGCGTCGGCCTCATCCTGACGCAATGGGCCAAACATCTCGGCGCGACCGTCATCGGCACGGTCGGTTCACCCGAAAAGGCCGAACTTGCGCGCGCCAATGGCTGCGACCATGTCATCGACTACAGCAAAGAGAATTTCGCCGCACGGGTGAAAGAGGTCACCAACGGCGAAGGCTGCCACGTCGTCTATGACGGCGTCGGCAACGCGACCTTCCCCGCCTCACTCGACTGCCTGCGGCCGTTCGGCACCTTCGTCAGCTACGGCACAGCGTCGGGGTCGATCCCGCCATTCGACATCATGCTTTTGATGCAAAAGGGTTCGCTGTTCGCCACCTGGCAGTTGCTGTTCCATCATCTCGCCAGGCGTGAGGACGTCGTCGCCATGAGCGAGGATCTGTTCAGCGTCGTCCTCAGCGGCGCAGTGAAAATCCCGGTGCACACAAGCATGCCGCTTGCCGAAGTGGCGGAGGCGCATCGCCGGCTCGAGGCACGGCAGACGACAGGCGCAACCGTGCTTATACCGTAGAAACTCAGCCCGGCCGCAGCATCGAACCGGAAATGGCGAAGATGCGCGCGGCGCCCATCATATAGGCCATCAACGTCTCGCGGCGGAACAGGCCGGCATAGGCGCGGTCGAGCACGTTGAGCGAGCCGGTATAAGCGCCGAAGGCCGGCATGATCATGCGGCCGCCATCGCCGGCAAAGCAGCGCCGCCGCACCGAGCGGCCCTGCTGGACGATGCGGGCGCAAGGGTGAAGATGGCCGGCAACTTCGCCCTCGGTTCTTATCTTCGACGGCTCGTGGCGGAACAGCAGCGAGCCGATGGCGAGTTCGCGCACCGTCTCGCCGGGCAAATCCGCCGGCGCTTCCGGGTCATGGTTGCCGGCGACCCAGAACCAGTCGCGGCCGGCCATCAATGCTTCCAGCCGATCGCGGAAGGTTTGATGCATGCGCTCGGCGCCGCCGCCGTCGTGGAAGGAGTCGCCCAGGCTGATGACGATGGCCGGCTGATAGTCCGCGATTACCGCCTGCAGCCGGAGCAGAGTGGCGCCGGTATCGTAGGGCGGGATCAGTGCGCCGCGCCTGGCGAAGGACGAGCCCTTTTCCAGATGCAGGTCGGAGACCGCGAGCAGCCTCAGATCGGGGAAATAGAGCACGCCGCGCGAATCACAGACCGCGCGCTCGCCCGCGATGCCGACAAAGTCGGCCTCGGCGATCAGCGATGCCCGCGCCAGCGAAAAATTCATTCCTCAACCATCCCAGGACCCATGGCTTCCTCGACCAAAGTCGCGGCATCCATCAGCAGCGTTTCGTCGGCCTCGCCGTTCACCGGCATCTTGCCGATTTCGAGCATGATCGGCACGGCCAGCGGCGATATCTGTTCGAGTGCCTTATGCACGATTCGACCCTGGATACGCGAGAGCATGTCGGCAAGTCTGCTGACATCGAGCAGACCGGTCGCCGCGTCGGCGCGCGTCGCCTGCAGCAGGATGTGGTCGGGCTCATGGCTGCGCAGCACGTCATAGATCAGATCGGTCGAGACGGTGACCTGGCGGCCGCTTTTCTCCTGGCCGGGGTGACGTTTCTCGATCAGGCCTGAAATCAGCGCGCAGTTGCGGAAGGTGCGCTTGAGCAGCCAACTGTCGGCCAGCCAAGCCTCGAGGTCGTCGCCCAGCATGTCCTGGTCGAACAGAGCGCCAAGCGAAGGTTTCCGCGATTTGAACATCGCGCCCATATCGCCCAGCGACCAGATGGCCAATGCGTAGTCGGTGGCGACGAAGCCAAGCGGCCTGGCGCCGGCCCTGTCCAGCCGGCGGGTGAGCAGCATGCCGAGCGTCTGGTGCGCCAGCCTGCCCTCGAAAGGATAAGCGACGAGATAGTGACGGTTGCCGCGCGGAAAGGTCTCGATCAAGAGGTCGTCGCGTTTGGGCAATTCCGATTTGTCGGCCTGGAACCGCAGCCAGTCCGATACCTGCTCGGGCAGCTTCTTCCAGCGCTGCGGGTCGTCCAGCATGGCGCGCACCTGCTCGGCGAGGTAAGTCGAAAGCGGAAATTTGCCGCCGCCATAATAAGGAACCTTGGCGTCGCTTCCCGGCGCATTCGAGACGAAGCATTCGTTCTCGCGGATGCCTTCGAAGCGCAGCACTTTGCCGGCAAACATGAAGGTGTCGCCATGCGTCAGCGTTTCGAGGAAGGCCTCCTCGATCTTGCCCAGAGCCCGGCCGCCGTGCGAAGCCGAGCCTTTGCTGCCGGCCTTGACGTAACGCACATTGAGCGCCGGCACCTCGATGATGGTGCCGACGTTCAGCCGATATTGCTGCGCGACGCGGGGATTGGAGACCCGCCACATGCCGTCCTTGTTGAGGCGGATGCGGGCGTAGCGCTCGTAGTTCTTCAGTGCGTAGCCGCCGGTGGCGACGAAATCGATGACGCGGTCGAATGTCGGCCGGTCGAGGCTGGCATAGGGCGCTGCTGTCAGCACTTCCTCGTAGAGATCGTCGGCGCGAAACGGCGCTCCGCAGGCGCAGCCCAGCACATGCTGGGCCAGCACATCGAGCCCGCCATTGACCAGCGGCGGCGTATCCTGGGCGCCCAGATAGTTGGCGTCCAGCGCTGCCCGGCACTCCAGCACCTCGAAACGATTGGCCGGGATGAGGATCGCCTTCGACGGCTCGTCCATGCGGTGGTTGGCACGGCCGATGCGCTGCGCCAGCCGGCTGGCGCCCTTGGGCGCCCCGACATGCACGACCAGATCGACGTCGCCCCAATCGATGCCGAGATCGAGCGTCGAGGTGGCAACGATGGCACGTAAGGCATTGTCTCCCATCGCCTTCTCGACGCGGCGGCGCTGGGTGACATCGAGCGAGCCGTGATGCAGCGCGATCGGCAAGGTATCCTCGTTGACCCGCCACAATTCCTGAAACAGCAGCTCGGCCTGGCTGCGGGTGTTGACGAACAGCAGGGTGGTCTTGTGGCGCTTGATCTCGCGGTAGATTTCCGGCGTCGCATAGCGCGCCGAATGGCCGGCCCATGGCACGCGCTCTTCCGAATCGAGGATCGAGATTTCGGGCTTCGCGCCGCCGGTTACGACGATGAGCTCAGACATATCGGGACTTGCCAGGCCTTTGGGCGGATTCTGGCTCACCAGCCAGCGCCGCAACTCGTCGGGCTCGGCCACCGTTGCCGACAGACCGATCGTCTGCAGGCCGGGCACGATGCTGCGCAGCCGCGCCAGCCCGAGCGCCAGCAGATGGCCGCGTTTCGATGTCACCAGCGAATGCAACTCGTCGAGCACGACATAGCGCAGATCCTCGAAGAAGCGCCCGGCATCGCCGGCCGCAATCAGCAGCGCCAATTGCTCGGGCGTGGTGAGCAGGATATCGGGCGGCGCCAGCTTCTGGCGCTGCCGCTTGTGGGAAGGCGTGTCGCCGGTGCGCGTCTCGATGGTGACGGGCAGGCCGATCTCCTCCACCGGCTTGCCGAGGTTGCGCTCGATGTCGACGGCCAGCGCCTTCAGCGGCGAGATGTAGAGCGTATGGATGCCGCGCCGTGCCATACCGGCTTTGCGTCTGGGGCGGTTGGCCAGTTCGGTCAACGATGGCAAGAAGCCGGCCAGTGTCTTGCCGGCGCCGGTCGGTGCGATCAAGAGCACCGATTGCCCGGCTTGAGCCTTCGCCAGCAGCTCGATCTGGTGAGCGCGCGGCGACCAGCCTTTTTCGCCAAACCATCTGATGAATGGCTCGGGCAGAAGGACGGCGGCATTTTGTTTGGCAAGGCGCGGCTGCTCGGTCACGCGAAAGAGGTAGCGCGACGGCGCGCGATCGCCAAGGAAAATCGGAACAAAAGGTGATCGGGTGAGTTGCCCTCACCCCGTACGGGGAGAGGATGCCGGCAGGCACGTGAGGGACAGCGCGAGCTTTCAATCGCTGGCGCCGCCCCTCATCCGCCCTTCGGGCACCTTCTCCCCGTGAACGGGGCGAAGGAAGAGGCGCTAAGGCCGCCGAAACCCAGTCGGCCCGCCATAGAGATACCCAATCCGATCAACCGCATCCTTCAGCCCTTCGCGCGAGACCAGCATGGTGTGGCCGTTGGCGTGGATCATGGTCTCGGCGTCGGCCATAACGGCGACATGCCCCTTCCAGAACACGAGGTCACCGCGTTTTAGCCCGGCATAATCGGATCCCGGATCGAGCGGCTCGCCCAGGCCTGCCGCCTGCATGTCGGAATCTCGAAGCACATTGCGGCCGGCCATGCGCATGGCCAGTTGCACGAGGCCAGAACAGTCGATGCCGAAGCCGGAGGTGCCGCCCCAGAGATAGGGCGTGCCGATAAACATCTCGGCGACCGAGACATAGTCGGCGGCGATATCGCTGACCGGGCGCACATGGCCGGCGATCAGCGCCTCGCCGGAAGGCAACAGCGCATAGTGCGTGCCGCGCGTTTCGGCAGCGCCCCTCACCGTCACCGTCGAGCCCATCGACAATTGCCCGCTGATCGGAAAGCGCAGATCCGGGCCTGGATAGAGAAAAGTGCGCGGCGCCGTGACGATGTGGGTTGGCGCATGCTCGGGTGCGCCCAGCATGGTGGCGCCGACGTAGCCGACATAGCCGTCACGTTCGGCCTGGACCCAGGCCCATCCCTCGGCTTCCTCGAAGACAAGCACATCGTCGCCGAACAGTACCTGCGTGTTGACGCCGGCATCCGGGCGCGGTGCCTTGCGCACGTCAGCCACGGAGGCCGTGATCCGAGCCCGACGGCCGGTGACGAAGCGATCGGCCGAAACCTCCCCTTTCAGCCTTGCATCGGCGAGGTCGGAACGGAAGGCGTGGAGGCGGGCATCCCTGGCAGTCAAATCGGTACTCGTTCTAATTCATGGATTGATCAGATGGGCAGTTCATGAGCCCTGGCAACGATACCATCCCCGAAGCGCTCGACAAAGAGCGCGCCTTCGACCGTGCGCCGGATCAGCACATTGCGCTTGTCGAGCTCGTCGCGATGGCGTGACACCAGTTTCAGCGCACCCATCGTGTCGAGGGCGCGGGTGATAACCGGCTTGGTAACATTGAGGCGGGCGGCTAGACCGCGCACCGTGTGCGGCGGCGGGTCGAGATAGATGGTGAACAGGATCGCCGTCTGGCGCATGGTGAGATCTGGCGCGCCGGCGCGCACCTGCGACAGCATCACCTGCTGCCACAGCCGCATCGCCTGGCTCGGACGCATCGAAATCGACATCGCCCGAGCATGACGGCAAATTGTTTCGGTTCCGTTTCAGTTTTGGTGGCCGTCTCAGGGCGTCAGGCATAGCGCCTCGAAATGACCCGCTCCAGTGCACGGATGCCTTGCGCCTCGCCGCCGGCGGGTCCGTAGGGGCGATCGGACGGGTTCCAGGCGAAGATGTCGAAGTGCGCCCAGCCCGTTGTCCGTTCGACAAAGCGCTTGAGGAAAAGCGCCGCGGTGACCGAACCGGCGAAGCCGTCGGTGGTGACGTTGTTGATGTCGGCGATCTTCGACGCCAGCCTGGCGTCATAGGGCCGCCACAACGGCATGCGCCACAACGGATCCTCGACGGCCATGGAGGCCGCAGCCAGTTCGGACGCCAGCGCTTCGTCGCCAGTGTAGAAAGGCGGCAGATCGGGCCCGAGCGCGACACGCGCTGCCCCGGTCAGCGTCGCCATGTCGATCAGCAGTTCCGGCTCCTCGTCATCGGCCAGCGCCAGCGCGTCGGCCAGCACCAACCGCCCTTCGGCGTCGGTGTTGCCGATCTCGACGGTAATGCCCTTGCGGCTGGTCAGTACATCTCCAGGCCGGAAAGCGTTGCCGGCAATCGAATTCTCGACCGCCGGGATCAGGACGCGCAGCCGCACCTTCAGCCCGGCAGCCATGATCATCGAGGCCAGGCCCAGCACATTGGCGGCGCCGCCCATATCCTTCTTCATCAAGAGCATGCCCGAGGACGGCTTGATGTCGAGGCCGCCAGTGTCGAAACAGACACCCTTGCCGACCAGCGTCACCTTCGGCGCGCCTTCCGGTCCCCAAACCATGTCGATCAGGCGCGGCGCTCCGACCGAGGCCCGGCCGACCGCATGGATCATCGGGAAATTCTGCTTCAGGAGATCATCGCCCTTGATCACCGATACCTCGGCCTCGTGAGTGGCCGCCAGGGTCCGCACGGCCTTCTCCAACTCGTCCGGTCCCATGTCGCTGGTCGGCGTGTTGACGAGGTCGCGCGCCAGGAAGACGCCGTCGGCGATGCGCCGGACACGTCCTGCATCTACGCCGAGCGGCAGCGCAAAACGCAGCGTCTTGCCTGATTTCTTGCCGTAGCGAGTGAAGATGTAACCGCCGAGCACCAAGGCTATGGCCGCGAGTTCCGGCTCGGCTGGAGCGGCGGCAAAATGCCAGTCGCCTTCCGGCAAGGCTCTCGCCAGCATGCCGACGGCCAGCGCCCCCTCGCCATCACCGACGCCGAACAAGGCGCCGGCAAGGGAACCGTTGTCGCCGGGCAGGGCCAGCGTCCTGCCGGCTTCGCCGGAAAAGCCGTTGGCGGCCGCCCATGCGATCGTGGAAGGCGAAAGCGCCAAAGCCTCCAGTCCATCCCTCGCGACCAGATGGACCGGCAAGGCAGTGCTTAGTGTCTCGATGAGTTCGACAGGCATTCGATGGTCTCCGGGAGGCTTGCAGATCGTCCTCAGTCAAGTGACAGGGACGTCGAATGATTTCAACATCTATGCACAGAGCCGGGCATGGGACGTGCCAGGCCAGTGGCTTCCGGCGGGCCGTTCACCGATCCGACGGCTCGCTTTTTAACTGTCCGTTAGGGTTAACAGAATATTTCTGCGGGGATGAAGATGGCCACGTGAATGGCCACGCGCAGGA
The DNA here is from genome assembly GCF_000502815.1 of Mesorhizobium sp. LSJC269B00. Taxonomy (NCBI): domain Bacteria; kingdom Pseudomonadati; phylum Pseudomonadota; class Alphaproteobacteria; order Hyphomicrobiales; family Phyllobacteriaceae; genus Mesorhizobium; species Mesorhizobium sp. LSJC269B00. The sequence continues at coordinate 78,638 of NZ_AYVN01000006.1, forward strand.
ATGGAGAGCCCCGTGCCGATGCCCACCAACCGCAGGATGAACGTCACGGGTAAACGGCTGGTGACCACAGCGCTGCTGATGGCGTTGGCGGCCGGTGCTGCGGGGTGCGGAACCAGCAAGCTCACGACCGGCTCGATCGGGCGCACCAGCGGCAAACCGCTGGAAACCATGTCGGCCAGCGAGTTGCACGGGGCGACCGGGCGGCTCGGCGTATCCTACGCAAAGAACCCCAACGACAAGCGGCTGGCGACAAATTTTGCGGCGGCGCTCCAGATGGACGGCGATGCCGACCAGTCGCTTGCCGTGATGCGCAAGCTGGCGATCGCCTACCCCAAGGACCGCGACGTGCTTGCCGCCTACGGCAAGGCGCTGGCCGCCAACGGCCAGTTCGAGCCGGCGCTCGACGCCGTGCGCCGGGCGCAGACACCGGAATATCCGGACTGGCGGCTGATGTCGGCCGAGGCCGCCATTCTCGACCAGCTTGGCCAGAAGGATGAAGCGCGCCAGAACTACCGCAAGGCGCTGGACCTCAAGCCGAACGAACCCTCGATCCTTTCCAATCTCGGCATGTCCTATGTGCTGGAAGGCGATCTGCGCACCGCCGAGACCTATATGCGCTCGGCAGCCCAGCAACCGAATGCCGACAGCCGGGTGCGCCAGAACCTTGCGCTGGTCGTGGGACTGCAGGGCCGCTTCGACGAGGCCGAGAAGATCGCCTCGCAGGAGCTTTCGCCCGAACAGGCGCAAGCCAATGTAGCCTATCTTCGCCAGATGCTTGCCCAGCAGAACGCCTGGAGCCAACTCAAGGATCAGGACAAGGCAAAGCCGGCGACCAACTGAGCGCCGCATGGGCGCCGGCTCCGCACAGCGCAAATCCGTCCACGCATCAACGCTGAAAGCCAAGAGCCGCACTGCATTGGCAGTGCGGCTCTTTTGTATGGCTGCAACCGAGGCCTACTGGCTTGAGGAATTGTGCTGGTCGCCGAAGATGCCGCGCTGACTGACCTGAATGCCGGCTGGGCCCAGAATGATGGCGAACAAAACCGGCAGGAAGAACAGGATCATCGGCACGGTAAGCTTCGGCGGCAGGGCGGCGGCCTTCTTCTCGGCGGCATTCATGCGCATGTCGCGGCTTTCCGAGGCCAGCACGCGCAATGCGTGCGCCACGGGGGTGCCGTAGCGTTCGGCCTGGACCAGCGCCTGGGACACTGACTTCACCGATTCCAGGCCGGTACGAGCCGAGAGGTTTTCATAAGCCTGCCTGCGCTCCTGCAGATAAGAGAGTTCGGCGTTGGTCAGCACGAATTCCTCCGCCAGCGCGACCGACTGCGAACCGATCTCCTCGGAGACCTTGCGCAAGGCAGCCTCGACCGACATGCCCGATTCGACGCAGATCAGCATCAGGTCCAGCGCATCCGGCCACGCCGCCTGGATCGACTGCTTGCGCTTGGCGGCACGATTGTTGACGTAAAGGATCGGCGCGTAGAAACCCGCGTAGGCGACAAGGATGCAGACGAACAGTTTCACGAAGGCCGGCCGGTCCGGCAGTCCGCCGAGCACGAACAGATAGATCGCTGCCAGCGCGAAACCGACAAAAGGCAGGATCAGGCGGAAGAACAGGAAGCGCGTCAGCGGGTTCTGGCCACGAAAGCCCGCCACCTTGAGCTTCTGCAACGTGCCTTCATCGGCCAACGCACGCCGCAGGTCCAGCCTGTCGACGATGTTGCGCATGCCGATCGACTGCTCTTCGCGCAGCCCCTTGCGGCGACGATCGGCTTCATTGGCAAGCCGCGCGCGCTGCTTGGCGCGCAATTCGTCACGCTCCAGCGCCACCGATCTCATGCGCGTCTTGAGCTGATTGCCACCAAGGGCCGGCAGCACCGTGAAGACGGTCGCGAACACCGCAATGCCGACCAGCAACGCGATCAGGAAGGCAGGATCGGTCAGCGATTTTACGACTTGGTCGGTCATTCGTGTTCAGTCTTTTCGTTCGAGCTTTCCACGGTCGGCCTAAACTTCAAAGTTCATCATCTTGCGCATCACCAGAATGCCGATCGACATCCAGACGCCGGAACAGCCGAGGATCAGATTGCCGGTGCTGGTGGTGAACAGCGGCATGATGTAGTTCGGGCTCGACAGATAGACGAGAAGGGCGACGACAAAAGGCAGCGCGCCGATGATGACGGCCGACGCCTTGGCTTCCATGGAAAGCGCCTGGACCTTGGCCTTCATCTTCTTGCGATCGCGAAGCACGCGCGACAGGTTGCCAAGCGCCTCGGAGAGATTACCGCCGGCCTGTGACTGGATCTGGATAACGATGCCGAAGAAGCTTGCCTCGCTGCACGGCATGGTTTCAGCCATGCGCAAGGTGGCATCGGGGATGGACATGCCAATCTGCTGTGAATCGACGATCCGGCGGAACTCGGTCTTGACCGGCTCCGGCGATTCACTGGCGATCAGGCGAATGGCGTCGTTGAGCGGCAGGCCGGATTTGACGGCGCGCACGATGATGTCGAGGGCGTTGGGAAATTCGTTGAGGAACGCCTTGACCCGGCGCGCGCGGCGAAACGAGACGAACCAGCGCGGCAGGCCGAGCGCCCCCGCCAGCAGCGCGCCCGGCAGGACCAGAAGCGGCGCGCCGGCGAGATAGGCAAGCACCGTCAGCGCGATGCCGCAAATGACGGAGTAGATATAGAAACGCTCGATCGAGACCTGCATGCCGGCCTGACGAATCTGGGCCTTTAACGGCGGCTTCTTGACGGCGAGTTCGTTGGTTTTCTGCTTTTCGTCGAGCTGTTTCAGCGTGTCCTGGACAGATTTACGCCGCTTGACCGCCTCCGCGACACGGTCGCGCGAAGCCTTGACGACCGAACGATCGGTCTCGGCGGCCTTGATCGTCTCGAGCCGCTTGCCGGCCTGCTTCTCGTTGCTCATCTTGGTGAACAGGAAGGCATAGGCGACCGCACCGGCGCTGAAGCCGGCGAGCACGATGAACGCCAGTACGGTGGTGTCAATTCCGAACATCGACCTCGGTCCCCAGCGCATATCGCCGTTTCAAGGAAACGGCGATATGCGCTATCGCTTTGTTTTGACGCAATTCCCAAGGGAAAGCACTACGCGCTTTTCCCGGGAAAACCGCTTCACACTTTTTCTGGAATTGCTTCCAACCTCGATATGCGTCAGTCAGCGCGTTTCTCCATCGATTCCAGCGCATTGGCGAGGCGCTGTTCCTCGCCATAGTAGCGGGCGCGATCCCAGAAGTGCGGACGGCCGATGCCGGTCGACACGTGCTCGCCAAGCAGCCTTCCATTCGAGTCCTCGCCCTTGATGTTGTAGAGCACGATATCCTGCGTGATGATGACGTCGCCTTCCATGCCGATCACCTCGGTGATGTGGGTGATGCGGCGCGAGCCGTCGCGAAGGCGTGCTGCCTGGATGATGACATCGATGGAGCCGACGACGATTTCACGCACGGTCTTCTGCGGCAGCGAATAGCCGCCCATGGCGATCATCGATTCGATACGGTTCAGGCATTCGCGCGGGCTGTTGGAGTGGATCGTTCCCATCGACCCGTCATGGCCGGTGTTCATCGCCTGCAGCAGGTCGAAAACCTCCGGTCCGCGCACTTCGCCGACGATAATGCGTTCGGGCCGCATGCGCAGGCAGTTCTTGACCAGGTCGCGCATGGTCACCTCGCCTTCGCCCTCGAGATTGGGCGGGCGGGTTTCGAGACGCACCACGTGCGGCTGCTGCAGTTGCAGTTCGGCCGAGTCCTCGCAGGTGATGACGCGTTCCTCGCGGTCGATATAGTTGGTCAGGCAGTTGAGCAGCGTCGTCTTGCCGGAGCCGGTACCGCCGGAGATGACGATGTTGCAGCGGACGCGGCCGATGATCTTGAGGATCTCGGCGCCCTGCGGCGAGATGGCGCCGAACTTGACCAGCTGATCGAGCGTCAGCTTGTCCTTCTTGAACTTGCGGATGGTGAGCGCGGTGCCGTCGATGGAGAGCGGCGGGGCGATGACGTTGACGCGGGAGCCGTCGGGTAGGCGGGCGTCGCAGATCGGACTCGATTCGTCGACGCGGCGGCCAACCTGGCTGACGATGCGCTGGCAGATGTTGAGCAGCTGCTGATTGTCGCGGAAGCGGATGCCGGTCTGTTCGACCTTGCCATTGACTTCGATGTAGACGTTCTTGGAGCCGTTGACCATGATGTCGGCGATATCGTCGCGGGCGAGCAGCGGCTCCAGCGGGCCGTAGCCCAGCACATCGTTGCAGATGTCCTCGAGCAACTCTTCCTGCTCGGCGATCGACATTGCGAAATTTTTGATGGCGATGATGTCGTTGACGATGTCGCGGATTTCCTCGCGCGCGCTCTCGGGATCGAGCTTGGCGAGTTGCGACAGGTCAATGGTGTCGATGAGCGCGGAGAAGACCTGGCTCTTGGTGTCGTAGTAGGTTTCACTTTTTTCGCGCTGGATCTTTTTTGGCGGCTCCGGCGCCATCGATGGCGCCTCAACGGCACGGCGAGTTGGCGGGGTTCCCGGCGCTCCAGGCGGCGCTGCCGCGGGCCGGGCAAGTACCGCCATGTCCGCAGGCGTTGCAGTGGCCGGCGCCGCTGGCGCCGGTGCTGGCTGACGGAACTCCGGGGTGAACCGGCCGCCGTCGTCGGAGCCTCTTTTACCAAACATGATCGACTACCAATTCCGTCCAGAACATGATGCCGAAGCGGTTTTCGGACGACATCATGCTCTACTTCTTGATTTGGAGGGGAGCGTCATTTCTTGTTACGCGAGAGCTTGCCGAGCAGGCCGCCCAGGCCTGCCTTCTTCCTGGCCTTGATTTCGCTGCGACCGGTCAGGACATGCGCGATTTCGTTGATCATGCCGACGACCGGGCTCCTGGCATCCATCTCGCCCAGCATGCGGCCGTTGTTGGCGGCATTTCCAAACAACAACGGGTCGAAGGCGATGACCGACATCGGCGTGAGGCTGAGCGGTTCGGCGAAGTCGGAAGCGGATATCTCGGGTCGCTTCGGTACGCCGGCCTGGTTGATGATCAGTTTCGGCGGCGGATCGTTCGGGCGAAGCCTCGTCAACATATCGACCAGGTTCTTGGTGTTGCGCAGATTGGCCAGTTCCGGCGTCGCCGTAATGACGATCTCGTCTNTCAACATATCGACCAGGTTCTTGGTGTTGCGCAGATTGGCCAGTTCCGGCGTCGCCGTAATGACGATCTCGTCTGCCTTGATCAGCGTGTTCTTGGTCCAGCCGGTCCAGACATGGGGAATGTCGAGCACCAGCAGCGGCACGCTGCGCTGCGCGGTGTCGATGAGTTGCGTGAAGGCATCGGGATCGAAATCATAGACACGTTCGAGGGTGGAGGGCGCGGCGAGCAGCGACAGATGTTCGGCGCACTGGGCAAGCAGCCGGTCGAGATAGACCTCGTCGACTCGTTCGGGCGAAAACACGGCTTCGGCGATGCCTTGCGCAGGGTCCTGGTCGAAATTTATGTTGGCCGTCCCGAAAGCCAGGTCGAGATCGGCGACGACCACTTCCGACTTGAACAGCGATGACATCGCCCACGCTACATTGTGGGCGATGGTCGAGGAGCCGACGCCGCCCTTGGCGCCGATGAAGGCGATCGAGCGGCCGATCGGCTCGGCTTCCGGATCGACGAAGATCGATGAAACCACGGAGACGATATCGGCCATCGACACCGGCGCGATGACATATTCGGAAATACCGAAGCGGATGAGTTCGCGGTAAAGACCGACATCGTTGTAGTGGCCGATCACCACGACTTTCGAGGAGGGATCGCAATATTCGGAAAGCTGGGCAAGCTGCTCCAGCAACTGCTTCGGTTCGCTGCGCGATTCCAGCAGGATCAGGTTCGGCGTCGGCGCCGACTGGTAGAATTCGATCGCCGTGGCGATGCCGCCCATATGCACTTTCAGATGCGCCTTGGCCATGCGGCGATCCTCGCCGGCCCGCTCCACCGGATGCGCGACACCTTCCGTCTCGCAAAATGCCTGAATAGAAATACGCGGCACCGGCCGCAGCGCCTGCATCGCTGCAACGTCCGATTGCGAGCTGTCGCCGCCGTCTCCGGGCGTGTCGTAGGCAAGATTGCTCATCGTCATGCTCTTTTCCGTGACTTCTCTTTCCGGTCTCTACGCGGGACCGGCGCTCCTAATACGTCACTTCCGAACTGCCGAGGAACTCGTCCGAAATACCTCTGCCGCGATAGACGTCGATCACCGCGCCGCGGTTCTCGGCGTCGATATCGGACGACTTTCTTGGCCCGAGCAGATCGGCCGGATTGGCGAGTTGCGCAGCGAGGTTGTTTTGAGAGGAGCAGCCGTAATCGGCGTAGTGCTTGTTTTCGGAGGTTGCGAGGATGTCTTCGGGCCAGCGCCCGCATTTGTCGGTCTGGGCTCTCACCGAAATATAGGAAACGCGGATAGGCGCCGAGGCTTCCGGGGAAACCGACTGGTAGGAGGTCACCACGATCCGGTTTCGCTTGATGCCGCCGGCAACCGCCAGCCTGGCGAAATCGCGCGCCGCGGCAGTCGCCGCCACCTCATTGGCCGAGCCGATCGGGATTGCGATCGTCAGCGCCGGGGCAGCGCTCCTGTCGTAGCCGTCAAGGAAGCCTAGAAGCGTGTCGCGCTGCGAGCCGGTCATGCCGCGATCGCCGGCGCCGACCGGGAGGTCCAGCTTCTGGTTCTTCTCGGCAATCACGATCGGATGCGTGGTGCGATAATCATCGGGAATCGCCCCGACCGTGATGCTGTCGCGCTTGGCACAACCGGCGAGCGAGGCCGCGATCGCGATCGCCAGGATCGGCATTGCCGATCGGCTGATCCGCGCACCACCGGACCGCACTGTCGTGGCGACCGCTATGGCCTTCGATGCTGACTGAGACATGTCCGCTCCCCGCTTACTTGTAGATGAAGCCGACAACGCCGTGGTAGCGGCCGTTGGGCTTGTCGGTCTGCATGGTGCCGTAGACGCGGTTGACGCGGCCAAGGAACATGGCCGGGCCATCGCCGGCGGCGTTGAAATTGTCGTCCGGCTTGGCCAGGTCGTTGCGCGCCACCGGCCGCGCCAGATAGGGCGTGATGATGATGACCAGCTCGCTTTCGTTGCGGACGAAATCGCGGCTGCGGAACAGCGTGCCGAGCACCGGGATTTTGGTCAGTCCGGGCAAGCCGTTTACGGCCTGCCTGACGTCGTCGCGGACGAGGCCGGCTATCATCATCGATCCACCCGAAGGCAGTTCCACGGTCGTGTCGGCCAAACGTTTACGCAGCGATATGATATTGGTGTCTCCGAAAGAGACCGCGCCTTCGGTGGTCGGTTCGGAAACCGACGTCCTGACCTTCAGGCTGATGCGACCGGGCGACAGCACTACAGGCTGAAATTCCAGGCCGATGCCGTATTCGATTTTCTGAGCCGTCCAAACCCTGTCGGCATTCTGATTGGCGTCCGACTTGGCGTTTGTAACGGCGCTGACCATATTGTACTCGCCGCCGACCCTGAAGGTCGCCTTCTCGCCGGAGACGGCCGTCAAAGTAGGCTCGGCCAGCGTTTTCATGACGCCGGACTGCTCCATCGCAGTGATGTAGCCCTGCAGAGCCGAGGTGGCGAAATTGACCCCCGAACTCGACAACGGCTTGCCTAGGCCGGGGAAGGTGTCACTGGTCGCATTGAAGCTGATGCCGTTGGAGCTGCCTTTGCCAACCATGTTGACGGCGAGCTGCTTCATCACCGAGCGGCTGACTTCGGCCACGGTCACTTTCAGCGTCACCTGGTCGTCGCCGATGATCTGCAGCAGGTTGACGATCTTCGACACCCGGCGTGCGGAATCCGGATTGTCGATGTCGACGCCGCCATTGGCGGAACCGCCGGCCGCAGTCTGCGAATACTGGCCGGTTGTCGCTTCACCGCCGGACACGAAGATGGTTGCCAGGTCGACGGCGCGCTTGGCGTCGAGCGGCGTGTCCACCGTCCCGGTCAGGACGACGTTGTCGTTCAGCAACTCGACCTTGATCTCGGCATTCGGAAGGAAGCGCTTGAGGTAGTCTTCCAATCCGGCGACGTCGCGTTCAACGGCCAGATCCAGGCTGGCAATCTGCTCGCCATTGGGACCGAAGACGAAGATGTTGGTTTCGCCCACCGACTTGCCGAACAGATAGATCCGCCTTGCCGTACGGGTCACGGCATCGGCGACCGCGGGGTTGGCGACCAGGATGTCGTAGGCGTCGCTCGGCAGGTCGATGACCACCGATTTGTTGAGGCCAAGCTTGACACGTTGCGTAGCCGTCGAGGCCGTGACCCCGACGCTCTTTGCGGCGGCCTTGGCGTCGACGAGGCCACTTGCATGGGCTCCGAGAAAAAGCAGGCCGATGGCCGCAGCCATGGTGACCGGCAGTCTAGCGACTAACCTCATTTCCTTGCCCCTACTTCGGAAACTTCGCCCGATTTGATCAACCGCACCGTTCCGCGCCGCCCATTGCCGGAAACGAGGTAGTCGGCTTCATCGGTACCCTTTTCCTTGTTGTCGGTGATCGAGCGCAGCGCCAGCGTCAGGCGATCGGCCATCTGCTGGGCGACGGTGATGATCTCGGCCTGCTGCGGCGTCAGCTCCAGCGTCGCCGTCTGTCCGACCCTGGTCTTCTTGCCTTCCTCGTCCTCCTGGATGGTCTGATCGATCGCCAGGACGCGGATGTTCTTGAGGATGGTCTCGGTGGTGAATCCGCTACCGGCGTTGCCGGTGTCGGATCTGCGGGTCATGATGACGTCGACAAAATCGTTAGGCAGGATAAAGCCGCCTGCCGACGTGTCGGCCGAGATCGCGGTGGCGACGGCACGCATGCCGGTGGGCAGGATCGAAGACATGAAGCTCTGCCCCTCGCCGATCAGCTTGGAGCGCCGCAGCGGCTCACCGGTGTACATCGCCATGCGGGCGACGGAGCCCTTCAGCTTCTCCCGCGCTTCGGGTTCGGCGGCACGGGTGATGAAATTCGCATTGATGCCATCGGACGGCCAGGACTCCCAGCTGAGATTGTTCTCAAGCGGGCTTCCCATCGGCACGTCGCCGGAAAGCACGAGCACATCCTGCAAGGCGATGGCCGGCGCCTGCGGGGCATCGACGACGACCTGCTGGGGCGGGACCGCCACCATATTCTTGGCAACATAACCTGCACCACCCGCCGCGGCCACCGCCACGCCCAGAATGATCAGTCGGGATGCTGGCATCTGTCCGAACCCTCGCCTTTAGGCAACCACCTAGCCAGGCCGGACTTTGCAGCGGCAATCGTCAAAACAAGGTTAATACAATGCTTACGATCGTGATTAATTCAAGGTTTACATAATCACACGACCATGCTCCGACAAATGAAAAAGGCGGCCAAGCCGCCTCTTTTCAGGATCGATGCCGGAAGGGCAGAGGAGGTTCGCTACATCAGGTCGCCAACCTTGCCAATGCCCATTCCATCAAGGGCGAATCCGGATAGGTCAGCAGCCCGCCAATGCCGAGTGCGATGCCATAGGGAACGCCATTCATCTCGTCGGCGAAATGGCGCAGGACCGGATTGTGACTGGTGTAGGTCGCCAGCGGCGATTTCCGATAGAGGAGAATGGCGAGCGTCAGCAGGCCACCGATGAACGTCGAAGCCACGAGGTAATTGACAAGGTGAATGTTGAGCCCCATCCAGATGGACGTGGCTGCCAAAAGCTTGGCATCGCCGCCGCCCATGCCGCCGAGCGCAAACAGACCGAAAGTCACGGCCAGCACCAGGCCGCCGGCGGCGAAATGCCAGCCATAAGTTGCCCAGTCCATACCCGTCAGTGGCGCAACCACGGCAAAGACGGCCACAAGCAGCACCGGCACCCGATTGGAGATTGTCATCGACAGCGCGTCGGAGATCGCCGCAAAAAGCATGCAAAACGGAAAGACAACGAAGATCAGTGCGTTGAGCATCGGTCTCTCATGGTTGGAAAGGCAACGATGGCTGCAGGTTAGGCGGCTTGGGTTAAGGATTGGTGAGTTCTGCTCATCCGGGTCAAATCCCGAGAAATGTCAGCGCGCTAAGCGGCGCAGCAAGACCAAAGCCAAACGATCTTCAAAAGACAAAAGGGCCGCCAGCGAGGCGGCCCTTCCAGTCTACCCGTCGAAACAGGATGCTAGATCATTACTTACAAGCAGCGTTCGTCGGATCCTTCACGCAATCCGCGATGGTCGTGAACTTGGCGTTCAGGGCATTGCCGAGCTGACCAGCGCCAACCATGATGGCAAGCGCGATGAGAGCGGCGATCAGACCGTATTCGATAGCGGTCGCGCCGGATTCGTCCTTCGCGAAACGTGCGATGAGATTAGACATTCGAGAGCTCCTACTCCACGTGTTACAGCACTTCCGTCAACTTCTGTGGTGGTTGATCGGATGCTGCCAATCTACGGAGAAGCTCTTTCAATCGGCTTAATAAACAGCCTTACCGATTCCTTTCCCGCTTCGAACAGCTTGCGTGGTTAACCGTAAACTAAACGCTGGACAGTAGCTCGCCTGCCCGTGAAGAGCTGTAATTTCACGGCTATCGGCAGGATGCATTGTTACATTAGCTGGCAGCAGGATTGGTGCGAATACCCCGGCGCCGGTCAAGGGTTTAACCGTTGGTTCACCAATCTCCTTCATGTTTCTTTGAACAAGTTTTGCCGCTGTGGAGCGCCTTGATGACTGCCATGAAATCGTCATTCCTGCTTGTCGCGCTTCTCGCCGTCCCGGCTTTTGTGCTGCCGGCCAAGGCCGGAGCCGGCATCGAAGTGACGATGAATCAGGCCAAGATCGTCAAACTGACACGCCCCGCCGACACCATAGTCGTCGGCAATCCGGCGATTGCCGACGCCTCCGTCCAGGATGCATCGACGATCGTACTGACTGGCAAGGGGTTCGGCGTCACCAATCTGGTTGTCCTCGACCACGATGGCAGCCCGATCGTCGACGAGCAGGTGACCGTGGTGCGCCAGGACGCGTCGTCGGTGCGTATCTACAGGCGCGCCTCGGTACAGACCATGTCCTGCACGCCCTATTGCGAAAGCTCGTACAAGAGCGACTCGGAAAAGTCGTCCGAAGCCGAGATGAGCGCTGGGCAGTAAGCGCCTCAGTTGGCTCGATTGTCTCGGGAAAGCCGCGTCGGTTAGCGGCCGGTTAATGTCGCCTGGTCGAATTTAACGGTCATTCAAACCGGAGCTAAATGGGTTCTTGATAGTGGTGCTGACGGTACCGCATCAGGATCGCAGGAACGGGATATGGGCGACGTTTTGGACGAGGATTCAGAACGCGAGATCTGCAAGGCCAAGGCAGGGCGCGTGACGTTTGCCCCTCATTTCCTTCGTGATCGGCGCGGCAGCACGGCGATAGAATTCGCGATGCTTGCGCTACCGTTTGCGGCTCTCGTCTTCGCCATCCTCGAGAGCTGCGTTTCATTTGCCGGACAGGAGGTGATGGCCAACATCACCGATGATATCGCCCGTCAGTTGCGTACTGGCCAGTTGAGGCAAGCGGATGTGACGGAAGAGAAGCTGAAGGGCTTGGTCTGCGCCAGACTCGAGATCATTGTCGCGAAGGGTTGCCCCGGTTTGCTGGTGGATCTGCGCCCGTTCAAGACCTTTGCCGGGGCAGCCAGTGCGGGTTTCACGATTTCCGGCTCGACCATCACGCTGACGGGCAAGGATCCGGATACAGGCAAGGACCCGGCTTTCGGGACCCCTACAATAGGTCCGGCAGAATCAAAGAACATGCTGCGGGTCTTTTACCCTTGGCCGGTCATGACCGATTTCATGGCTCAATACATGTCGAATATGGATGGCGGCAAGACTCTGCATTACGCGACGACAACGTGGCAAAACGAGCCATTCGACAACTGAAATTGCACGTGTAAGCAAAAGGAAAAGTGCATGTTTCGTGCGGGGGCACATCCGGGGATGTCGGTTAGCTGGAAGAGAGCGGAGCGGTTTTTTTCCGATCGGCGCGGCATAGCGGCCGTCGAGTTTGCCCTCATCGTGCCTGTCTTGCTGATCATGTATTTCATTACGATGGAGGCCTCGCAAGCCATCGAGGCCAGCAAGAAGGTCAGCCGCATCAGCTCCATGGTTGCCGACCTCGTCACGCAGCAAACGTCGGTGGTCAACGCAGATCTCACCGACATCATGAAGATCGGCAACTCCAGCCTTCAGCCTTACAACCGCTCGGTCGCCAATATCTCCATTACGGCAATCGACATCAGAACCGACCCGAACAATCCGATACCGCAAGCAAAGGTGGCGTGGTCCTGGAGCGTGCTGGATGGGAAGACTGGCCGCGACTCCAACCCGACAACTTCCACCACCGTTCCGGCGACGCTCAATGTTGCGGGGACTTTCCTCATTCGTGTCAAAACCACTCTAGCATACCAACCGATCATCTCCTGGTCGGAAGGCTCCGAAAAGCCGCTCGGATTTATCTCGGCCTTCAACGAAGGCAAGATAACGATGAGCGAAACCTACTATCTCAGGCCGCGCCGGACCACGTCGATCCCCTGCAGCGATTGCTGAAGCAGCTCTGGCCCATCCGACCCCGGCTTTATTGCGCGCCGCTGTCGGTGCTGCCCGACACCAGGCGCACGATGGAATCGGCCATCGCATAGTCACTCGCAGCGGCGAGCGTGAACCCTCCCGAATGTTTCGATTCCACGAAATCGTAGACTTCCGGCGACTGCGATCTGAGATTGGTGAGGAAGACGGTCAGTCGGCGTTTGGCTTCGGGGTCGAGATCGCTGCGGACGGCGTGAGGGCCGTATCTGAGCACGCCGGAGGTCCAGATGATCTGGAGCGCGGCTTCTGGAATGCCCGCCGCCTCCAGTCGCGCCGCCGTGCCGTCCGGATCAGCCGGCTGATCGCCAGCAATCGCCGTCCGGTTTTCCGCCGTGGCCCGCTCCCAGCCGAACAAGGCATCGGCCTGGCCATCGACCAGCATCGCTTCTGCGGCGGCAGCCGAGCCGGCATGAGCGAGGAATGGCGCATCCTGGCTGATCTTGATGCCGTCGGCCGCCAGCCCGGCGAGCGGTAGAAGCGAACCGCCGACATTGTCGGAAGGCGCCATGGCGATGCGGTGCGTTTCCAGGGCCGCGAGATCGGAAAGCCTGCCGTCGCGCGTCAAAAGCACGGAGCGGATGCCCGTGGCACCGTCGGCATCGACCGGCGCCACAAGAGGTTCGACGCAGCCGCAGCGCTCCGAGGCGGTGGCGTAGGCGGTCGCCGAATAGACCGCGTACTGAATCCGGCCATTGGCCTGTGCCTCTATCAGCGCCGCATAGTCATGCGCGACGACGAATTCCACCTTCATGCCGAGCGCCCTGCCGTAGGCGTCAGTCAGCATGGCCAGACCCGGAACCGTGTTGCCGGCGCCCGGCTCGGCAACGATGCCGATCCGAAACGTGCCGATCTGGTCGCGCCAGTCGGCGTGCGCGGCGAGCTGCGAGGCCAGCAGCGCTACAGTGGTCGCCAGTGCACTCCAACCCAGGTCAGCCCGTCTCATCGATCCATGCCCCGCACGCCGTTCCTTGAAGCGCATCGCATGTCTCAAGGATGCGTACAGCGCGCCTGCCCGACTTCGCGACCATCGCGTCAGGCCGTTGCCGCCTGGTTTACGATTTGCCAATGCCGCGACGGGACCTTATGTCTGGTCAACCAGACTGGCAATGACGGCACCGATGGCACGCGCTTTCCTCTTCGTTCTCGATTCTTTCGGCATTGGCGGCGCCGCCGATGCCGAACCCTATGGCGACGCCGGCTCGAACACATTCGGACATATCGCGCTGGCCTGCGCGGAAGCCCGCGCCGATCGCGAGGGCCTGCGCGAGGGACCGCTGAAGGTGCCCACCATGGTTTCGCTCGGTCTCGGCCGCGCAGCAGAAACCGCAACCGGCTTCCAATTCGACAGCAAAGCCGCTGTTTCAGCCTCCGCTTTCCACGGCGCCGCGCAGGAGATTTCGAGCGGCAAGGATACGCCGTCGGGTCACTGGGAAATCGCCGGGCTGCCCGTGCGGTTCGACTGGGGCTATTTCCCCGATAAGGTGCCCACCTTCCCTGCCGAACTGACCGAAGCGATGATCCGCGAGGGTAAGGTGCCGGGCATTCTCGGCAACTGCCATGCGCCCGGCACGGAGATCATCGAGCGCTTCGGCGAGGAGCATATCCGCACTGGCCAGCCGATCTGCTACACCTCGGTCGATTCCGTCCTGCAGATAGCAGCGCACGAAGTTCATTTCGGCCTGGAGCGGCTCTACGAGTTCTGCAAGACGGTACGCCGGCTGGTCGATCCGCTGAAGATCGGACGGGTGATCGCACGGCCTTTCCTGGGCGAAACATCGGCCACCTTCGAGCGCACCTACAACCGCCATGACTACGCCGTGCCGCCGCCTGAGCCGACGCTGCTCGACCGCTTGACCGGGCGCGGCAGCCGGGTGATCGCGGTCGGCAAGATCGGCGACATCTTCGCCCATCGCGGTATCTCGGAAGTACGCAAGGCGCCCGGCAACATGGCAATGTTCGACAAGGCGCTGGGTGCGATGGACGATGCCGGCGACGGCGACCTGGTGTTCGCCAATTTCGTCGACTTCGACACCGATTTCGGCCATCGCCGCGACGTCGCCGGCTATGCTGCAGCGCTCGAAGCCTTCGACCGCCGGCTGCCCGAGGCACTGGCAAAGCTGAAGCCGGGCGATCTGCTCATCCTCACCGCCGACCATGGCAACGATCCGACATGGCGAGGCACCGACCACACGCGCGAACGCGTCCCGGTCATCGGCACCGCACCGGGTCTCACGGGCGGCGACATCGGGCTCAGGACCACCTTCGCCGATATCGGCGAGACGGTCGCCGAACACCTCAAGCTGGCGCGCGGCCGCCACGGCGCTTCCTTCCATGCGGCGATAGGCGGCCATGCCTGAACTGCCCGAGGTCGAAACCGTCCGGCGCGGCCTGCAGCCGGTTCTGGAATGCGCGCGGATCGTGCGCGTCGAGGCGCGCCGGCCCGATCTCCGATTTCCGTTTCCGGCGAGATTTGCGCAGCGGCTGACCGGCAAGACCGTCATCGCGCTTGGCCGCCGCGCCAAATATCTCACCATACACCTGGACGATGGCCCGGTGCTGATCTGCCATCTCGGCATGTCGGGCTCGTTCCGCATCGAGGCCGCTGATGACAAAGAGACGCCCGGCACGTTCCATCAAGAGCGCTCGAAGAATGCCAAGCACGACCATGTGGTGTTCCATGTCGTGTCGCCTGTCGGCGTCCAGTCTCGCGTGGTCTTCAACGACCCGCGTCGCTTCGGCTTCATGCTGTTTGCGGAAGGTCTGGCCGAGGCGCATCCGATGCTGGCGGGACTGGGCGTCGAGCCGACCGGCAATGCGCTGGAAGGCGCCCTGCTCGCCTCTCTGATGAAGGGCCGCAGATCGCCGTTGAAGGCGGCGCTGCTCGACCAGAAGCTGATTGCCGGGCTCGGCAATATCTATGTGTCGGAAGCGCTGTGGCGCGCCGGCCTGTCGCCATTGCGCGAGGCAGGCACCATCGCCGGGACCGGCAAGAAGGCCAAGGAACAGAGCGAACGACTGGCCGGGGCAATCCGTTCGGTGATCGCCGATGCGATCGCCGCCGGTGGGTCTTCGCTGCGCGACTATGTGCACACAGACGGGTCGCTGGGCTATTTCCAGCATTCCTTCGCGGTCTACGATCGCGAAGGCGAGCCCTGTCCGACGCCCGGCTGTCGCGGCCACATCAAGCGCATCGTGCAAAGCGGCCGCTCGACCTTTTATTGCCGGACCTGTCAGCGGTAAGCTAGACAGGTCCTTCAGTGCCGCAATCAGGAGGCCAGCCCATGAGCTATGAAACCATCATCGTCGAGACGCGCGGCAAGGTCGGCCTGATCACGCTGAACCGGCCCAAGGCCCTCAACGCGCTGAACGCGCAGGTGCTGGCGGATTTGCTGACGGCGGCAAAGGGGTTCGACGCCGATCCCGGCATCGGCGCCATGGTCATCACCGGTTCCGAGAAGGCTTTTGCGGCGGGCGCCGACATCAAGGAAATGCAGGCCGTCACCTACGCCGAGGCCTATGTGCAGGATTTCTTCGTCGGCTGGGAAGAGTTTACCCGCACGCGCAAGCCGATGATCGCCGCTGTCGCGGGCTATGCGCTGGGCGGCGGCTGCGAGCTGGCGATGATGTGCGATTTCATCATTGCCGCCGACACGGCCAAGTTCGGCCAACCCGAAATCACGCTTGGCGTCATTCCCGGCATGGGCGGCTCGCAGCGGCTCACCCGCTTCGTCGGCAAGTCGAAGGCCATGGACATGTGCCTGACCGGGCGGATGATGGATGCCGCCGAGGCCGAGCGTAGCGGCCTGGCGTCGCGCGTCGTGCCGGCCGGCGAGTTGATTGAGGAGGCGATGAAGGCCGCGGCCAGGATATCAGAGTTTTCGCTGCCATCGGTGATGATGGCCAAGGAGGCAGTCAACCGCGCCTACGAGACGACGCTGGCGGAGGGAATGCGCTTCGAACGCCGGCTGTTCCACTCGCTGTTTGCGCTCGACGACCAGAAGGAAGGGATGGCCGCCTTTGCCGAGAAGCGGAAGCCGAATTTCACCAATCGCTAGAGTGGCGGCGGCGAGGACCAAAAAGAAGCCAAAGCGGCGTTGACGCGCCGGAAAAGCTGAACTATAAGCCGCTCCAACCGAGGCGGCCGTTGGCTGCCCGTTTGTTTTTTGCGCCCTGCGGCATCCCGCATGCGCCCACCAGATCAGAAGAGAGGCATCATGGCCAATACCTCCTCGGCCAAAAAGGCAACGCGCAAGATCGCCCGCCGCGCAGCGATCAACAAGAACCGCCGCTCGCGCGTGCGTACCTATGTCCGCCAGGTCGAAGAGGCACTGGCTGCCGGCGACAAGGCAGCCGCGCTGGAAGCCTTCAAGACCGCAGAGCCGGAATTGATGCGCGCCGCGACCAAGGGCGTGATCCATAAGAATACGGCATCGCGCAAGGTGTCGCGTCTGGCTCACCGCCTCAAGGTGCTGTCGGCCTGATTGACCGTTCCTGAACTGTCGTTCTTTCAAACCCGGCCAATCGCGCCGGGTTTTTTCGTTTGCCGGCAAGCACTTAAAAAGAACGGCCGCAAAGCACGCCCGAGCCGCATTCCAGAGTCCGGATTGCTTTGCCGGCACATACACTCCCACTGATATTCCAATCCGCCGAAACGGCCCACGCCAATAAATTTGGCTGTCACAAATTGCTGATATTTTTCAACGACTTGCTGGAAGTGATCCACAGCTTGTTCACATCGCCTGTGGGCGATAGGCAGCAAGTTGGTGTCAAGCGAATTATTTCAGAAAATTTCAAACCGCACAGCCATTTTCATATTCGCGGCAAAAGGGTTTGAATCCCAATGGCTTTGTCAAAATATGCGCTTCCAGCACGGAGCCCGAACCGTTGTTCACTAACCAGATTCCTTAAAAATCCGTTAGAGGTGGCCTTGCCCTATCCACAGCGATTTCGGTAATGTCGGTCTATCGAAAGGGACGGGCCATTAGCCCTTAACCCAGCCTGAATCGGCCAGCTAACAGTGGCAGAATTCATGACGTGGATCAATTCCGCGCACGGGTATGGCTTGCCTTTTCGATACGATAGGGGACTGGCGTAATTGTACATGGCAGCTTGATGGCGCACCGGCGTTTTCGCCGGGTAGCACCGCTTTGCCCGAACATGTCAGACGGACTGGCTTTAAGCAGCCGGGACCCATCCCATTCTGACGAGGCAACGTCATCCGCCGGCGGCGGCGGTGGTGTTGTAGCGAAGATACGGTCGCCGGAAACATGGGTGCAGGAGGCGCACTCCCGGCGGAAAAAAGGTACAAAGGAAAAGGGACGCACAATCATGCAGAGCGGCATCGAGCGGGAGCTTACGGGCGACCTGCCATTTCCCGGAACATTGGTCGGAGCGCACGATATGGCGGCTTCCAGCGACGCGGAACAGAAGTTCGACCGGGTCAAGGCCCAGTTGAAGGCGCGCCTGGGAACCGAGGTCTATTCGAGCTGGTTCGGCCGTATGAAGGTGGCTGAGGCTTCCCGGGGCATTGTACGCATCTCGGTGCCCACGGCCTTCCTGCGCTCGTGGATCAATGGCCATTATCTCGATCTCATCGCCGATCTGTGGAAGCACGAGGATCCCGAAATCCTCAAGATCGAGATGGTCGTGCGCACCGCGACCCGTCCTGCCCGCAATGGCGTCGAACCCGAGGCCGTGCCGGCGCGCAAGATGACCAAGCATACGCAGACCGCATTGGCGGCCGGCACGGTCGGCCCCGGCAGGGTGGAGCGGGCGCCCGCCCCTCGTCCCGGCACGCCGATCGAGAGCGAATTCCGGCACAATGTGCTGGGGTCGCCGCTCGACCCGCGCTACACGTTCGGCTCCTTCATCGAAGGCCCGTCGAACCGGGTGGCTTTCGCCGCAGCCAAAGCCGTGGCGGAATCGCAGTCGAGCGCGGTGCGCTTCAACCCGCTGTTCCTTCATGCGACCGTCGGGCTCGGCAAGACGCACCTTTTGCAGGCGATTGCGGCCGAATCCCTGAAACAGAACCCGAAATCGCGCGTCGTCTATCTGACGGCCGAATATTTCATGTGGCGCTTCGCCACCGCGATCCGCGACAACAATGCGCTGACGCTGAAGGAACAGCTGCGCGACATCGACCTCTTGATCATCGACGACATGCAGTTCCTGCAGGGCAAGTCGATCCAGCACGAATTCTGCCATCTCATCAACATGCTGCTCGACAGCGCCAAGCAAGTGGTGGTTGCCGCTGACAGGCCGCCGTCGGAACTGGAATCGCTGGAACCGCGGGTGCGCTCGCGCCTCAATGGCGGTGTCGCGCTGGAAATGTCGGCGCCGGACTTCGCCATGCGCATAGGCATGCTCAAACTTCGGCTTGCCACCGCCAAGGTTGACGATGCATCGCTCAATATTTCGGAGGAGATCCTCAACCATGTCGCCCGCACGGTGACCGGCAGCGGTCGTGAGCTGGAGGGCGCGTTCAACCAACTGCTGTTTCGTCAGTCGTTCGAGCCGGCGATCACCATCGACCGCATCGACGAGATCCTGGGGCACATCTATCGCTCTGGCGAGCCGAAGCGGGTGCGCATCGAGGACATCCAGCGCATCGTGGCGCGCCACTACAATGTGTCGAAGACCGAGTTGCTGTCCAACCGGCGCACGCGCACCATCGTGAAGCCCAGGCAGGTCGCCATGTACCTGTCGAAGGTATTGACGCCGCGCTCGCTGCCGGAGATCGGCCGGCGGTTCGGCGGGCGCGACCACACCACGGTGCTGCATGCGGTGCGCAAGATCGAGGACCTTTCCGGCGTCGACAACACGCTGGCGCAGGAACTGGAACTGTTGCGCAGGCTGATCAACGACCAAGCCTGATCGGCGCGGCAAACGGTCGTCGCGCTTTAAATTTTCTTGTTTTGATGCATGTCGTTGTCCCAAAACCGCTGCGCAGTTTTCGGCGACATGCATCGGTTGCCGGCCAACGTCCGCTTTATCCCCAGAAAGCCCGCTTAACCGGCGCGAACCGGTGGCCCGGACTTGCGTTTGCTGGCTTTTTCCTGTCAGTTTGCATAGATTCTGAGCCTGTTCAGACCTTTCGCGGGGCGCCGCCCACTGGTGACCCGTCCATTCATTCAAGCGAGCCTGTTTCGTCATGCGTGTTATCCTGGAACGGTCCAATCTCCTGAAGTCGCTCAACCACGTTCATCGCGTGGTCGAGCGGCGCAATACCATACCGATCCTGTCGAACGTGCTGCTCAGCGCCGAGGGCGCCAGCCTTGAAATGAAAGCCACCGACCTCGACCTCGAAGTGACCGAAGCGACGCCGGCAAAGGTCGAGCGCGGCGGGGCGACGACGGTTCCGGCGCACCTGCTCTACGACATCGTGCGCAAGCTGGCCGACGGCGCCGAAGTGATGCTGAAGACCGACGAGGACGGCAACGCCATGACGGTAACGTCGGGCCGCTCGAGCTTTCGCCTGCAATGCCTGCCGCAGTCCGATTTCCCGGAGCTTTCGGCGGGATCCTTCTCACACATCTTCCGGCTCGATTCCGTCGCCCTGAGAGGCCTTATCGAAAAGACCCAGTTCGCCATCTCCACCGAAGAGACGCGCTACTATCTCAACGGCATCTACCTGCACACGCATGAAACTGGCGGCAAGCTGAAGCTGCGTTCGGTGGCGACCGACGGCCACCGCCTGGCGCGCGCCGAGATCGACGCTCCGGCCGGGTCCGAAGGCATGCCGGGCATCATCATTCCGCGCAAGACGGTCAGCGAATTGCAGAAGCTGGTCGACGATCCCGATGTCGCGGTGACCACCGAATTGTCCGACACCAAGATCCGCTTCACCATCGGCAGCGTGGTTCTGACCTCGAAGCTGATCGACGGCACTTTCCCGGACTACCAGCGCGTCATTCCGACCGGCAACGACAAGAAGCTGATCATCGACCGCCAGAGCTTCGCCGCCGCCGTCGATCGCGTCTCGACCATTTCCTCCGAGCGCGGCCGCGCGGTGAAGCTTTCGATCACCGAAGGCCAGGTGACGCTTGCCGTCAACAATCCGGATTCGGGCAGCGCCACCGAGGAACTGGCCGCTGATTACTCCTCAGACCCGATCGAGATCGGCTTCAACGCCAAATATCTGCTCGACGTCGCTGCTCAACTGACCGGCACGGAAGCCAAGTTCATGCTGGCCGATGCCGGTTCGCCGACGCTGATCCACGACATGGCCGATGAGACCGCGCTCTACGTGCTGATGCCGATGCGGGTGTAGCAGCCGCACTGCGGCACACTGCAGCATAATTGATTGCGGCGACTTCTACAGGCGGATAGCGGTTGCCGGAACAAAGTCACATAAGGAAGCTAACACTTACGAATTTCCGCAACTATGCGGCGCTGTCGATCGGCTTTTCCCCCGGCCCTGTGGTGTTTTCCGGCGACAATGGCGCCGGCAAGACCAATCTTCTGGAAGCCATCTCCCTGCTGACGCCGGGCCGCGGCCTGCGCCGTGCGCCCTATGTCGACGTGGCCCGCGAAGGCGGCGATGGCGGCTTTGCGCTCCACGCAAGGCTCGACGGGCCGGAGGGACAGGTCGAGATCGGCACCGGCATCACCGGGGGTGAAGCGGCCGGCGAGGGCGGTCGCAAGGTGCGCATCAATGGCGCGCCGGCACGGTCGGCAGACGCCATGCTGGAATGGCTGCGCGTCGTCTGGCTGACGCCGGCCATGGACGGCCTGTTCCCCGGACCTGCCGCCGACCGGCGGCGCTTTCTCGACCGGCTGGTTTTGGCTGTCGATCCCGGCCACGGCCAGCGTGCGCTCGATTACGAGAAGGCGATGCGCGGACGTAACCGCTTGCTTACGGAAGGCTCGCGCGATGGCGCCTGGTTCGACGCCATCGAGATGCAGATGGCCGAAACCGGCGTGGCGATCGCGGCTGCGCGCGCCGAACTGGTACGCCTGCTTACCGCCATGATCGACAGGCTGCCTTCCAGCGGGCCGTTTCCGCAGGCCGACATCAGCCTCTCCGGCGACCTTGAAAGCGACGTCGCCACAGCACCCGCCGTGGACGTCGAGGAACGCTATCGCGCCGCCCTTGCCGACGGCCGCGAGCGCGACCGCGCCGCCGGACGCACGTTCGATGGCCCGCACCGTTCGGATCTGCTGGTGCGCCACCGCCCCAAGGCGATGCCGGCCGCACTCTGCTCGACCGGAGAGCAGAAGGCGCTGCTGGTCGGCATCGTGTTGTCGCACGCAAGGCTGACCGGCGAGATGTCGGGGATGACGCCGATCCTGTTGCTCGACGAGATTGCCGCGCATCTCGATGCCGGCCGGCGCGCCGCGCTGTTCTCGATCCTGGAAGAGCTGAGCTGCCAGGCCTTCATGACCGGAACCGACGCCGCGCTGTTTTCCAGCCTGAGGGGACGCGCGCAGTTCCTCACCGTCGACCACGGCACGGTTGGGCCAACCGAAGAGACCTGACAAGCTTTTTGCTCCGCTATATGGTCCGGCAATGACCCCTGCCGCCCTCACCGACGAAGAGCTCGAACGCTATGCCCGCCACATCGTGCTGCCCGAGATCGGCGGCGCCGGCCAGCAGAGGCTGAAGCGGGCGCGGGTACTGGTGATCGGCGCCGGCGGCCTCGGCGCGCCGGTGCTGGAATATCTCGCTGCCGCCGGCGTCGGCACGCTTGGAATCGTCGACGACGATATTGTCTCGCTGTCCAATCTGCAGCGGCAAGTGATCCACGCCACCCATACGGTCGGCACGGCGAAGACCGAGAGCGCCAAAGCAGCGATCGCCCGGATCAATCCCCATGTCGCGGTGGAATTGCACGATTTCAGGCTGACGGCCGACAATGCTGCCGTTCTCGTCGCGCGCTACGACGTGGTCGTCGACGGCTCCGACAATTTCGAGACGCGCTATGTGGTGGCGGATGCCTGCGCGGCGGAAAAGCGGCCGCTCGTGCATGCCGCCGTCGGCCGCTTCGACGGCTCGGTGACGGTGTTGATGCCGTTCGGGACCGGCGCCGACGGCAGACCGAACCCTGGATATCGCGACCTCTTTCCTGAAGCGCCGCCGGAAGGACTGGTGCCGTCCTGCGCGGTGGCCGGGGTCGTCGGTGCGCTGACCGGCGTCATCGGCACCTTGCAGGCAATGGAAGCCATCAAGCTGATCACCGGTATCGGCGAACCACTGGTCGGCCGGCTGCTGCTCTACGATGCGCTGTCGGCGCGCTTCGACACGATCCGCTACAAGAGAAGCTGACCGCATGGATCAGCCTGCCAGTGTTTTGGTCACGCAGTTCGCCCCCGGCTTCGACCGCTGGGACGAACTGCTCAGCCTGATCATGCGCGCCTTTGCACCGATGGACGGCGTCATCGACCCGCCCTCCTCTGCGCATCTGCTGTGCGTCGAAAGCCTGAGGGACAAGGCTGGGCGGGAAACGGTGTTCGTGGCTCTGCAGGGCGGCCAGATCGCAGGCTGCGTTTTTGCGCTGGAGAGACCCGATGATTTCTACATCGGCAAGCTCGCCGTCGAACCTGAGCTTCAAGGGCAAGGCATCGGCAGGCGGCTGATGCAGGCTGTCGAATTTCTCGCCCGCAGCCGGAACAAACCGGCCATCGAACTGCAGACGCGAATCGAACTGACCGTAAATCATGCAACCTTTGCCGGTCTCGGCTTTCGCGAGACTGAACGCACCGCGCATGACGGCTATGACCGGCCGACCTCGATCACCTTGCGCAAGGAGTTGGCGTGAGCCTTGCACTCAGCTCACAGGAGCAGACAGTCGCCTCCGGCCATGACGGGGCGGCGATGGCGATGCGCATCGTTGCCGAAAGCGCTGCGCTGCTCGGCGCGCCGCGACTGATCCCGATCGCCTCGACGCATATAGACGGCGCGCTCTATCACGGCGATTCCGGCACACTGTTTGCCGAAAGGCTGGTCGATAGCGGCGCCAGGGTCGCGGTGCGCTCGACGCTCAATGTCGGCGCGCTCGACCTGATGGGCTGCTCGCGCGTGCGCCTCGAAGAGCCGGCGCGCGGCATGGCGCGACGAATGATGGAGGCCTACCGCAAACTGGGCTGCGAGCAGAGCTGGACCTGCGCGCCCTATCAGGCCGGCCACAGGCCGGCGCTTGGCAGCGATGTCGCCTGGGGTGAATCCAACGCGGTGGTGTTCTGCAATTCGGTTCTGGGGGCACGCACCAACCGCTATGGCGACTTCCTCGACATCGCCTGCGCCATATCGGGCCGCGCGCCGGATTACGGCCTGCATCGCCCCGAGAACCGGCAGGCACGGCTGGTGTTCGATGTGTCCGGCCTCTCCGCCTCGTTCCTTGGATCCGAGATCGCCTGGCCGGTGCTGGGCAACCTCTACGGCCGTGAGGTCGGCAATGCGGTCGGCGTCGTCACCGGCATATCCAGCCATCCCGGCGAGGATGCGCTGAAGGCCTTCGGCGCGGCGGCGGCATCGTCGGGCGCCGTCGGCCTGTTCCACATTGCCGGCGTCACGCCCGAGGCGCCCGACGCCGAGACCATCCTGGTGGGCGGCAGGCCGGAAACGATGATCCGCGTAACGCCGGAGATGGCCATGAAGGCCCGCGCCGGCCTGTCCACCGCAGCCACGCAGACCGCCATCGATGCCGTGGCGATCGGCAGTCCGCACCTGTCCTTGGCCGAATTCGATGCACTTGAGCGGCTGATTGGCAGGCGGCGGCTCAGCGTGCCGATTTACGCCTGCACCGGCCGCCACGTGCTCACCGGGCTGGGGCAGAACGGCAAGCGCAAGATGCTCGAAGCCAGCGGCGTCATCATCGTCGCCGACACCTGCGTGGTGGTGACGCCGATCCTGCCGGATCTGGCCGGCGGCGTGCTGATGACCAATTCGGGAAAGTTCGCGCAATACGCGCCGGGCAATACCGGCTACGCCGTGCTTTACGGCTCGCTGGCCGACTGCGTCGAAAGCGCCGTCCTGGGTAAGCCGAGGTTTACGGATATCGCCGCATGAGCGCCGTCGCTGAAATCCTGGTGCCGGGCAGCGGAGGCGAAGGGCTGGCCTTGGTGCTGACGGCGCCGATCAGCTTCTGGGGCGGCGTCGATCCGAAGAGCGGCCGCATCGCCGATGTCCGTCACCCGCAGCATGGCGAAACCATTTCCGGGCGCGTGCTGTTCCTGCCCGGCACGATCGGCTCGTCCTCAGCGTCAGCCGTGCTGATGGAACTCGTCCACAATGGCCATGCGCCGACGGCACTCGTGCTGCACGAGCCGGACGCGATCCTGCTGCTTGGCTTGATTGTGGCCAGGGAAGTGGGCTGGCGGACGCCGGTAGCGCTCAGGCTCAGGCGCGACGCTTTTGAGGCCTATCGCGGCAAGCGTGTGAGTGTCGCGGCGGATGGGGCCCTCACAACCGCAGCCTGAACGCGGCCCGCTTCAAGTCCGTAGCGGCAGCACGCGGTCCGGCGGTCGGTGGCCGTCGAAGAAGGCGCGGATGTTGATGATCACCTTCTCGCCCATGTCGATGCGGCCCTCGATCGTCGCCGAACCCATATGCGGCAAAAGCACGACCTTGTTCTTGGCGGCAAGCTTCAGCAGTTTCGAGTTCAGCGCCGGTTCGTGCTCATAGACGTCGAGGCCGGCGCCGGCGATCTTGCCGTCCTGGATCAGCTTGACCAGCGCTTCCTCGTCGATAATGTCGCCGCGCGCGGTGTTGACCACATAGGCGGTGGGCTGAAGCAGAGCCAGGCGCCGCGCCGAAAGCAGATGAAAGGTCGCCGGCGTCGACGGGCAATTGACCGAGATGATGTCCATGCGGGCAAGCATCTGGTCGAGGCTTTCCCAATAGGTCGCCTCCAGCCCTTCCTCGACCGCCGGCAGCACGCGATGGCGGTTATGGTAGTGGATGGACAGGCCGAAAGCCTTTGCGCGCCTGGCAACAGCGGTGCCGATGCGGCCCATGCCGACAATGCCGAGGCGCTTGCCCCAGATGCGCCGGCCGAGCATCCAGGTCGGCGACCAACCGGCCCATTTCTTGTCGCTGGTCAGCACATTGGCGCCTTCGACCAGCCGCCGCGGGCCGGTCAGCATCAGCGCCATGGTCATGTCGGCCGTATCTTCGGTCAGCACGTTCGGCGTGTTGGTGACGGTGATGCCTTTCTTGGCCGCCGCCGCCACGTCGATCTTGTCGACGCCATTGCCGAAATTGGCGATCAGCTTGAGATTGTCGCCGGCCTGGGCAATCAGCGCCGCATCGATCTGGTCGGTGATGGTCGGCACCAGCACATCGGCTTCCTTGATCGCCGCGACCAGCTCCGGCTGCGTCATCGGGCGGTCCTCTACATTCAGCCTGGCGTCGAAGAGTTCGCGCATGCGGGTCTCGACCGGATCGGGCAGCTTGCGCGTGATGACGACGAGAGGCCGTTTTTTGCCTGCCATTGTTTCCTCGAACCCGATCTCGTTGAGACCTCTTTAACCAAGACAGGCGAAACTGAATACCGGTCGCGGTGCCTGCCACTCCTGTAACAAGCGGTGCCGCCGAAGACAAAGAAAAAGGGGCGCCCGGACCAAAGGGCACGCGCCGAAAGGAATGAAAGTGTCTGGTTTCGCGTCGCTTCGCCTGATCCTCAGCGCAGCGCTTCTCGGCGCTCTCCTGCATTCCCCGCAAGCCGCGGCGCAAGGTGCCGCCGCACCTGTGCAGACGGTCACGCTCGGGCCGAGCGGCCTGCCGCTGCCGCGTTTCGTCAGCCTGAAATCGGCTCGCGTCAACTCGCGCGTTGGCCCCGGCGCCAACTATTCCGTCGACTGGATGTACACAAAGGCCGGCCTGCCGATGGAAATCATCCAGGAATTCGATACCTGGCGGCGGGTGCGCGATGCCGATGGCTCGGAGGGTTGGATCAACCAGTCGCTGCTGTCGGGCCGCCGGACCGCGATCGTCGCCCCTTGGCAACGCACCAAAGGTGGCCGAATCAATCTGCTCGACGATGCCGATAAGGACGCCAGCGTCATCGCCATCATCGAGCCGGGCGTTACGGGCACGATCAAAACCTGCGATGGCCAGTGGTGCGAAATGACCTTCGACGGCCACACCGGCTGGATCGCCCAGTCGCAGGTGTGGGGCGCCTATCCCGGCGAGCACGTCAAGAATTGAGATTGCTGGAGGCCTAACGGCCGATACGGCCGAGATGGGTGTCCTGAAAACCGGCCGACAGTTTGAGACCGTAGCCGAGCGCGCGGTCGACGGCGATGTGGATGATCCAGATCAGACCAATCGCGGTCGCCGTCGAATTGGCCAGAACATATCCGGCGAGCGCCAGCAAAAGCGGGACGATCAATATGTGCAAGGCATTGTAAGCGACAGCGCCGATCCGTGCCCCGGCGAGATAGCCCAGCATCGACAGGTCTGGCGCCAGGATAAGCAGGGCGAACAGCCACCAGGAAACGCCTGACGCGGCATAGGCGACTATAGCCACGACCGCGACCGCAACCCATTCGAGCCGGATTGCAAAATCGACAGGTTTCACGGGTTGGGGCTTAAACGCTGCGTTTCGGGCGCAGCCTCACCACGATGTCGACATTGGCGATCTCCATGCCTGCGGGTGGCTCCGGCAGGTTGGAGACGGTCACCGGACCGCTTTCTATATCGAAGATCCTGTTTTCGCCTTCGATGTAAAAATGATGGTGATCGGAGGTGTTGGTGTCGAAATAGGTCTTGGACCCCTCGACCGCCAGGATGCGCAGCAGGCCGGCCTGGGTGAACTGGTGAAGCGCGTTGTAGACGGTGGCGAGCGAGACCGGCACGCCGGCGGCGACCGCCTCTTCATGCAGTTCCTCGGCCGAAAGGTGGCGGTCGCCCTTGGCAAACAGCAGATCGGCCAGCGCAATGCGTTGGCGTGTCGGCCTGAGGCCGGCTTCGCGAACCCGCTTGTCCACAGCGACATTTTCCTTCCGGCAGCCCAGATCCATCTATCCGTCCAAGCCCACAGTTCTGCCTCAAGACACGCCCAGAGTGGCGAAAAAACGTCATCAACCGAAACTGGATACCTCCCGACATATATTCTGTTGGCGGAATACGATCAATAGAGCGACGTGCGTCCAGTTGGACGCACTAAGTGCGCTCTATCGCTTTTTTGGCGTCGCATCGTGCTTTCCGGAATCGAGATCGATTTCGGGCCGATGCGAGAGCGCGCATTGACCCGGGCAGACGGGCGGGTTAAGCGCAAACGCCGGTTTCCGGACCGAAAGGGATTGTGTTAGGAAACCAACGACAAGGGCGCCCCACCGCCCGGGACATTATGGGGACGAGACATATGGCGGGTTCGAAATCCAGCTACGGTTATGAGGAATTGCTTGCCTGCGCCCGCGGCGAGCTGTTTGGGCCTGGCAACGCCCAGCTGCCCTATCCGCCGATGCTGATGTTCGACCGCATCACCGAGATCAGCGAGACCGGCGGCGCCCACGACAAGGGCTTCATCCGCGCCGAATTCGACATCAAGCCGGACCTGTGGTTTTTCGCCTGCCATTTCATCGGCAATCCGATCATGCCGGGGTGCCTGGGCCTCGACGCCATGTGGCAATTGACGGGTTTCTACCTCGGCTGGCTCGGCGAGCCGGGCAAGGGCATGGCGCTGTCGACCGGCGAAGTGAAGTTCAAGGGGATGGTGACGCCTTCGGTCAAGAAAGTGGAATACGGCATCGATTTCAAGCGCGTCATGCGCGGACGCCTGGTTCTCGGCATCGCCGATGGCTGGCTTAAAGCCGACGGCGAACCCATATACGCGGCGACAGACCTCAAAGTGGGGCTGTCCAAGCAATCGGCCGCCTGACCGGCGCCACTGCAGCAGGGCGTTCCCGGACGCGCAACGACGCTGCGGCATTTTGGTTTTGCGTATGATCGCCGGCGAAAACCGACTAGGGTTTCGGGATCATCCGCTGGAAGGAGTTGCGAATGAGAAGGGTCGTCGTCACAGGCCTCGGCATCGTATCGTCGATCGGCAACAACGCCAACGAGGTGCAATCCTCGCTCCACGATGCCAAATCAGGCATCAGCTTCTCCGATTCCTTCGCCGAACACGGCTTCCGCTGCCAGGTCTGGGGCGCGCCGACGCTCGACCCGACCCCTATGATCGACCGGCGCGCCATGCGCTTCCTGAGCCAGGGCGCGGCCTGGAACCATGTCGCGATGGACCAGGCGATCGCCGACGCCGGGCTTGGCGAAAGCGACATCACCAATGAGCGCACCGGCATCGTCATGGGCTCGGGCGGCCCCTCGACCCGCACCATCGTCGAGGCGGCCGAGACCACGCTCAAGAACAACAGCCCCAAGCGCATCGGTCCGTTCGCGGTGCCGAAGGCGATGTCGTCGACCGCGTCGGCGACGCTCGCCACCTGGTTCAAGATCCACGGCGTCAACTATTCGATCTCGTCGGCCTGCTCGACCTCGGCGCATTGCATCGGCAACGCCTACGAACTGATCCAGTGGGGCAAGCAGGATGTGATGTTTGCCGGCGGCCATGAAGACCTCGACTGGACGATGTCGGACCTGTTCGATGCCATGGGCGCGATGTCGTCGAAGTATAACGATCGTGCGCCGACAGCTTCCCGCGCGTATGACGCCAATCGCGATGGCTTCGTCATCGCGGGCGGCGCGGGCGTCCTCATCCTGGAGGAGCTCGAACACGCCAAGGCGCGCGGCGCCAAGATCTACGCTGAGATCGTCGGCTATGGCGCGACGTCGGACGGTTACGACATGGTGGCGCCGTCGGGCGAAGGCGCGGTGCGCTGCATGCGCCAGGCTCTGGCGACGGTGTCCACGCCGGTCGACTACATCAACACCCACGGCACCTCGACGCCGGTCGGCGATTCCCGGGAAATGGGCGCCATCCGAGAGGTGTTCGGCGACAAGATGCCGTTCATCACCTCGACCAAGTCGCTGACCGGCCATTCGCTGGGTGCCGCCGGCGTCCAGGAATCGATCTACTCGATCCTGATGATGCAAGGCGGCTTCATCGGCGAGAGCGCCCATATCGAAAACCTCGATCCCGAATTCGAGGGCATGCCGATCGTGCGCAAGCGCATCGACGACGCCAGGATCGACACGGTTTTGTCCAACTCGTTCGGCTTCGGTGGCACCAACGCAACGCTGATTTTCCAGCGCTATTCCGCATAAGGCCAGCGTTTTTTTGTAGGGGGATTGCCGGCCATGGACGGACTGATGAAGGGCAAGCGCGGGCTTGTCATGGGCGTCGCCAACGATCATTCGATCGCCTGGGGCATCGCCAGGAAATTGTCCGAACACGGAGCGGAGCTTGCCTTCACCTATCAGGGCGACGCATTCGGGCGCCGCGTCAAGCCGCTTGCCGAGAAGCTTGGGGCGTCTCTGGTGGTGCCGTGCGACGTCGAGGACAGCGCATCGGTCGCCGCCACCTTCGAGACGCTCGGCAAGGAATGGGGCGGGCTCGACTTCGTCGTCCACGCCATCGGCTTTTCCGACAAGAACGAGCTCAAGGGGCTCTACGCCGACACCAGCCGCGACAATTTCGTCCGCACCATGGTCATCTCCTGCTACTCCTTCACCGAGGTCGCCCGCCATGCCGCCCCGCTGATGAGCGAAGGCGGCGCGATGATCACGCTGACCTATGCCGGTTCTGTCCGCGTCATGCCGAACTACAACGTCATGGGCGTCGCCAAGGCCGGACTGGAAGCCAGCGTGCGCTATCTCGCCAACGACTATGGCCCGCGCGGCATCCGGGTGAACGGCATATCGGCGGGACCGGTGCGTACTTTGGCCGGCGCCGGAATCTCGGACGCCCGCCACATGTACTCCTACCAGCAGCGCAACTCGCCGCTGCGCCGCACGGTGACCATCGACGAGGTCGGCGGCTCGGCGCTCTATCTTTTGTCCGACCTCTCGTCAGGCGTCACCGGCGAAATCCATTATGTGGATTCCGGCTATCACATCGTGTCGATGCCAACCCTGGATGAGTTGAAGCAGACCGACAGCGTACGCGATTAATTCACCAGTAAAATTAGATGCATGGGCGGAAACTCATTTTAAGGAGATATCCGCTAGAAGTCCTATGGGCTTGGGCTCTGCGCGTTCTTGCTGGGCGCAAAGGATGCTTTAGCCTTTATGAATTTGCGCTTGATATTTCCCGAAGTCGAGTTGATTTCGGGATCATGCGACAGGGACTGAGCAATGCCTGCTGTCAGCAACCCGAAGCGAACACCTGTGTTCCGGCTGCTCACCGTCGCCAGTTCGGGCCTTGGCAGTTTCATCCTTGGGCTTTGGGGCCTCCGGCATGGTTTCGGGGACGGCTTTGCCGGCATGCAGGCGGAAACCATGATCGGCATCGCGTCGGCGCTATGCGCGCTGGCCGCCGCCGGTGCTGCCTTGTCCTTCTTCGCCGGCGTCGATGAATCGGTGGACTACGTTTTCAACGAAACCCATTTCGACAAGCTGACCGGGCTTTTTGCGCGGCCGGCGATGGTCGGCAGGATTGCCGACGCGGCGTCCGCGACGATCAGGACCGGTGAGCCGGTGTTCCTCATCGACATCGACATCGACCGCTTCAAGCAGATCAACGACGCCATCGGCTACAGCCATGGCGACGAACTGATCCGCGGCTTCACCAAGCGGTTGAAGGCCTGCATGCCCGAAGGCGCGGTGATGGGGCGCATCGGCGCCGGCGAGTTCGCTATCCTTGTCTGGGAACACCAACTCCAAAGGTCCATGGAAAGCACCGTCGAAACCATGATCGAGGAGATGCTGAAGCCGTACCAGCTCGATTCCCACCTGCAGTCGGTCGGCCTGTCGGTCGGCATCGTGGCGATGCCAAAGGACGGCGTCGATCCGGTCCTCATCCTGCGCCGCTCCAACCTGGCGCTGCAGAATGCCCGCGCCGGCGGCGTGGGCAACTGGTCGGTCTTCCATTCCGACATGGGCCAGGTCGCCGACTACCGCCACTGGATCGAATCCGAACTGCACATCGCCTTCGACCGTGGCGATTTCGACCTTCATTACCAGCCGCAGCTCGACCTGCCGACCGGCCGTGTCGTCGGCTACGAGGCGCTGATCCGCTGGAAGCACCCGGAACGCGGCATGATCCCGCCGATGGAATTCATTCCGATCGCCGAAGAGACCGGCATGATCCACCCGATCGGCAATTGGGTGCTGAACAAGGCCTGCAGCGATGCCCGTCATTTGCCCGAGGACTGCTTCGTTGCCGTCAACATCTCGCCGGTCCAGTTCAGGACCAAGGATTTCGTCGGTATCGTGCGCGACACGATGGCCAGCACCGGCATCAAGCCGTCGCGGCTGGAGCTCGAAGTGACCGAGACGGCGATGATGCAGGACCGCGACCGCGCCGCCATCATCCTGCAGCAGCTTGCCGACATGGGCATTTCGGTGGCCGTCGACGATTTCGGCACCGGCTATTCCAATCTCAGCTACCTGATCGACTTCGCCTTCGGCAAGCTGAAGATCGACCGCTCCTTCGTCAGCCGCATCGACACCGATTCCAATTCGGGCGCCGTCGTCTCTACCATCGTCGGCCTGTCGCGGGCGCTCGGCGTCGGCATCATCGCCGAAGGCGTCGAGACCGAGAACCAGGCGACGCTTTTGCGAGCAGCTGGTTGCGAGATGGTGCAGGGCTATCTGTTCGGCAGGCCGGCGCCGCTCAAGATCAAGCCTGGCGATATCAGACCGACCATTCCCGTCCACGAGCCGGCGCGCATCGTCAGCATGCATTGAGGCGACCGGCACCGTCCTATCGGCGCGCGGAGAAAACCTTGAACATGCCGTCGCGGGCGAGTTCGGCATGGCTGGAGAAGACAGCCTTCAGAACCGGTTCGTAAGGCAGCTGACGGTTCGCCACCATGAACAGCCGCCCGCCCGGTTTCAGCGCCTTGCCCGCCGCCTGGATCATGCCGGCGCCGATTTCCGGCTCGGCCGCCCGGCTGCGATGGAAGGGCGGGTTCATGACGATGGCATCATAGCGCCGCTCGACCGGCTCGCTCAGCAGATCGGTCCAGAAGAAGCCGGGCTCGAAGCCTGTCTGGCCGATATTGCCCTTGGCCGCCTCAAGCGCGTCGAAATCCGCTTCGTAAAGGTCGAGCCCCGTTATGCCGGATGAACGTGCCGCGACCTCGGCGGCGACATAGCCCCAGCCGGCGCAGAAATCAGCAATGTTGCCGCGCAGGTCTTTGGGCAGGTTGTCGACCAGAAGTTTCGAGCCGGCGTCGATGCGGTCGAAGGAGAACATGCCCGGCGCGGTGCGGAAGCGGTCCTCTACGACCAAGGCAGGATTGGCGACGCGCAGTTTTTCCGCAGGCGCCAGATCGACCGGACGGCGAAGCCAGAAGGCGATGCCGTGATATTTCGGCAGATGCCCTTCGATGGGGACAAGCTCGTCGATGCGCTTGCGCAGGCTGGCGATGCCTTCGTCCTTACCGCCGGCGACAATGATCAGACCGCCCGGCGTGACGCGTTCGATCGCCTCGGCAATACGCATCTCGTTTAGCCCACGATGGCGGCCGGCAAGCACGAGCGCTGCATCGAATGCATCGCCTTCCGCGCGGGGCGTTACCTTGTGACCGGCACGCTCCAGCGCTCGGAGATGCGGCCGGAAACCCTGTGCAAGATGGAGCTCTGCCTCGAAGCCTTCCGGCAAGCGGAAGCCGGGCTCCGCACCCAGGAACACCACACGCTCGCCCTTTTGCGGCAGAGGGAGCCCCTCGGCCTCGAAGGGATGGAACAGTGTCTTCAGCGGCTCAGCGGCCATTCTTCGATTCTCATGTCGTAGACGGGTATTAAACGAAAACGGGCGCGACATAAGCCGCGCCCGTTCAACTCTATTGTCAGACCACTCAGGCGGCGTTTTCTTCGCCTTCGGCCTTCTTGTCGCGGGCGATTTCCTTGCCGGTGGCCTGGTCGACGACCTTCATCGACAGGCGGACCTTGCCGCGCTCGTCGAAGCCCATCAGCTTGACCCAGACCTTGTCGCCTTCCTTGACGACGTCCGAGGTCTTGGCGACCCGGTCGTTGGCAAGCTGCGAGATGTGGACGAGGCCGTCACGCGGACCGAAGAAGTTGACGAAAGCGCCGAAGTCGGCGGTCTTGACGACCGTGCCTTCGTAGATCTCGCCGACTTCCGGCTCGGCGACGATGGTATGGATCCACTTCTTGGCCGCTTCGATCTCCTTGGCGTTCGACGAAGCGATCTTGACCGTGCCGTCGTCCTCGATGTTGATCTTGGCGCCGGTCTTCTCGACGATCTCGCGGATAACCTTGCCGCCGGAGCCGATCACGTCGCGGATCTTGTCGGTCGGGATGTGCATAACCTCGATGCGCGGTGCGAACTCACCGAGTTCGGGGCGGGCGCCGGTCAGAGCATGCGCCATCTCGCTGAGGATATGCTGGCGGCCGTCCTTGGCCTGGTCCAGCGCGATCTTCATGATCTCCTCGGTGATGCCCTCGATCTTGATGTCCATCTGCAGCGAGGTGATGCCGCCTTCGGTACCGGCAACCTTGAAGTCCATGTCGCCGAGGTGATCTTCGTCACCCAGGATGTCGGACAGAACCGCGAAGCGCTCGCCTTCCTTGATCAGGCCCATCGCGATACCAGCAACCGGCTTGGCCAGCGGAACGCCGGCATCCATCAGCGCCAGCGATGTGCCGCAGACGGTGGCCATCGACGACGAACCGTTGGACTCGGTGATCTCCGAGACGACGCGCAGCGTGTAGGGGAACTGGTCCGCGCTCGGCAGCATCGGACGGATGGCGCGCCAGGCGAGCTTGCCGTGGCCGATTTCGCGGCGGCCCGGCGAACCCATGCGGCCGGTCTCGCCGACGGAGTAGGGAGGGAAGTTGTAGTGAAGGAGGAACTTCTCCTTGTACATGCCGGTCAGCGAATCGACATACTGCTCGTCCTCGCCGGTGCCCAGCGTGGCAACGACCAGCGCCTGGGTCTCGCCGCGGGTGAACAGCGCCGAACCGTGCGTGCGCGGCAGGACGCCGACTTCCGAGACGATCTTGCGGACGGTCTTGAGGTCACGGCCATCGATGCGCGAACCGGTATCGAGGATGTTCCAGCGCACGACCTTGGCCTGGAGTTCCTTGAACACCGAACCGATCTGCTCGGAGGTGTACTTGGCGTCTTCGCCTTCGGCCGGAGCGAACGCTGCCTTGACCTTCGCCTTGACGGCGTCGACGGCGGCGTAACGCTTCTGCTTGTCGACGTTCTTGTAGGCATTGCTGAGCTCGTCGCCGACGATCTTCAGCATTTCAGCTTCGAGCGCGGAGTAGTCCGGCGCCGTGAAATCGCGCGGCTCCTTGGCGGCAACTTCGGCCAGCTTGATGATGGCGTCAATCACCGGCTGGAAGCCCCTGTGGCCGAACATGACGGCGCCGAGCATCAGCTCTTCGCCGAGTTCCTTGGCTTCGGACTCGACCATCAGCACGGCGTCGGTGGTGCCGGCGACGATCAGGTCCAGCCTGGATTCCTGCATCTCATCGACATGCGGGTTGAGCACGTATTCGCCGTTGATGTAGCCGACGCGGGCGCCTCCGATCGGGCCCATGAAGGGAACGCCCGACAGCGTCAAAGCGGCCGAGGTGGCGACGATCGACAGGATATCGGGATCGTTCTCGAGGTCATGCTGGACGACGGTGACGACGATCTGGGTGTCGTTCTTGTAGCCGTCGGCGAAGAGCGGGCGGATCGGGCGGTCGATCAGGCGGGAAACCAGCGTTTCCTTTTCGCTCGGACGTCCCTCGCGCTTGAAGTAGCCGCCCGGGATCTTGCCGGCGGCGTAGGTCTTTTCCTGGTAGTTGACGGTCAGCGGGAAGAAATCGAGGCCTGGCTTCGGCTCCTTCATCGAAACGACGGTGGCGAGAACCTTGGTTTCGCCATAGGTCGCAAGCACCGCGCCGTCAGCCTGACGTGCGATCTTGCCGGTTTCCAGGATGAGCGGACGGCCGCCCCATTCGATTTCCACTTTGTGGTAGTTGAACATATCTTGTCCTTAGTAAGCGGAAAGGGCCGCGCCGTTTCACGGTGCGCGGATGCCCTTTCCCTGGCTTCCTTTCTCGGGCAGCCACGGGCAAGACAACGGGAAGCTCGGGTAGATTCGGCGCTGGTTAGCGCACGAGCGTCCTGCAATCCTGCCCCATGACCGTCCATGGGCGGTTTCGAGTGGCCTCTGCACGCTCGAAACCGGGTCTGGCCAATCGATGCGACTGGCAGAATGCGCGACCGGCGGGCTCTCCTTCGAAAGCCCGCCGGTCAATTCGTCAACGGCGCAGACCGAGCTTCTCGATCAACGTCTGATAGCGCGCGTCATCCTTGCGCTTGAGATAATCAAGCAGGCTGCGGCGCTGGGAGACGAGAGCGAGCAGACCACGGCGGGAATGGTTATCCTTCTTGTGGTCCTTGAAGTGGTCGGTCAGGTTCTTGATGCGCTCGGAAAGGATGGCCACCTGGACTTCCGGAGACCCGGTATCGCCCTTGGCGGTTGCGAATTCACCCATCAATTCCTGTTTGCGCTCGGCAGTAATCGACATCGTGTTTTTCCTTATCTGTTTGAGGAAACGGGTCGCCCTCAGCCGGGATGTCGTCCAGCAGGGGCCGGTGCAAGCAAAGCGACATGGCGCGATGCTGCGGCGCATATAAGGCAATTCCCTGGAAAACACCAGCCCATTCATAAAGCCGGCTCGTCGCAGCCCTTTGCTCAGGAATCCAGGATCCCCCTGACACCTGGAGCTTACAGCCACTTCTTGCTTTTGAAGAAGACGATCAGCCCGACAGCAACGGCCAGCATGAACAGCAGCGAAGCCGGGTAGCCATAGTAGGCTTTCAGTTCCGGCATGTTCCACGGCGAGCTCTCGGGATCGAAATTCATCCCCCAGATACCGACCAGGAAGGTTAGCGGCATGAAAATCACCGAGACGATGGTGAGATAAGAGATCACATCGTTGGTGCGCGCCTGGCTCAGCGACAAATGCATTTCGATCAAGCCGGTCAGCATATCACGCTGGTTCTCGACCAGCTCGATCAGCCGCAATGCGTGGTCGAGCGTGTCGTTGAAGAAGATTTTCGTCTCCGGCTTCACATAGGGCACGTCGTTGCGGATCAGCGTCGCCAGCGTGTCGCGCATCGGCCACAGCACGCCCTTGAGCACATTGGCGTCGCGCCGCAATTCGTGCAGCTGGCGCATCTGATGCTTGTGAGGCGTGTTGAGCATCTCGTCCTCGATGCCATCGACCTCCTCGCTAGCGGCCTCAATCGGCGGGAAATAGCTGTCGACGATGGAATCGATGAGCGCATAGGCCAGATAGTCGGCGCCGCGCATCCGCAAGCGGTTGGGCAACGCTGCGGCGATGCGCTTGCGCACGGGGTCGAACGGATCGCCTTCGCGCTCCTGGAAGGTGACGACGAATTTCTTGCCGAAGAACACCGCGATCTGCTCATAGCGATGCACCTTGACGTCGTCGATCATGCGCATGACGACGAAGGCGTGGTCCTCGAAGAAGTCGACCTTCGGCCGCTGGCCGGTGTTGACGACATCTTCCAGAGCCAGTGGATGCAGGTTGAAGATCCGGCCGATCTCCTCGATCAGCTGGATGTTGGCGAGACCGGTGCAGTCCAACCAGACGACCGGCCAGTTGTCGCAATGGGTGTTGAGATCGTCGATGCTGGCATCGTTGATGGTCTTGAATTTTTCAGGCGAAATCAGCGTCAGCCGCAGCTCGGACCGTCGCGCCGCCGGATCGGCGATCAGCGTGCCGGGCGAGGCGCCAACCGGCGGCCGGCGCGTTGTCACCGGCGCCCGCTTCTTCACCGCCTCAGCCTTTGCCATGTGCCCCTCGGATGTGACGTCGACGTAAGACTAGACGAGAGTGGTCAGCCGACAAAGACCCGCTTCGGCTTGAACATGCCTTGCTCGATGGCGCCGATGGCGACAAGCTTGCCGCGCGCGGTGGCGCAGGCTTCCTCGGCTTCCACGGGCGCGTCGCGGCCGCGGATGATGACGGGATTGCCAAGGCGGATCTTGGTCGCCGCTTCGTCGCTGATGGCGATCTGGGGCAGGCAGTCGAGCGCGGCGGCCGTGTCGACAAGCAGCGCATCGATGGCGCCGAAGTCGATCGGCGCATCGGCAACATCGGCGTCGGCCTCTCCGTCAGCTTCGCGCTGTTCGCCGAAACGGGCGACTTCCAGTTCGGCGAGGGTGACGAAATCCTCCTGGGTGAACGGCTCGACCTCGACCCGGCGCAATTCGGCGATATGACCGAAGCAGCCGAGGTCGCGGCCCATGTCGCGGGCCAGCGAGCGCACATAGGTGCCCTTGCCGCATTCGACCTCGAACAAAGTGTGGTCGGCAGCGTGCTCGACGATGTCCAGACGGCCGATCTCGATCTCGCGCGCGGGGATGTCGACTGTCTCGCCCCCACGGGCGAGATCGTAGGCGCGTTCGCCTGATATCTTGATGGCCGAGAATTGCGGCGGTGTCTGCATGATGACGCCGGTGTAGTTCGGCAGCAGCGCCCTGACATCGTTTTCCGCCGGACGGCGGTCGGAACTTTGCGTCACCAAGCCTTCGAGATCGTCGGTCGAACGCTCCTCGCCCCAGGCGACGGTGAACCGGTAGATTTTGGCGCCGTCCTGCACATAAGGCACGGTCTTGGTTGCCTCGCCGAGCGCGATCGGCAGCATGCCAGAGGCCAGCGGGTCGAGCGTGCCGGCATGGCCGGCCTTTTCGGCCTGGAAAAGCCATTTGATCTTGGAGACGGCTTCGGTCGAACCCATGCCAACCGGCTTGTCCAGCACCACCCAGCCGGAGATCGGCCGTCCCTTCTTCTTGCCGCGGCGCCCCACTATTTCTCGTCCTTGTCGTTGTCTTCGCCATCGGCACCCAAGTCTCGCGCGACTTCGGGCGATTTCAGCAAATCGTTGATCCTGGCGAA
The DNA here is from genome assembly GCF_000502815.1 of Mesorhizobium sp. LSJC269B00. Classification (NCBI taxonomy): domain Bacteria; kingdom Pseudomonadati; phylum Pseudomonadota; class Alphaproteobacteria; order Hyphomicrobiales; family Phyllobacteriaceae; genus Mesorhizobium; species Mesorhizobium sp. LSJC269B00. The sequence goes on from NZ_AYVN01000006.1 coordinate 117,225, forward strand.
ATTGTCGAAGGACGTATCGAGCTTGAAGCGGAACTCCGGCATGAACTTCATCTGGCGGAGCGCGCCGGAGACGCGGCCACGGACGAACTTCGCATGCTTGTTGAGCGCGTCGATGACCGCACCCGTGTCCTTGGCGCCGAGCGGCGAAACGAAGGCCGTTGCGACCCTCAGATCAGTCGACATGCGCACTTCCGAGACCGAAACCACGGTGTTCTCGATCAGCGGGTCGATAATCTCGCCGCGCTGCAAGGTTTCCGACAGCGCATGGCGCACCTGTTCGGCGACGCGAAGCATGCGCTGGGATGGGCTGGAGGCGGTTGGACGGGGCATTTTTCTCAATCCGGAAAGCGTGAGGCGCGGGATGGGACCGTGCCGCATGTCTCATACTTGTTTCTATGCATGTCGTTTATCCCGCACTTTTGGGCGACAGGCATTAAAGTTAGAGCGGCGGTCTTTCGACCACCGCCCGGTCGTATCGACAGTATACGAACTCAGAGCGTCCGGGTCACCATCTCGACGCGGAAGCACTCGATGATGTCGCCAACGCGCATGTCCTCGTAGTTCTGGAAGGCCATGCCGCACTCCTGGCCGCCCGGAACTTCTGCGACTTCGTCCTTGAAGCGCTTGAGGGTCTTCAGCGTGCCTTCATGGATGACGACGTTGTCGCGGATCAGGCGCACGCCCGCTCCACGCTCGACCTTGCCTTCGGTGACACGGCAGCCGGCGATCTTGCCGACCTTGGTGATGTCGAAGATCTCGAGGATCTCGGCATTGCCGATGAAGGTCTCGCGGCGTTCCGGCGACAGCAAGCCGGAAAGTGCTGCCTTCACATCATCGACAAGGTTGTAGATGATCGAGTAGTAGCGGATTTCGATGCCCGCGGCCGCCGCGGCCGCACGTGCCTGCACGTTGGCACGGACGTTGAAGCCGATGATCGCGGCCCCCGAGGTCTCCGCCAGCGACACGTCGCTTTCGGTGATGGCGCCGGCGCCGGCATGAACGATGCGCGCACGCACCTCGTCGGTGCCAAGCTTGTCGAGAGCGGCGTTGATCGCCTCGATCGAACCCTGCACGTCGCCCTTGATGACCAGCGGGAATTCCTTCAACCCGCTCGTCTGCAACTGCGACATCATCTGTTCAAGCGAGCCGCGCTGGCCGGCATGGCGAGCCACTGCCTTCTCGCGCGCCAGACGCTGGCGATATTCGGTGATCTCGCGGGCGCGGGCCTCGTTGTTGACGACAGCGAAGCGGTCGCCGGCTTGCGGCGTGCCTTGCAGGCCGAGCACCTCGACCGGCATTGCCGGCGGCGCCTCCTTGATCTGCTCGCCACGGTCGTTGACCAGCGCGCGCACCCGGCCCCATTCGTTGCCGGCGACGAGGATGTCGCCCGGCATCAAAGTGCCGGTCTGCACCAGTACGGTGGCGACGGGGCCACGGCCCTTGTCGAGCTGGGCTTCGATGACCACGCCCTCGGCGGTACGGTCCGGATTGGCCTTGAGGTCGAGGATTTCGGCCTGCAGCAGGATCGCCTCGAGCAGCTTGTCGAGGTTGGTGCCCTTGGTCGCCGACACTTCGACGTCCAGCACTTCACCGCCCATCGATTCGACGAACACCTCATGGCGCAGCAGTTCCGACCGCACCTTCTGCGGATCGGCATCATGCTTGTCGATCTTGTTGATCGCCACGATGATCGGAACGCCGGCCGCCTTGGCATGGCTGATCGATTCGATGGTCTGCGGCATGACGCTGTCGTCGGCCGCCACCACCAGGATGGCGATGTCGGTCGCCTGAGCGCCGCGGGCGCGCATCGCCGTGAAGGCGGCGTGACCGGGCGTGTCGATGAAGGTGATCTTCTGACGGTTCTTCTCGACCTGGTAGGCGCCGATATGCTGGGTGATGCCGCCGGCTTCGCCGGAGACGACATTGGCATTGCGGATGGCGTCGAGCAGCGAGGTCTTGCCGTGGTCGACATGGCCCATGATGGTCACGACAGGCGGCCGCGACACCAGGTCCTCGGCATTGTCGGCAATGTTGAACAGGCCTTCCTCGATGTCGGACTCGGCGACGCGGCGGACCGTGTGGCCGAATTCGGTGGCGACCAGCTCGGCCGTGTCGGCGTCGATGATGTCGCCCGGCTTCAGGATCTGGCCCTGCTTCATGAAGTACTTGACCACATCGACAGCGCGCTCGGACATGCGCTGCGCCAGTTCCTGGATGGTGATGGTTTCAGGCAGGATCACTTCGCGCATAACCTTCTCGCGCGGCTCATTATGCATCGCGCGCTTGAATTTTTCCTGGCGGCGACGCATCGACGACAGCGAGCGGGCGCGCGCGTCCTCGTCGGAAAGCGCCGTGTTGAGGGTCAGCTTGCCGCGACGACGGTCTTCCTCGGCCTTGGTCGGCTTGGCCGGGCGCGCCACTTCGGGCGTAACCGGACGGCGTACCGGGGCGCCGGCGGCGGTGCGCTTCGGCTTGACCTCTTCCTCGTCGTCCGATGCCACAAGCTCGGCAGCCTGCGGCGCGCGGCGGCGCGCTTCTTCTTCGGCGCGGCGGCGGGACTCGGCCTCGGTCTGCAGGCGGGCTTCTTCCTCGGCCTGACGGCGCGCGGATTCCTCGCGCTCGCGCTTGCGGCGTTCCTCATCCTCGTTGCGGCGCTTGGCCTCTTCGATGGCGCGTTGGCGGTCCTCGACGTCGCGAACCTTGGAGCCTTCGAGCGCCCTGCGGCGCGCTTCCATTTCATTGCGCGACAGTTCGTTCAGCACCATGCCGCCGCGTTCGGCCGGCGGCGGCGGAGGCGGCGCCTTGGGCGCTTCCTGCACGACGGGGGCTGCCACTACCGCGGGCTTGGGCGTAAATACGGGTGCAGCCACCGGCTCCGGCTTGTCGCCGGGCATGGAGAATTTGCGCTTCTTGATCTCGACCTGGACCTGCTTGGTGCGGCCATGCGAGAAATTCTGTCGCACGACGCTCTGCTCGGTACCGGGGCGCTTCAGCGTCAAGGTCTTCTTCGGTGTAACACTCAACGTCTTGTCGTCGCCCGATTTCGTATCGCTCATTCCATATCCTCTGCAGCATCATCTTCGTCAGCAACGGCCGCAAGCATTGCCAGATCGTCGGGGGTTCCGCCCCGATATCGGTCGAGCGCAACCATGCGCCTCTCAACCGCCTTGCCCGCGTCTCCCGCGAGAACGGCAGCATGTATCACATTTGTACCCCCCAATGCCAAGCTCAACTCGGCCTCGGAGAAAAGTTTGTAGGCAAGGACTGCAGGCCCGCCGAGGTGGACAGTTGCCCGCCGCGCCTGACTGATCTTGCGCACGCCATCGTCGGATGCCTCGGTCGCGTGGAGCACGAAAAGCGCCAACCCCGAGCGCACCGCGCTCTCGACCTTGGTTGCGCCGAGTGCGATCGAGCCAGCCTTGCGGGCAAGGCCAAGCATACCCAAAGCGGATCGTGCAAGCAGTCCGTCGACCATGCCGCCGAGATCGGGCGGCACGACGACCTGCGCCTTGAAGGCGCGGGCAAACAGGTTCTTCGCCGCCGCCTTGTCGATATGTAGGCGGTCGGCGCTCACCCAACAACCACGGCCGGGCAGATTTCTCTTCAGGTCAGGAACGACGGCCGAATCCGGGCCGACGACGAAACGGATCAGCTCATCCGGCTCGGCTTGCTTGCGCGTGACGATGCAGGTGCGATCGTTCATCTCGTCCTGGGGCGGGTTGTGTGCGATGCGGTTTCACCTCACGCACCAACGGCTTCGTCAGCCGGGACCTGTTCGGCTGCAAGCTCGTCTTCGGTGATCCAGCCGGCCTTGAGGCGGGCTGCCAGAACCATCTGCTCGGCGTCGGCGCGCGACACGCCGTGATTGGCGAGCACACCCGGGAATACCTTGGTCTCGCCGTCCTTGCGTTCCTTCCAGCCGGTCAGGTCGTCGGCGGCATAGCCGGCGAAATCCTCGATCGTCTTCACGCCATCCTCGCCGAGCGTCACCATCATGGCGGTGGTGACGCCAGGGATCTCGCGCAGTTCGTCGGTGACGCCCAGCGCCTTGCGCTTGTCGTCATGCTCGGCTTCGATCTTCTCCAGATATTCGCGGGCGCGGGTCTGGATTTCCGAAGCGGTGTCTTCGTCGAAACCGTCGATCGAGGCGATCTCGCCCGAATCGACATAGGCAACTTCCTCGACGCTGGTGAAGCCTTCGGAGGCCAAAACCTGGCCGACCATCTCGTCGACATCGAGGGCTTCCATGAACAGCGACGAGCGTTCGACGAATTCCTTCTGGCGGCGCTCGGACTCCTCGGCCTCGGTCAGGATGTCGATGTCCCAGCCGGTGAGCTGCGAGGCAAGACGCACGTTCTGGCCGCGACGGCCGATGGCCAGCGACAGCTGGTCGTCGGGAACCACCACTTCGATGCGCTCGGCATCCTCGTCGAGCACGACCTTGGCGACTTCCGCCGGCTGCAGCGCGTTGACGATGAAGGAGGCGGCCGAAGGCGACCACGGAATGATGTCGATCTTTTCGCCCTGCAATTCGCCGACCACGGCCTGGACGCGGCTGCCGCGCATACCGACGCAGGCGCCGACCGGATCGATCGACGAGTCACGCGAAATGACGGCGATCTTGGCGCGCGAGCCTGGGTCGCGGGCGACCGACTTGATCTCGATGATGCCGTCATAGATTTCCGGCACTTCCATGGTGAAGAGCTTGGCCATGAACTGCGGATGGGTGCGCGACAGGAATATCTGCGGGCCGCGCTGTTCGCGGCGCACGTCGTAGACATAGGCGCGGACGCGGTCGCCGTACTTGTAGTTTTCACGCGGGATCAGCTCGTCGCGGCGGATAATGGCCTCGCCACGGCCGAGATCGACGATGACGTTGCCATATTCGACGCGCTTGACGGTGCCGTTGACGATCTCGCCGATGCGGTCCTTGTATTCGTCATACTGGCGGTCGCGCTCGGCCTCGCGCACTTTCTGCACGATGACCTGCTTGGCCGACTGGGCGGCGATGCGGCCGAAATCCATTGGCGGCAGCTGTTCGGCGATGAAGTCGCCAAGCTGGGCGTCCGGATTGCGCTCGCGGGCCGAGGAAATGGCGATCTGGGTGGCGTAGTCGTCGACCTTCTCGACCACTTCCATCAGCCGCTGCAGCTTCATCTCGCCGGTGTTGGCGTTGATGTCGGCGCGGATGTTGGTTTCCTGGCCGTAGCGCGAGCGCGCGGCCTTCTGGATCGCATCAGCCATGGCGGCAATGACGATCGACTTGTCGATCGACTTTTCACGCGCCACCGCGTCGGCGATCTGCAGCAGTTCAAGTCTGTTGGCGCTTACAACCATCTTATTTCTCCCGAGCTTGTTGCCGAGCTTTTAGGCCCGGCCGCTCATCATAGTTCCTGTTCGATTTCGTCTTCCGCGCCGCCTTCAGCACCTTCGGGTGCATCATCAGCTTCGCCGCGGCGTTTCTTGGCTTCCTTGCGTTCCCGGTTGTCCTTCGAAAGGGCATCGCGAATAAGGTCGTCGGTGAGGATCAGCCGCACATCGGCGATCGCGTCATAAGGAATGCGAACCGTCGGCTCTTCGCCGTAGGCGGCCTTGTCGCGCTCGAGCAGCATGTCGTCTTCGCCGGCTTCGGCGATCTTGCCCTTGAAGCGCTTGCGGTCGGCGACCGGCACCGAGGTTTCCATCTTCACCAGATGGCCGGTCCAGGTGACGAAATCCGACTTGCGCACCAGCGGCCGGTCGATGCCCGGCGACGACACTTCGAGATGATAGGCCTTCTCGATCGGGTCATCGACGTCGAGCGCCGGCGACACAGCGCGGCTGACCTCTTCGCAATCCTCGACGGTCATGGTGCCGTCCTCGCGTTCGGCCATGATCTGCAGCGTCAGGCCGTTCTGGCCCGACAGATGCACCCGCACGAGGCGGAAGCCAATGCCTCGCAACACCGGCTGAACGATCAGCGCGATGCGCGCATCGATACCGCTTTCGCGGATGATGCGGTCGTCGGCTTCGCTTGCCGTTGCAGTCATGCGGTTCCTGTCGTTCTCTGGATCAGGATGATCGTCGTCCCGAACCATCTCTTTGCTGATGGCTGACCGGCAGGTAATAAAAAAGAGCGGGACCGGGTGGACCCACTCTTCGTCATACCGACCAAGAATTTGAGGCTGATATAGACGATCCCGGCCAGTGTTTCAAGTCTGTTGACGGGCCGGGCAGAGTGCAGCCGGGGACGGCTGGCAGGATTGCGCGCGGCGCATGCCGGCCATGCGGTAACGGCCCTGTGATCCCGGATTTCACATCCCTATCTATGTTGCACTGCACAAATCAAAGATGAGCGCGCGGTGGCGCGCGAAAGGTCAAGACAATGAGCAACCGTACCGTGTTTTCCGCCATAGGCGACGCCTTTGCCCTGTTCGGCAGCGCCGTTGCCGCCTCGCGGGCCGTCGAAGCCGGCCGCAAGCCGCGCGCCAACGATCTGCGCCGGCTCGGCATGGACCCGACCGCTTTCGGCAAGATCGGCCGTTTCTGAAGCCAGACCGGCTGTTGATGCGGGACACTTTCCCGCATCGAACTATTTTCTGATGAAGGTGAGATAGGCCGGCCGTCGGCCCTCGCGAATGGCTTTCGCCTCGTAGCGTGTGCCCGGCCAGCCTTCATAGGGCCGATGCCAGTCGGCCCCACCTTGCGCCTGCCAGAGGAGCGCGCCATGCGCCCGACAGTGCAACAAGGTCCAGTTCACATAGGTGTCGATGTCGGATGCGAAGCGGAATTTTCCGCCCGGCTTCAGCACGCGCGCGAACCGATCGAGGTTGAGCGGGCTGACGAAACGCCGCTTCCAGTGCTTTTTCTTCGGCCAGGGATCGGGGTAGAGCAGATCGATGCCGTCGAGCGACGCCTGCGGCAACCAATCGAGCAGGCGCGTGGCGTCGTCATCATAAACGCGAAGATTGGCAAGCGGCTTTTCCCGCACCGCCATCATCAGCTTGGCCATGCCGTTGACGAACGGCTCGACACCGATGAAGCCGGTCGCCGGTGCCTCCGTGGCACGGTGCAGCAGATGCTCACCGCCGCCGAAGCCGATTTCCAGCCGAACCGTTGAAACATCCGCTGAGAATAGCGCGCGCAATTCTGCCGGCGCCTGGACGGAGAGGTCGAGGCCATAGGCCCCAAGACCGCTTTCCAGCGCCGCCGCCTGCTGCGGGCGAATGGTCTTGCCGTGCCGGCGGCCGAAGAACCCTTCGGTCGCGCGGCTCCGCCTGTCCTGTGGATCCATGGCCTGGTCGCGCGCCGCGCTTAGATTGAGATGAGATTTGGGATTGAGATGAGATTTGGCTGAAATCTCATCTCAATCTAATCCTTTGTTGGAGCACGATCTTTTCCAAAAAACCGGTACCCACTTTTTGGAATCATGCCTAAGCAGCGATCGCGTCCTTGAGCGCCTTGGCCAGATCGGTCTTTTCCCAGGAGAAGGACCCGTCTCGGCCGGCCTTGCGGCCGAAATGGCCGTAGGACGAGGTCTTTGCGTAGATCGGCTTGTTGAGGTCGAGATGCCTGCGGATGCCGGATGGCGACAAATCCATCACCGTGCGCAGCGCTTCCTCGAGCTTGGCCTCGTCGACCTTGCCGGTGCCGTGCAGGTCGACATAGACCGACAGCGGCTGAGCAACGCCGATGGCGTAGGACAGCTGGATGGTGCAGCGGTCGGCGAGCTTGGCCGCCACCACATTTTTGGCGAGATAGCGCGCCGCGTAGGCGGCGGAGCGGTCGACCTTGGTGGTGTCCTTGCCGGAGAAGGCGCCGCCGCCGTGCGGGGCAGCACCACCGTAGGTGTCGACGATGATCTTGCGGCCGGTCAGGCCGGCGTCGCCGTCCGGCCCACCGATGACGAACTTGCCGGTCGGGTTGATGTACCACATGCAATCGTCGGCGATCTTGAGGTCGCCGAGCGCCTCACGGATGTAAGGCTCAACGACCTTGCGGACCTTCTTGGAATCCCAGGTCGCGTCGAGATGCTGCGTCGATAGCACGATCTGAGTCGCTTCGGCGGCCTTGCCATCGACATAGCGAACGGTGACCTGGCTCTTGGCGTCAGGCCCGAGCTTGCCGGCTTCGCCGTTGTTTTCGTGACGGGCAGCGGCGAGCAGTTCGAGAATCTTGTGGCTGTAATAGATCGGCGCCGGCATCAGGTCCGGGGTCTCGCGGCATGCATAGCCGAACATGATGCCCTGGTCGCCGGCACCCTCTTCGCCCTGGCGGTCGGCGGCGTTGTCGACTCCCTGGCCGATGTCGGGCGACTGGCCGTGCAGCAGAACCTCGATCTTTGCCGTCTTCCAGTGGAAGCCGGCCTGCTCGTAGCCGATTTCGCGGATCGCCTTGCGGGCGACCGACTTGAACTTGGCCGGGTTGACGACCGAATGCCCGGCGGCGTCCTTGAGGATGTTGCCGGCTTTGTCCCGCTTCAGCAGAGTATCGGGAACCCTTACTTCGCCGGCGATGACGACGCGGTTGGTGGTTGCGAGCGTCTCGCAGGCGACGCGGACTTTCCATGGGTCCATGCCGGTCTTCTTGGCCTCGCGATAGACCAGATCTACGATCTCGTCCGAGATGCGGTCACAGACTTTATCGGGATGACCCTCGGCCACGGATTCCGAGGTGAAGAAGTAGTTCTGCCGCGTCACGGGTGTCCCCTCTTGAAAAAACGATCGGCAGGGCTGCCGATTTTGGCGCGCCACGTGTTAACGGTGCCGGGCGCCGCTCGTCAAGCGGTGCCGCGGTTCTGGCATGAGTGTCGCAGCAATATATCTTGTACCACCGGCGGCTTGGCTCCGCCGGCAGTCGAGCCCCTGGGCTACTCGGGCCCGGGGGATTACTGGGGCCAATGGGTCAATCGACCCACCGAATCACTCGGCATCTTCGGCAGAAAGGGACTTCACAAGGTCGATAATCCGGCGGCGCACCTTCACATCCGCGATCTTGACGAACGCGCGGTTGAGCTGAAGCCCTTCCGGACTGCCGCAGAATTCGACGGCGAAAGCCATCGAAGTGTCCTCGGCAAATCCTCTATTACCCACCGGCTCCTGCCCTGGCGCATCCTCGAAAAAGAAGGCGACAGGCACGCTGAGTATCGAGGCTATTGCCTGCAGACGGCTGGCGCCGACGCGGTTCGTTCCTTTTTCATATTTTTGGATCTGCTGGAACGTAATACCGAGATTTTCACCGAGCTTTTCCTGGCTCATTCCAAGCATATTGCGCCGAAGGCGGACGCGACTTCCGACATGGATGTCGATCGGATTCGGTTTCTTCTTGTTTTCTTCTGTCATTTTTTCCTCGCCGAATTTTTCCGGCCTTTTCTATTTTTCTCGCCCAAACGAAGCCGGAGCCAACTGCCCCAACAGAAACACCAACCGACTTCGAGAAAATTAGGCGGTAACAGTATGAGTTTCTAATGTGTCGACTGTCAATTCACCCGTAGCCGTTGCCTTACGTTCAAGCTGAGGGCGATTGCGGCAAACACCAACATGATCAGCATTCCGTTAATGCGCCGCCCCGCGGCGGAGATGAAGGCTTGGCCGGAGATCGGCACCCGCACGTCGATGGCGCCACGTGCATCGACCGCCAATGCGTCGACGATGCGTCCGCGCGTATCGACAACGGCGGAAATGCCGTTGTTGGCGGCGCGCAACAGCGGCAATCCGTTTTCCACCGCGCGAATCTGAGCCTGCCTGAAATGCTGGTACGGCCCGGGCGTGTCGCCGAACCATGCGTCGTTGGTGACGTTTACAATAAGCTGGGATGACGTTGCGTCAACAGCCACCAGATCAGGAAAGATCACCTCGTAGCAAATAAACGGCAAGGCGCTGATGCCGCCGGGCAGAGCGATCGGATGGCGCTCGTTGCCGGCGGCGAAGTTCATCGGCCCGGCGACGAACTGTCCGATGCCGAAGCGGCTGAGCAGACCGGAAAACGGCAGATACTCGCCGAACGGCACCAGATGGACCTTGTCGACGGCATCAGCGATTTCACCCTTGTCGTCGATCGCCACCACCGAATTGTAGTAGCGGCTGTCGGCATCCGCCCCGGATCCGCGCTCCTCGCGCACGACGCCGGCAATCAGCATCTGACCAGGCTGCAGCATGTCGCCGAGCGCGGTCAGCGCGTCCGGACGCTCGGTGAACAGGAACGGTACCGAGGTCTCCGGCCACAGGATAAGTTGCGGTTTGTCATGACCGGGATCGGGCGCTGCGGCCGACAGGCCCATCATCGTGGCGAAGATGCGGTCGCGCACCGAGGCGTCCCATTTTTCGCTGAGGTCGACATCCGGTTGCACGATACGGACATCGAGAGTGCGGGTTGCCGGCTTGTCGGGGGTCGCGAGCCTGACATAGCCGAAGCCGGCATGGGCGGCGACGAGAATGGCAAGCAGGACCACACCGAGACGGACATGCCGGCGTGCTGCAAGCAAGGCCGGCATGGCGAAGACAAAGACCGCCAGCGCGTTCATGCCGACCATGCCGGTCACCGACACGCTTTGCATCAACAGCGGCACGGGCATCGCCGCATACCCGACGGCATTCCAGGGAAAGCCGGTGAACAGGAAGCCGCGCAGCCATTCCGTCAGGCCAAAAGCAAAGGCAAGGGCGGCAATGCGGCCAATGTCGTTGGTCCATAACAGCCGCGCGACGCCGGTGGCGAAGCCGTAGAAAAATGCCAGCGCCAAAGGAATGCCGACGACCGCGAAGGGTAAGGCCCAGGCGAAACTGTCGGCCTCGACCAGAAGCGCCTCACCGATCCACCACAGGCCGGCGAGGAAATAGCCGAAGCCGAACCACCAGCCAATGGCAAAGGCCGGCCGCAGGCGCCTGAGCCAGCCGTCGGCAGCCTCGCCGGTGGCGCCGTCGAGCAGCCAGACCAGCAGTGGAAACGAGACGAAACAGACGGCGAAGAAATCGTAAGGCGCCTGGGCGAGCACCGCCAGCGCCCCGGCAAGAAACGCCACCAGCGCGCGCCGCCAGCCCCAAAGCAGAATTATCCGGCCGGCAAGGCGCTCCATACAGACTTCCCAGGTCGCGCGAATCAAGAGCCAAGATTTATCAGATTTATTGAAACGCGAACCGGCCGATCGCTGCGCTATCGGGGCCATCCCTCGATGGTTAGCCCGCTCAGGTGCTCGGCCTCCTCGCGCGGCACCGCGCGCAAGGTCTGGGTGAAGGTCCAGACATGGCCTTCGGGGTCGCGCGCCCGATACTGCCGTTCGCCGTAGAAATGGTCGGCAGGCTCCTCGACGATTTGGGCTCCAGCCGCCATTGCCCGCTCACAATGCACGTCCAGGCCGTCTTTCAGACGCACACAGACCGACTGAGTGTTCTTGCCGCCGACGCTTACCGGACTGGCAATATGATCGGCCCATTCGGAATCGACGATGATGTAGCCGTCGCCAAAGCGCATTTCGGCATGGACCAGCCGTCCGTCGGCGTCGCTGACCACCATGCTCGGCTTGAAGCCGAAGGCCGTTTCGAGCCATTTCAATGCGGCTCGCGGGTCCTTGTAGAAGACACCCGAGCCAAAGGTTGAGTGCTTGAAGGGATCGTCGATCGTCATCGGCCGGGCAACGTTCTGTCCTAGGCCTGCTCGGTGCGGGGGGCGGTCACGCGGCGGCGACGCTCGCCCTTCTGGTTATGGACGATGCGCACCCGCTTGACGCGGCGCGGATCGGCGTCGAGCACGTGGAATTCGAAGCCGGGGATGGCTTGCACAACCTCACCACGCGCGGGCACGCGGCCCAGCGTGTTGAAGATCATGCCGCCGATCGTGTCGACATACTCGCCATGCTCGCCGGCGGTAAAGTCCTCGCCGATCATCTTGGCGACCTCGTCGATCTCGGCCTTGCCGTCGACGACGAATACGCCCTCGCCGGTCTGGGTGATCAGCGGCTCGTCCTCGTCATGCTCGTCCTCGATATCGCCGACGACCATCTCGACGATGTCTTCCAGCGAGGCGAGACCATCGGTGCCGCCATATTCGTCGATGACCAGCGCCATCTGGGTTCGCGTCGTCTGCATATGGCCCATCAGGTCGGAGGCAAGCATCGATGGCGGCACGAAAAGCACCGGGCGGATCAGATTGAGGTCGCCGATGGTGCGGCCGAGATCGACCTGGGCGAGGTCGAGAAGCGTCGTTGCCGGCGTCTTCCTGGATGTTCTGCCCTTCTTGACGCGGGCAACCTTGGTGATGTGGGCCAGCACGTCGCGGATGTGAACCATGCCGCGCGGATCGTCGAGCGTCTCGGAATAGACCGGCATGCGGGAATGGCCGGACTGCTCGAACAGACCGAGCAGATCGCCCAACGTCGTGGTGATCTCGACGGCCTCAATATCGGCGCGCGGCACCATGACGTCCTCGACGCGTACCTCGCGCAGGCGCAATATGTTGTTGAGCATGGCGCGTTCGCCAGGCGAGAAAGACCCGGCATCGCTGGTCGTTTCGGCAAGCGCGCCGGCGATTTCCTCGCGCAGGCTGGTGCCGTTCCGCTGCCTGAAAAGGCCCAAGACGCGGTCGAACAGGGACGGACCGGCAGGCGATGGCTCGCTGGCAATACTACCAGAAGCGGGGCTGCCGGAACTGGGACTCGGACTCGATCCCTCTTCCGTCGTATCGGAAGGCTTTGTCGCACTGCCAGCCTCGGGGCGGGCGGCAGTTTCTGGTTTGTCGTTCATCGTCGTCCGGTCAATTGGTCTTTTGTCATTACGTGTAGGGATCGGGAATGGCAAGCCTTGCGAGCGCTGAGCGCTCGATGGCTTCCATCTCATCGGCCTCTGCATCGGTCTCGTGATCGTAGCCCAGCAAATGCAGCAGGCCGTGGATGACGAGATGGGTGATATGGTTCTCGAAGGGCTTGTCTTCCAGGGCTGCTTCGCGCGCCACCGTCTCGGCGGCCAGCACGATGTCACCCAGCATGGGCGGCAGCTTGCCACCCCTGGGGAACGGAAAAACAGGGAAAGACAAGACGTTGGTCGCCTTGTCCTTGCCGCGCCAGCCGGCATTGAGGGTACGGATATGGGCATCGTCGGAAAAGACGATGCTGAGTTCGGAAGGACCGGCAGCAGCGGTTTCGGCAAAGGCAGCCGACACGGCGCGATCGACCAGACGCGTCAGCGCCGCCTCATCGGGCCAGTCGCCGGCCTCGACCGACATATCGATCTCGACGGGAACCGAACTATCCCCGCCGCCAGGTCTTATGTCTTCAGGCATGAGCCCGCATCGTCACATCAGCTCTCGGCGCCGAGGCCGCGCGCCAGCTTGGCGTCGCGGTCATAGGCCCTGACGATTTCGGCCACCAGCGGGTGGCGCACAACGTCGACATCGTTGAAGCGCACGGTTACCGCGCCCGCCACGCCGTCAAGGACACGCAAGGCTTCGACGAGGCCCGACTTGGTGCTTGGAGGCAGATCGATCTGCGTCGGATCGCCGGTGACGATCATGCGCGAATTCTCGCCGAGGCGGGTCAAAAACATCTTCATCTGCATCGGCGTGGTGTTCTGCGCCTCGTCGAGGATGACGGCGGCATGCGCCAGCGTGCGGCCGCGCATGAAGGCCAGCGGCGCGATCTCGATGACCTCGGCGGCAATGGCGCGCTCGACCTTGTCGGCCGGCATCATGTCGTAAAGCGCGTCATAGAGCGGCCGCAGATACGGATCGACCTTTTCCTTCATATCGCCGGGCAGAAAACCCAGCCGCTCGCCGGCCTCGACCGCCGGCCGTGACAGGATGATGCGCTCGACCATGCCGCGTTCGAGCAGCATCGCCGCATGCGCCACCGCCAGATAGGTCTTGCCGGTGCCGGCGGGGCCAATGCCGAAGACAAGTTCCGAACGCTCCAGCGCCCGCATATAGGCGTCCTGGTTGAGCGAACGGGCATAGATCGTCTTCTTGCGGGTGGAGATCTGGGCGGCCGAAACCTTGCCCTTGCGTTCCAGCGTCGGCAGCGTCAGCTGGTCGTCGGCGGCAATGGCCATGCGCACGGCGCCATCGACGTCGGACTGGCCAATGTCGGTGCCCTTCTGGAGAATGCCGTAGAGATTGTCGAGTGCGCGGCGCGCCTGTTCGGCCGCCGAGGCCGAGCCCTTGATGGTCAACTGGTTGCCGCGCGAGCGGATGTCGACGCCGAGCTTCTGCTCGAGCCGGGCCAGGTTCTCGTCGAACTGGCCGTACAGGGCGCTGGCAAGCTTGTTGTTGTCGAAAGTCAGAACGATGTGCGCCATGTCAGAGGCCCCGGATGTCTGGTTCTGGGGCAGAGTCTTCACTTCAGCAGCGCTCAACCGTCTCTCCTCATCTGCCGAGGCCATCAAGCCAACTCGGCGAACAGGCTATTGTAGCCCGTCTTCGTGATTCGCACCCGGATAATGTCACCGATTTCGCCGGCCTTTTCATCAACAATAACCGGCTGCAGCCAAGGCGAGCGGCCGACCTTCTGGCCGGCCTGACGGCCGGGCTTCTCGATCAGCGTGTCGATGGTGCTGCCGACCAGGCCCAGGCCGAAATCCTGCTGCTGCTTGAGCAACAATGCCTGCAGCTGTTGCAAGCGTTCATCCTTGACCGCTTCCGGCACGTGATCGGGCATATCGGCGCCCGGCGTGCCGGGACGCGGCGAATATTTGAACGAGAAGGCCGAGGCGTAGTTCACCTGGCGCACCAGACCCATCGTCGCCTCGAAATCGGCCTCGGTTTCGCCGGGGAAGCCGACGATGAAGTCACCGGACAGCGCGATGTCGCCGCGTGCAGCGCGGATGCGCTCGAGCAGCGCCAGATAGTCCTTGGCCGTGTGCCTGCGGTTCATCGCCTTGAGGATGCGGTCTGACCCGGATTGCACCGGCAGGTGCAGATAAGGCATCAAAGCCGGGAGGTCACGATGGGCAGCGATCAATTCGTCGTCCATGTCGCGCGGATGGCTGGTGGTGTAGCGCAGCCGCGCCAAGCCGGGAATCTCGGCTAGCCGGAACAGCAGGCGACCAAGCCCCCATTCCATGCCATCCTCACCCTTGCCGTGCCATGCATTGACGTTCTGCCCCAGCAGCGTCACCTCGCGCACACCGGCATCGGCCAGCCGCTCGGCTTCGGCGACGATCTGCGCCACCGGCCGCGACACTTCCGAGCCCCTGGTATAGGGCACGACGCAGAAGGTGCAGAATTTGTCGCAGCCTTCCTGCACCGTGAGGAAGGCGGTGACGCCGCGCTTGATCATTTCGGCACGCTTCGGCTGCGGCAGATGCTCGAACTTGTCCTCGATGGCGTATTCGGTCTCGACGATCTTCTCGCCGCCACGCACCCGGGCCAGCACATCGGGCAGCCGGTGATAGGTCTGCGGGCCGATGACCAGATCGACAGCAGGCGAACGGCGGATGATTTCCGCGCCTTCGGCCTGCGCGACGCAACCGGCGACGCCGATCAGCATTTCGCGCCCAACTGCTGCGCGTTCAGCCTTCATGTCGCGGATGCGGCCGAGCTCAGAATAGACCTTTTCCGCCGCCTTCTCCCTGATATGGCAGGTGTTGAGCAGCACCAGGTCGGCGTCGGCGATGACATCGGTCGCGGTGTAGCCGTCGGCTGCCAGCGCATCGGTCATGCGCTGTGAGTCATAGACATTCATCTGGCAGCCATAGGTCTTGACGAAGACCTTTTTGGCCGAGGCGGACGCCACAGCAGCGCTTTGCAAGGCGCTGTCGGTTTCGTTCCGCTCTATCGTGTTCAAATCCATCCGGCGGCTTCTAACGCCTTTCCGTGACAAAAAACAGACGATTCTAGGTTGCGCTACCGACTCTGGCGCGGGTCGGCGAGCGCGGCCTGCATCATGGCGCGCACCTGGCTTTCCATCAGCCTCGACGTTTCCTTGCGGTTCGAGCCCTTGGAAAAGGCGATGGGCTCGCCGAAATGCACCTCGACGTCAATGGCGCCTTCGGCCATCAGCACCTTGAGATGCGGCATCAGGTCCTGATCGCCGATCCAGGCAGCGAGCGGCCGGTGGCGACGGCCGAGAGGCACGCCGTGCACCCGCGTGTAGGCAATCGCCAGCGGCTGGATGAAGACCTGCTCGGCCGCGCCTTCCGAAATCGCCATCGAGGCGGCGCCGAACAAGGTGCTCTTGAACGGCAGGATGGTGTTGCCGTCGCCGGTAGAGCCCTCGGCAAACAGCACCATGGCGTCGCCCTTGGCCATGCGGCTGCCGATCTCGCTGGCCTGGTCGCCAGCTGTCCGCTTACGCTCGCGTTCGATGAAGACCGTACGCTGCAGTTTCGACAGCCAGCCGATCAGCGGCCATCCCTCCATGTCCGCCCGAGCGATGAAGGTCACATCGGCAAAGGAGCCCAGCACCATGATGTCGGTCCAGGAGATATGGTTCGAGGCGACCAGCAGCGGGCGCTGGCTGGACAGCGCACCTTTGACATGGATGCGCAGGCCGAGCGTCCGGACGATGAGGCTGTGCCAGGCCTTCAGAATGACCGTCTCACGCCAGATTCCAGTCTTCATCGACAGCAGCTGCAAAGGCACAAGGACCAGCGAACCGACGACAACGAGGCTCAGCGCCAGGAAAATCCTGATTTTTCCGATCATGCAGCTTGGCCCTGCCCCAAAACTTTGGCTAGCGAAGATCGCGGCGCATGACAAGCGCGCCGGTAGGACCATGTTCGGTCGAGCGGTAATAATTGGCGCGGTGGCCCACCTGGCGGAAGCCGAGCCGCCGGTAGAGGGCGATGGCAGCGACATTGGTCTCGTCGACCTCAAGGAACAGCGCCTCGGCGCGCTGCGCATGCAATTCGCGCAGCACGGCGTCCATCAATTGCCAGCCGAGCCCCTGGCGGCGATGCGAGCGCGCCACCGCCACGGTCAGAATCTCGCCCTCGCCGGCTGCAAGCCTGGCCAGCACGAAGCCGACCGGCGGCTTGGCGCCCTGGCCGATTTCGCGCGCGGCATAGCCGAACACGGTTTCCTGTTCGAGCAACGCGGCGAACTCGCCATCGGTCCAGGGCCGGACGAAATCCTCGCGGTGCAGCACCGACGCTGCCGGGCTGTCGGCGATTGTCAGCGGCTCGAGCGCATAGTCCCTGCGGCGCGGCTGGAGGAAAGGGATGCGCATTACTTTTCCTGCCTCAACAGGATGAACCCGGCCTGCGCCTTGGCATCGGCGCCGCGCAGATAGAGTGGCTTCGGCTTGTCGCCCTCGCCTTTTGCAGCGGCGAGCCGGGCGTAGACGGCAATGTCGGCGGTGGCAGCCGTCGGGCCGATATCGAAATCGCGACCGGCCGCGGCTGCGATCTGCACGGCGGCCGTGCCGGCAAGCACCGGACGATTGTCCGCCGCCATTCCCGCGGCTTGCGCAAGTGTGGTCACCGCCGGACCATAGCGCAAAATCGCTTCCGCATCGTAAAGCGCGGCATGGATTTCCTCGCGGCCGGCATCGAGAGCGGCCAGGACCGGGCGGCCGGGAAATGCCGCCCTCGCCTCGGCCGCCAGCGCCTCCAGTGTCGTTACCCCGATCGCCGGGATCTTCAGCGCCAGCGCCAGGCCGCGCGCCGCCGAGACGCCCACCCGCAGGCCGGTGAAGGAACCCGGACCGATGGAAACCGCAACGGCGCCAAGGCCGGCATAATCGGTGCCGTCCGCTTTCAGCGCTTCGTCAATGACAGCCATCAGGTGTTCGGCATGGCCTTTGCCGAGATCGAGTACCGAGCGGCCAAGTTCTCTGCCGCCCGATGCGTCATAGACGCAAGCGGCGCAGAGATTGGCGGCACAGTCGATGGCGAGCAGTTTCATGGGCGACCGGTTCGAAAAACAGTCTCCCTCTGCCCGCCACGGCGCGCCGCCGCAAGAGCCAGCGCGTAAATTGTTAAGCGGCTTCGCTTCGGTGCAGGCCGGACGGCTTACGCCGCCGGCGCGATGCGCAGCATGTGGTTGTCCCAGACATAGTCGGGCTCGGAGCGCGTCGCGCCGCTGCCTTCGATGATTTCGCCGGCACCCGTGGTTGCCATGAAGCCCGGGCCGTCGGGCGCCAGGCCGCAGACCTCGACCAGCGCCTTGGTGGCGACGATCTTGCCGCTGGCGGCGTCGATGACGGCCAGCGAATTGCCTTCCGGCGAAGACACCGCGACCGTGCCGGCAATCGGGTTGGCGGCGACCGAGCCGATGTAATTCCGGAAGCCGGATAGCACGTCCTGCGGCATGTCGAGCAGCTGCAGCCCCTTGCCGCGCGTGGCGCGGCCGACCAGCGGTGGCCGCTCGGTGCCCGGCCCGCGGTACTGGCAGCCGAACCAGATGGTGCCAGTGGGGTCGGCATCCATGTGGCGAATCGACAGCTGGTGCAGAGCCGGCGGCAGTTCGTGCTTTTCGATGAGATCGCCGGTTGTGCGATCGACCAGCACATAGGACGGCTTCATGGTGGCGATGTTGAGCTCGGCGCGGCCATAGTCGGGATGGGTCTCGATGCCGCCATTGGCGATGGCGATCGTCCGGCCGTCTCCGAGCAGCAAGAGCTCATGCGGCCCCATGCCATAGGTCGGAAACTCGCCGATGCGGCTGAACTTGGCCCGTGCGTCGTAGATCCCGACCACGCCGGCGGCATTGTCGAAATTGTTTTCGGTGGCGTAAAGCAGCGCGCCGTCGGTGGAAAACACACCGTGGCCGAAGAAATGCCGACCGGTGATGCTGGCGATGGTCAGCGGCGGCTCGCGGCCGGCATGGTCGAAGACCACGGCGAAGGTGCCGGGTTGCCGGGCGAAGACCACGGAGCGCTTCGAGACCGGATCGAAGGTGACGTCGTGGCCACGGTCGGGCAGGTCGATCGCATGCAATACTTTTCCGGCTTCCGACAACACAGCGGCGCCAAAGCTGCCGTCGCGCTTGACGAAGGCGGTGGCAAAGACGGCATCGGCGGCAAGCGTGTCCGCCCAGGCCCGCGGCGCCATTGACGCGACCAAGCCGGCGCCGGCAGCCCTGAGAAAATTGCGGCGGTCGATCAGTGGCGTCCTCATGATCAGTCTCCGTCGAGCGAGGAGAAGCCGGCGGTCAGGCCGAACTCGGCGGTCAGCCTGGTGCCGATCAGGCCCGACAGGCTGGAGGTGATCAGCGCGAAATGCTCGAGTTTTCCGCGCTCCGCGGGATCGGCCAGCGTCTTGTCGATCGGACCCTGGATGGATTTGGCAGTGGCAACGCCATTGATGAGCTGGATATGGATGGATTCCGCCATCCATCTGCTATCCTCGGGCAGCGCGTCGCCGAGCTTCGAGGCCTGGAACAGCGCATCAATGCCGGAGAGGTTGCCGGCTAATGACAGGCCGGTGTTTTGCGACCGCCAGTAGATCGCCTGCCTTGGCTTGTCAGCCTCCGGCTTGGCGCCGAAAAAACCTTTGAGGCGCACGTCGCGGACCATTTCCAGCTCGTTGATGAAGACGCCGACCAGTTCGGTCACCGCTTCGGTGCCGTCGCGGTAAAGCGCATTGTCGGGTCCGGGATTAGCCCACAAGGCTGCAAAACCGTCCGGTTTTTTCCAGGCCGCGTCGACATCGGCCGCCATGGTCTCGATGTTCTTGGCGACTGCCGCGCCATAGGCGCAGCGATAGGGCTCGTCCTTGCCGACGAGCGTCTCGGCGCCGTCGCCGTAAAGCACGAACTCCAGCGCCCCTAATCCCTGCATCGCGACACTCTTGCCCGCCAGCTGCGCCGGATCGGTGGCGGTCGGATCCTTGCCGGCCAGCGCCGCCTGCACCTGCTTCAGGCCGATGCTCTTTCGGTCCGGCCAGTAGAGCATGCGCTCCAGCCGGTTGTTCTCCTTGATTGGCCCGAAGCCGATGATTTCAGCCGACGACCAGGCTGCGACCGTGGCCGAGAATCCGGCATGCGCGGCATCGAGGTTGCCCTGCGACGGCGCCTGGCAGAGCGCGTCCATGGCCTTCGCCAAGGTGCCGGCATGGCCACGCAGGCTGGCATAGGCGGGGCGGACAAATCCGTCGATCGCTCTTTGAATGACATCGGAGGCTTTCACCGAGGCCGATGCCGGGGACGCACCGAACAGAGCCAATGGGAGGAGTAGAACAGGCAAAACCCGCTTGAGCATCAGAATGACTCCAGGAATTTGATGAGAGCATCGCGGTCGGCCGTATTGGCGGCGGCAAAGCGATCGCGCGCCTTCTGCCCCTCGCCGCCATGCCACAGGATCGCTTCGGTAAGCGTGCGCGCACGCCCGTCATGCAGGAAGAAAGCGTTGCCGTTGACGGTCTTTGTCAGGCCGATGCCCCATAGCGGCGGGGTGCGCCATTCACTGCCCGTGGCATCGCCCACCGCCTGGCCGTCGGCAAGGCCAGGCCCCATGTCGTGCAGCAGAAAGTCGGAATAGGGCCAGATCAGTTGGAACGCCTGCGCCTTGTTCCCGCGCATGGTGACGAATTTCGGCGTATGACAGGCAATGCAGCCCATCTCGTAGAACAGCTTCTTGCCGGCGAGCACGGCGGGTGCGCCGACATCGCGCCGCGCCGGCACCGCAAGGTTCTGCGAATAGAAGGTGACGAGGTCCATCACCGGTGGTGGCGCCTCGACCGGGCCGAGCCGCTTCTGCACGCCATTGGGCATGGCCAAACAGGCCTCTTCGGCTGCGGTGCAATCGCCCCAGTGACTGGGCTCTTCCGGCGTCGAAATGCCGATGTCGCCGGCAAAGGCGTCCGCCGCCTGCTGGCGGATCGACGCGGTCTGGGCCTTCCAACCGAAGCGGCCAAGCGTCAGTTGCCCACTGCTGAGGTCACGCACCATGTTGGGCTTGCCGGAAATGCCGTTGCGGTCGTCGGGATCGGCATGGGCAAGGAGGTCGGCCGGCGCGATCTGCTCGATCAGGCCAAGGCCGATCATTGGCGGCGTCAGGCGCGGCGACAGCGTGGTGCGCGGGTCAAGCGGGCCGTAGCCAAGCCCGTCGACCGAATAGCTCGGCTTGCGCAGCCAAACCACGCTGCCGTCGCCGAGCGTGACCTTTTCCTCGCGATAATCGACATACATGCGGCCTTCGCCCTTGAGGCCGGGCACCGCCAGTTCCTGCAACTGCGCGCCGTAGACCGGATCGGGGAAGTTCAGCACCTTGTGCACGGCAATCTCGGCCTTTTCCTCGGCCGTGCTCGCATCGCGCGCCAGCCGCAGGAACATCGACGTGGTGCGGCTGTCGGCGGCCGGCGGGCGGCCGCGGCCATCCTTCAAATGGCAATTCTGGCAGGCGCGCTCGTTGAACAGGGGTCCGAGACCGTCCGAGGCCTGGGTCGAGGATGGCGACGACACCCAGTTCTTGCGGAAAAGCGCATTGCCGAGCTTGAAATTGCCCTGTTCCTCGAAGGTGATGTTTTCAGAGGGTTGCGAGAAGGCGTCGCGGTCGACCTGCCTGCGCGACGTGCCGGCGCCGCCTTGCATCGTTTCGAAGGATTCGGGCTTGGAGAAATCCTGGGTTGGCCTGGTAACGGCAAGGACGCGGGACCGGTCCTTCGGCGTCAGGTCGGTGCGGCTCGTGGCGAGGCCGACCGGTTCCGACGATCCGGCCAGGGCCGGGGCCAAAATTGCCGCCAGGGTTACAACCGAAAGCCCGCGAAAGGCCTGATATCGCGGGTTTTTGAGCAGCAGCGGGCCGGCGGCCCGCCGCAAGCGGCGCAGAATATCTAGGGGGCGCCGCATTCCTGCATGGTCCTATTCCGCCTCGTCCGCCGATGCGGCGTTGAGCTGGCCGTATTTTTCCTCGCCGATCGAGGCAAGGAGGTCGAGCTGCGTCTCGAGGAAGTCGATGTGACCTTCCTCATCCGCCAGCAATTCCTCGAACAGCTTCATCGTCACGTAGTCGCCGGCTTCGTTGCAGATCTCGCGCGAACGCTTGTAGGCGGTGCGTGCGTCATATTCGCCGGCGAGATCGGATTCGAGCACTTCCTTGACGTTCTGGCCGATGCGCAACGGCGCCACGGACTGCAAATTGGGATGCCCTTCGAGGAAGATGATACGGGCCACCAGCCGGTCGGCATGGTGCATCTCCTCGATCGATTCGGCGCGTTCCTTCTTTGCCAGCTTGGCATATCCCCAATCTTCGAGCAGGCGGAAATGCACCCAGTATTGATTGACGGCGCCAAGCTCCAGGAACAGAGCCTCGTTAAGCCGCTCGATGATCTGCGGTTCGCCTTTCATGGATTCTGCTCCCATATTGGACGCGCAGGCCTCTGACGCGATCCAGGTGTGAAACGATGTCCACGCCGCTCGCCTCCGAACGGGTGTGGTAATTTTCGGTGACCCGAATGATCGTTTCGACCACATTTGGGAAGCAGCCGCAACAGCGACCGCGCTTTTGCATCGTGTGATAGACCTTCGCCGGCACGATCAGTTGCCAGGGGTCCTGATCCAGCAGATCGATGATCGTCTGCTCAATCTCCTTTTCGGTGATGATGTTGCAATGGCAGATCAGCATGGATTGGCTCTGGCTGACGGCGCCCCTCCGCGCCGTTTGGCTGGTGGTTGGTTGGGGTGCTACTTGAACACCTTGTCCGGTGCGTCGAGGCTGTCGGACCCCTCGAAGGCTATGTTGTTCAGCTTCAGCGCGCCGACGGCGCGTTCGATCGACTTGGTCTGGTCGACCAGCGCGTCGATTGCCGCCTGCACGGTAGCATTGCCTTCGGTGTTGCCCTCGGCGATCTGCTGGTCGTAGGCCTCGCCGGCCACTTCCCGCGCCTTGATCGCCTCCATCTTGGCGACCGAGACATCGAGCTTGTCGGACAGTTCCTTGTCGATCGCCGGATCGGCCGCCTTGACCATATCGTGCACCGACGGGCCTGAAACGACGGTGCCGTCGATGCGCGTGTAGCTGGCGAGATAGGCGGCGCGGATGCCGATGGCGTCATAGAGATGCGAGTTGTAGGTATTATCCGAGAAGCAGTCGTGCTCCTCTTCGGGATCGTGCAGCAGCAGGCCGAGTTTCATGCGCTCCCCGGCCAGTTCGCCGTAGGACAGCGAGCCCATGCCGGTGAAGATCACCGAGATAGCGGTGTTCGGCTGGCCATCGACGAGGTTCTTGCGGGCGGCCCCGTCTTCCTTCCAGTTGCCGACCATCTCCTGCAGGTCGGAGACCAGAAGATCGCTGGCCGACTTCAGATACTCGGCCCGGCGATCGCAATTGCCGCCGGTGCAGTTCTTGAGGTCGTAGTCGGTGTACGGACGCTCGCCGGCGCCCGGGCCGGTGCCGTGCAAATCCTGGCCCCAGAGCAGGAATTCGATGGCGTGATAACCGGTGGCGACATTGGCCTCGATGCCGCCGGCCTCCTGCAGCGTGCCGGCGAGGAACTCCGGCGAAAGCTTCGAGGCGTCGACCTTCTTGCCGTCGATCTCGATGTCCTTGTTGGCGATGACATTGGCGGTGTAGAGCGCGTTGGCGTCGGACTCGGTGCCGTAGCTCTTGGCGACGTAGTCGATCAGGCCTTCGTCGAGCGGCCAGGAGTTCACCTTGCCTTCCCAGTCGTCGACGATCTTGTTGCCGAAGCGGTAGACCTCGGTCTGCTGGTAGGGCACGCGCGACGCCTTCCAGGCATCGCGGGCGGCATTCAGCGTGTCCGCCGACGGGTTGGCAAGCAGCGCGTCGACAGCCTTGTCGAGCGCCTGCGCCGTGGTCAGCGAATCCTCGTACTTGGCCAGCGCGATGTCGGAATAGGTCTTGATGACCGCCTTGGCATCGATCTCCGCCGCCTTGGCCGGCAGGATGAAAACCGCCGCCGTCAACATAGCCGTGGCACCGATCGCAGCCAGTCTGCCGCCATATCGCGCTGTCATCATCAGTCTCCAGTTCAAAGGGGATTCGGTAAAAGGCGCGCGTGCCAAACGGTGCCGGGACATAGGCATGCCGTAGGACACCACAGATGCCGCGCCGCTCTGCGGCTCACGGGAGAAAGACACCAAATGCCTCCAATCGAACGGGTTCAAGGCCCAAACATCAAAGGGATGCGCTGACGCGCGAGCCTCCATAAAACGATGGCGAGGCCGGAAGTCAACTGGTGAACCCTAGAAAACTCAATTGAAACAACAGTTTAGAATTATTCTAAACTAGCACTATCAACTTTAAATCGTAGCCAGCAGCCAAGGTGAGAGACGCCGCGATTGACAAGCGACCGTTCCGGGTGCGACCCGGACCGGGGCTCTTGCGACGGCGGCAGACAATCGCCATCTGGCGGAACGGCTCACAATCAAAGCATGATGTCGTCCGAAAACCGCTTCACACTTTTCGGCATCATGCTCCAGATTTGAAACAGGAATTCGGGTTGCGATGAAGAACGGGGTCGTCATTGTCGGTGCGGGTCATGCGGGCGTGCAAGCGGCCGCCAGCCTGCGCGAGGAAGGCTATGACGGGCCTGTCATACTGATCGGCGACGAAACCGATCTGCCCTATCACAAGCCGCCGCTGTCGAAGACCTTCATCAAGGACGCCGATGTCAAGCCGCAACCCTTGCGCGGCGAGGCCTTTTACACCGGCAGCGCCATCGACTTCAGGCCGAGCATCCGAATAGACAGCCTCGATACGGCAGGCTGCAAGCTGGAGGTAGCGGGCGGCGGCGTGCTGCCGTTCGACCGGCTCATCCTGGCCACCGGTTCGCGGCCGCGGCTTCTGCCGCTGCCGGGCGCCGACCTCTCGGGCGTGCTGTCGCTGCGCTCGATCGCCGATGCGCGGCTGATCCGCGCGCTCAGCGCCCAAAGCGAAGACGTGGTCATCCTCGGCGGCGGCTTCATCGGGCTGGAGATCGCGGCAACGCTGAGGGCCGCCGGCCGCAACGTCACCCTGGTCGAGGCTGTCGACCGGCTGCTTGGCCGCGCCGTGGCGCCGGTGGTGGCGAGCCATGTCCGCCAACGGCTGGAGGCGATCGGCGTGCGTATCCTCACCGGCACCACCATTGCCAGGCTGGAAGGGGAAAACGGCCATGTCTGCGCTGCCATCACCTCCACCGGCGAAAGGCTGCCCGCGCGCATGGTCATCGTCGGCATCGGCGCCGTGCCGAATGTCGAACTTGCGCAGGCTGCCGGACTGACTGTCGCCAATGGCATCCGCGTCGACCAACAGATGCGCACCTCAGTGCCTG
Organism: Mesorhizobium sp. LSJC269B00; assembly: GCF_000502815.1. Classification (NCBI taxonomy): domain Bacteria; kingdom Pseudomonadati; phylum Pseudomonadota; class Alphaproteobacteria; order Hyphomicrobiales; family Phyllobacteriaceae; genus Mesorhizobium; species Mesorhizobium sp. LSJC269B00. Next base: position 142,340 of record NZ_AYVN01000006.1, read on the forward strand.
ATATTCTGGCCATCGGCGACGCCGCTTCCTACCGCCACTGGTCGACCGGCGGCGACGTGCGGCTGGAATCGGTGCAGAACGCCACCGACCAGGCGCGGCTTGCCGCACGCACGATCACCGGCCATACGGACGCCTATGCGGCGGTGCCGTGGTTCTGGTCTGACATCGGCGACATGAAACTGCAGATGGTCGGGCTGACCTCGGGCGGCGACAGCCATGTCGTGCTGGGCGACCTCGCTGAGAACAAGTTCTCGATCTACCACTATGCTGGAAGCCGGCTGCTCGGCATCGAATCCGTCAACAGGCCGGGCGACCATATGCTGGGCCGCAAGATGCTCGGGGCCGGGTTTTCGCCGATGGCGCAGACGATTGCTGAGGGACCTGACGGGCTGAAGGCTGCACTGGCAGCGTTCCAGCAGGATGAGCCGGCACGGGCTGCGGGCTAGACGCACTTACCCTCCCCCTTGTGGGGAGGGTCGCTGCGAAGCAGCGGGGTTGGGGTCGGCGCGAGGCCCCCACCCGGACCTGCGGTCCGACCTCCCCACAAGGGCCCACAAGGGGGAGGTAGGGGTTTGCGCTAGGCAGCGCAGACTTCGCGGATCGAGCTTTCCAGAATGTCGAGCGCCTCGTTCATGACATTGTCCTGGATGGTGATCGGAGCCAGGAAACGGATGACGTTGCCGTAGACGCCGCAGGTCAGCAGGATTAGCCCCTTGTCGAGCGCCTTCAGCCGGATCGCATTGGCGATCTCGGCCGACGGCAGGCCCTTCTTGACGTCGTTGAACTCGACCGCGTTCATGAATCCGAGGCCTCTGATGTCGACAATCTCGGGCACATCGTCGCGGATCGACTGCAGCCGCTGTTTCAGCCGGGCGCCCAGCGTATTGGCACGGTCGCACAGCTTTTCGTCCTCGATTACGTCGAGCACGGCGTGTGCTGCGGCGACACCGATCGGGCTGCCGCCATAGGTGCCGCCGAGCCCGCCAGGACCGGGCGCATCCATAATCTCGGCGCGGCCGGTGACCGCCGCCAGCGGGAAGCCGCCGGCCAGGCTTTTCGCCATGGTGGTAATGTCGGCCGCGACCTCATGATGATCCATGGCGAACATCTTGCCGGTGCGGCCAAAGCCGGTCTGCACCTCATCGGCGATCAGCAGCATGCCGTGCTGGTCGCAGAGCTTGCGCAGCGCCGTCAGGAATTCGCGCGGCGCGTCGTAGAAGCCGCCCTCTCCCTGGACCGGCTCGATGATGATGGCGGCAACGCGAGCCGGATCGACATCGGCCTTGAAAAGTCTGTCGAGCGCGGCAAGCGAATCGGCAACCGACACGCCATGCAGCGGCACCGGGAAGGGCGCGTGGTAGACGTCGCCCGGCATGGCGCCGAAGCCGACCTTGTAGGGCACGACCTTGCCGGTCAGCGCCATGCCCATGAAGGTGCGGCCGTGGAAGCCGCCGGCAAAGGCGATGACGGCTTGGCGGCCAGTGGCGTTGCGGGCGATCTTGATGGCGTTCTCGACGGCTTCAGCACCCGTGGTGACGAAGATGGTCTTCTTCTCGAACTTGCCGGGCAGCATGCCGTTCAGCCGTTCGGCCAGCCTGACATAGCTCTCATAGGGCACGACTTGGTGGCAGGTATGGGTGAAGCGGTCGAGCTGTGCCTTGACCGCCTCGATCACCCTGGGATGGCGGTGGCCGGTGTTGACGACGGCGATGCCGGAGGAGAAATCGATGTATCGGCGGCCTTCTACATCCCAGATCTCCGAATTCTCGGCGCGGTCGGCATAGATCTGCGTCGTCATGCCGACGCCGCGCGAGATCGACTGGTTCTTGCGCTCGGAAATGGCTGCGTTCTTCATTTCGTCCCTCATCGGGCCGACGCCCGTTCTCGTTAGATGAATGCCAAGGCCTCTTCTGACCTTATTTCACGTTTTCCTCAAGTTGGCACCGCCGCCGGGCGATTGGGCCTGTCGTCGATGCGGGCCACTTCGACAGACCGGTCTTAACCAGCCGACCGATACACGTACGGGGCAATCCGTGACAGCTCACCCGTCACCGGGAACGGCGAAGCAATCCCGCTCGCGGCAGTGGCGACTTCCGCTACGACCTCGAACAGCCGACGGTGTGGCGGCGCAACCGCATCCCGACGATCACCGTTCGCGCAGGCCTCGTTGGCGACGTGCTGCCGGCCACCGTCGTCAACGAATTGAAGCCGTCGGTCGACGCCTTCATCGCCAAACTGCCGCCCGCTATTCCGTTGCAACCGCCGGCTCGGTCGAGGAAAGCGCAAAAAGCCGCAGCGGTGGTGCCGCTGATGCTGTTCGTGATGGCGACCATCCTGATGATCCAGTTGCAAACTTTTCAGCGCCTGTTCCTGGTGGTGGCGGTGGCGCCGCTCGGCCTGATCGGCGTGGTCGCGGCCCTGGTGCCGAGCGGCGCACCGCTCGGCTTCGTCGCCATTCTGGGCGTCCTGGCGCTGATCGGCATCCTGATCCGCAACTCGGTGATCCTGATCGTGCAGATCAAGGATCTGGTGGCCGAGGGCCAAGACCGCTGGGAAGCCGTATCGAAGCGACCGAGCACCGCATGCGGCCGATCGCGCTGACGGCCGCGGCCGCCAGCCTGGCGCTGATCCCGATCGCGCGCGAAGTGTTCTGGGGCCCGATGGCCTACGCCATGATGGGCGGCATCATCGCCGGCACGGCGATCACGCTGCTATTCCTGCCGGCGCTTTATGTGACGTGGTTCAGGATCAAGGAGCCTAAGCAGGGGGACGAACCATCTGTTCCGGAGAACGGCGAACTGGCGCAAAGCTCGACTTAGCCCTGCTGCATCACTCGTTGTCGTTGGAGGGTACAGGGAGTGATTTAGCGCGCTGCCAGGGGGACAATTTTGAATCGCGCCAAGCATGCCAGCCTTTTGGCAAATCGGCCAATTCCATGATGCTCTCATCCCGCTGAACCACATTCTGGAGGCTGACGAGCATTATCTCGGGTTCATCTCGATTTTTCTTGTCGCTGCTATGAAATTGCCAACTGCCACCCTCATCGTTGTGGTTATCGTCGTCATCAGCTTCGTGCACAACGTATGCGATCCAGTCACCACGTTTAAATATGCTTGTATCCGACAACACCGCGACGTTGGGTGGGTCTTCGAACTTCCATTCCGCCATAGGAAACCCCAGATTCAAGCGGTCCGCACAAACCCCTCGCTCGCCCTCAACAGATTGCGCGTATAATCCTTCTCCACCCGATGCCCGATCAGCTGGCCCGCGGTGAGATTTTCCACCGCTTCGCCATTCTGCATCACCATCAGGCGCTCGCACATATGGGTGATGATGGCGAGGTCGTGGCTGACCATCAGGAAGGTCAGCTTGCGCCGCCGGCGAATTTCTTCGAGCAGGTTGAGCACTTCGGCCTGCACCGAAGCGTCGAGCGCCGATGTCGGTTCGTCGAGCAGCAGTATCGACGGTTCGAGGATGAGCGCCCGCGCGATCGCCACGCGCTGACGCTGACCGCCGGAGAGCTGGTGCGCGTAGCGGAAACGGAAACCGTTGCCTAATCCGACCTCGTCAAGGGCGCGCTGGATGCGTTGCTCGCCATCGGCAAAGCCGTGAATGGCGAGCGGTTCCTGCAGCAGGCGGTCGACGGTCTGGCGCGGGTGCAGCGAACCATACGGGTCCTGGAAGACCATCTGCACTTCGCGATAAAAAGCCTTGTCGCGGCGCGCTCCCAGCGTCTTGCCGTTGACCGTGATAGTGCCGGATTTGGCCGGCACCAGGCCGGCAATGGCTTTGAGCAGCGTCGACTTGCCGGAACCGCTCTCGCCGACCAGGCCGAAGGATTCGCCGGACTTCACCTCGAGGTTCGCCCCTTTCAGCGCGCGAAAACGGTCGAACACCACCTCCAGCCCTTCAATCGAAATGGCTGGCGTCATGCCGCCCACTCCGGCTTGCGGTCGAGCACCGGCAGCGGGTGGCGTTCGTAACCGATCCTGGGCATGCAGTTGAGCAGGCCGCGCGTGTAGGGATGCTGGGCGTCGCGCAGCTCCGACGCCTTGAGCTGCTCGACCACCTTGCCGGCATACATGACGATGACGCGGTCGCAGAAGGAGGCGACCAGCCGCAGATCGTGCGAGATGAAGATCAGGCCCATGCCGCGCTCACTGACCAAGCGGTCGAGGATGCCGAGCACATCGAGCTGCACGGTGACGTCGAGCGCCGAGGTCGGCTCGTCGGCGATCATCAGTTCCGGTCCGGCGATCAGCATCATTGCGATCATGGCGCGCTGGCCCATCCCGCCGGACACCTCGTGCGGATGCAGGTCGAAGACACGCGAGGGATCGCGGATCTGCACAGCTTCCAGCATGGCCAGCGCCCGCTCGCGCGCTTCGGCCTTGGAGACCTTTTCATGCGTGCGCAGCGTCTCGACGATCTGGCGGCCGATGCTCATCACGGGGTCGAGCGAATATTTCGGATCCTGCAGGATCATGGCGATGCGTTTGCCGCGCAGCGCCCGGCGCTGACGGGCCGGTATGGCCAGAAGGTCGATGCCGTCGAGGGCGAGCTTCTTGGCCGACACTAGCGCCTGCGGCGGCGTCAGGCCCATGATGGCGCGGCCGGTCTGCGACTTGCCGGAGCCGCTTTCGCCGACAATGCCCAGCCGCTCTCGGCCAAGCGAAAAAGTGACGCCGCGCACCGCCTGGATGAGGCCGGTCCGAGTCGGGAAGGTGACGCGCAGGTCGTCGACATCGAGAAGTGCACCGCTCATTGGTCACCACTCATTGGTCGCCACTCCGGGGATCGAGCGCATCGCGCAGGCCGTCGCCAAGCAGGTTGAAGCCGAGGCTGACGATGAGGATGGCGAAGCCCGGCGCGCCGGCCACCCACCATTGGTCGAGCACGAAGCGGCGGCCGGACGCGATCATCGTGCCCCATTCCGGCAGCGGCGGCTGGGCGCCCAGGCCGAGGAAGCCGAGGCCGGCGGCGGTGAGGATGATGCCGGCCATATCGAGCGTCACCCGGATGATGAGCGAAGAGATGCAGAGCGGCATAATGTGGCGCAGCACGATGCGGAACGGAGAGGCGCCCATCAATTGCACCGCCTTGATGTAATCCGAATTGCGCACGGTCATCGTCTCGGCCCGCGCAATTCGGGCGTAAGGCGGCCACGAGGTGATGGCGATGGCCAGCACCGCGTTTTCGATCCCGGGGCCAAGGGCGGCGACAAAGGCCAGCGCCAGGATCAGCTTGGGAAAGGCGAGGAAGATGTCGGTAATGCGCATCAGAATGGCATCGGTCCAGCCGCCGGCATAGCCGGCGACGGTGCCGACCAAAAGGCCGATGGGGGCTGCGATGACGGCGACAAGAATGACGACGTAGAGGGTCCAGCGTGAGCCGAAAAGAATGCGCGAATAGATATCGCGGCCGAGATCGTCGGTGCCGAACCAATGCGCCGCACTCGGCGCCAAAAGCCGCGCGTTCTTGAGATCGCCGATGGTCGGCGAATAGGGCGCCAGCACATCGGCAAAGGCGGCGACCAGCAGCAGCGCGATGATGATGAGCAGGCCGAGAAATGCCAGCCGGTTGGCGGAAAAGCGCCGCCAGGCGACATAGGCGCGGCCGAGCCTTGCCTGCATGCGCGAGGCCGGCCGATCGCTGAGCAGCCAATCGCGGCGCGTTTGGATTGCTTCGGCGCTCATCCTGTCTTCGTCCTCGGATCGAGCACCTTGTAGAGAACATCGGACAGGAGATTGATGCCGATGAACACCGAACCGATGACGATGGTGCCGCCGAGCACGGCGTTCATGTCGGCGTTCTGCAGCGAATTGGTGATGTAGAGGCCGATGCCGGGCCAGGAGAACACCGTCTCGGTCAGCACCGAACCTTCGAGCAGCCCGGCATAGGACAGCGCGATCACCGTGACCATCGGCACCGCGGCGTTGCGTAGCGCATGGCCCCAGATGATTAGCGTTTCAGACAGGCCCTTGGCGCGCGCGGCGACGATGTATTCCTGCGACAGCTCGTTCAGCATGAAGGAGCGCGTCATTCGGCTGATATAGGCGAGCGAGAAATAGCCCAGCAGCCCTGCCGGCAGGATGATGTGGCGGTAAGCGTCGTAGAAGACATCCCACTGGCCCTGCAGCGCGGCGTCGAGCAGGTAGAAGCCGGTGATCGGTGTGAATGTGTACTCGTAGACGATGTCGAGGCGGCCGGGAAAAGCTACCCATTGGAGTTTGGCGTAGAACAGGACAAGCCCCAAAAGCCCGATCCAGAAGATAGGCACGGAATAGCCAATCAGGCCGACAATGCGAACGATCTGGTCGATGAGACTGCCGCGTTTTACCGCTGCCAGCACGCCGAGCGGCACGCCGATCAACGAGCCTATCAGAGTGCCCAAAGTCGCCAGTTCGATCGTTGCCGGAAAGGCACGGCGGATGTCGGTCATCACAGGATTGGTGGTCAGCACAGAGGTGCCGAAATCGCCGTTCAGCGCATGCTTGAGATAGATATAGAATTGCTCGATCAACGGCAGGTCGAGCCCCATCTCGCGGCGGGTGCGCTCGACGACATTGGCCGGTGCGCGGTCGCCGAGCACCGCCAGCACCGGATCAATCGGGATGACGCGGCCGATGAAAAAGGTCACCGCGAGGAGGCCGAGATAGGTGGTGACGGCGATGATCAGGAAGCGGCCGATGGCCAATAAAATAGCGACGGCGCGGGCGCTTCCCTGCCCCGCCGTCGCCTGGTTTTCAATCGCGCTCATCAGGGCGCGTCCGCCGGCGCTATTCCTTGGAGACCGGGCCGACGAAGTTGGTGTCGAAGCTCGGACCGAGCGCAAAGCCTTTCAGGTTTTTGCGCAGGCCTGCCACTTCCAATTGCTGGTGGATGATGACGAAGGGGCTGGTGTCGAGGATCGTCTTTTCAAGGCTCTTGTACATATCGGCGCGCTTGCCGGCATCCTTCTCCAGCAAGGCTGCTTCGGTCTGCTTTGTCAGGTCCGGGATGTCCCAGGCATTGCGCCAGGCCAGCGTCTTGGTCTTGCCTTCATCCGAATTGTCCGGGTTTGAGGCAAAGGTCTGGGCGTTGGAGTTCGGATCGAAATAGTCCTGGCCCCACTGGCCGATATAGATGTCATGATTGCGGGCGCGGTATTTGGTCAGCGTCTGCTTGCCGTCGCCCGGGATAATTTCCAGCTTGATGCCGGCTTGGCCAAGCGTCTGCTGGATCGATTCCGCCATGCCCGTTGTCGGCTGTCCCGTGCGTACGTCCATGGTTACGCTGAAGCCGTCGGCCAGGCCGGCCTTGGTCAGCAGTTCCTTGGCCTTGGCGACGTCGAACTTGAACGGATTTTCGTCCAGTTCGCCCAGCACGCCCTTGGGCAGGAAGGTCTGGTGAATCTCGCCAATGCCCTTGAGGATGGTCGTGCTCAGCGCATCGTAGTCGACCAGATATTTGAACGCCTGGCGAACCTCGGGCTTGGCGAGGTTCGGATTCTTCTGGTTGAGACTGATGTAAAAGACCGTGCCCTTCGGCGCGCTGGTCGTGGTGAGATCGGCATTCTTGGCGATGGCGTCGAGATCGTTCGGCTCGAGGTTGCGGGCAACGTCGATGTCGCCTGCTTCGAGCGCCAGGCGCTGTGCCGAGCTTTCCTTCATGTTGCGGTAGATGACGCGGGCGAGCTTGGCCTTCTCGCCATTGTAATTGTCGTTGCGCTCGAGCACGACGACCTCATTGGCCCGCCATTCGCGCAGCTTGTAGGCGCCGGAGCCGGCATAACCGGTCTTCAGGAAGGCGTTGCCGAAATCGTTGTCCCATTTGTAGTCGGCACTCGGTGTCACCGCGGCGACATGTTCCTTGACCAGCTTTGCGTCGACGACCGAAGCGACCGTTGCCGATAGGCAGTTTAACACGAAGCTCGGCGCATAGGCTTTGTCGACGGTGAATTGGAAGGTGGTATCGTCGACGGCCTTGGCCTTGTCGGCAACATTGTCGCCGCTGATGCCGAACTGGTTGATGATGAATGCCGGCGGCTTGTCCAGCTTGATGGCGCGCTCGAAGGAATAGGCGACATCGGCGGCGGTCAGTGGATTGCCCGAAGCGAACTTTAGGCCGGGCTTGAGCTTGAACGTATAGACCAGACCGTCGTCGGAAACGGTCCAGCTCTCGGCAAGGTCGCCCTTGACCTTGGAGGTGTCGCTGAGGTCGAGGCGGACCAGTAGATCATAGGTGTTGCCGGTGACTTCGGCGGTCGACAGTTCGAACGCCTCGCCCGGATCCATGGAGATGATGTCGTCGATGGCGAAACCTTCGACCAGCGTGTCGGCGGGCGTCACGGCGAAGGCGGGCGCAACGCCAATGAGCAGAGCGGACATGGCAGCACCTGCGAGCCAGACGCGCGAACGTAGAGCAAACTTTTCCATCATCATGATGATTGTTCCCTGTTTTGTTGATTGTTGACCCCGAGTTCCCGGCTCAGGGCTGCAGTAATTTTTTTCGCGGCCGGAGGACGACCGTTAGACCCATACCGTGTTGATTTTTTTCCATTTGGTCAACACCCTATCCGGCAGCCCTCCAACCGGCAACGGGCATTTTGCGAGCCGGCATACTGGACCGGAATATGCTGTGCGCGTCGAAGCATGGGCGAGCCAATTGCAGCCGCCGATGGGGAAAAATCTGCTCTTTTCGGTGTTACTTGATGGCAGCAACCAGATCGGCGTCGGGGAAGCAGGTGGCGGGGCGGCCATTCTTTTCCTGCCAGCTGCCGATCGAGCGGCGGGTCTTGAAGCCGGGCAGGCCGTCGGCGCTGCCGACATCGTAGCCCTTGGCCTCCAGCGCCCGTTGCAGCGCGGCGATGTCGGAACGATGCAGGCCGCCAACCGCACCCCAGCTGCCGACGAAATCAGCATCGCCATGGGCGATGCGGTCAGCGCCATGGCCGATGAACAGGGCGTACAGGTCGCTGGTGTTGTACTGTTTCAGCACGTAGAAATTGGGCGTGGCGATGAAGGCGGGGCCGCTGCGTCCGGCCGGCATCAAAAGGAATCCTTCCGCTTTCAGTTCGCCGGCCGGAAAGGCTTTGCCGCCGACGCGGCTGATTCCCATCGCCGCCCAGGCTGAGATTTTCTTGCCCTGGTCGGGACCTTCGAGCGAGCAGGAAACGCTTTCCGGCACCGTCACCTCGAAACCCCAGCCACGCCCCTTCACCCAGCCATAGTGGACGAGATAGTTGGCGATCGAGGCCAGCACGTCCGGCGTCGAATTCCAGATGTCGGGGTGGCCGTCACCGTCGTAGTCGACGGCGTGCTTCAGGAACGAGGTCGGCATGAATTGCGGCTGGCCGAGCGCGCCGGCCCAGGACGATTTCATGGCGCCGACCGGCGCCAACCCATGCTCGACGATCTCGAGCGCCGCCAGCACTTCGGTGCGGAAGAAGTCTTTCTTGGTCGACATGAAGGCCTTGGTGCCGAGCACTTCGAAAGCGTCGTAGGGCATTTTCGCCGCGCCGAAGCCGGTCTCGCGGCCCCAGATCGCCAACAGTATCTCGCCCGGGACACCGTAGCGCTTTTCGATCGCAGCCAGCGTCTTGGCGTTGGCCGCCTCGCGCGTGCGCCCACCTGACGTGACGGCGCGCACCGTCTTTTCGGCGAAATAGGCGCCGGGCGAACCGAACTCCGCCTGATGCTGCTTCTGCGGGGTTTTGGGTTTCTCGCCGGGCAGGACGAGGTCGGGCAATTTGAGGTTCGGCTTCACGCCGTTGAAAGCGGCGTCGAAGGTGGATTTGGAGATGCCTTTGGTCTGGGCTTCGGGCCAGAGATCGGTTTGCAGCCAGGCGCGGAACTGGTCATCGATTTTGGCAGCGGAGGCTGGGGAGATGAGGAAGAGGGCGAGCAGGGCTGCAAGGAATGAAAATAGTAGCAGCCTTGGAGGCTTGCGTTCCTTCACACCCCCCTCTGTCCTGCCGGACATCTCCCCCTCAAGGGGGGAGATCAGCAGCTTCTCGGACGGCATTCTTCTTTCAACGCAGGTGGTAGGCGAAAACCGAAGCGACAGCCAATCTCCTCCCTTGAGGGGGAGATGTCCGGCAGGACAGAGGGGGGCCCGAAGGAATGCTGTCATCTCCGGAGCATCCCCGCCAATTGCGTCAAAACGCCGTCCGCGATCGCAACGCGGCTGCCAGCGTACCCTCATCCAGATAATCAAGCTCGCCGCCAACCGGCACGCCATGGGCAAGTCGTGTCACCTTGACCTCGAAGCCCGACAACTGGTCGGTGAGATAGTGCGCCGTCGTCTGGCCCTCGACGGTGGCATTGACGGCAAGGATCACCTCCTTCACCTCACCGCCGGCAACGCGGTCGACCAGCGAGCGCACGTTGAGCTGTTCGGGACCGATGCCGTCGAGCGGCGACAGCGTGCCGCCGAGCACGTGGTAGCGCACATTCATGGCCGCCGCCCGCTCCAGCGCCCAGAGATCGGAGACATCCTCGACGACGATCAGCGTCGAGGCATCGCGGCGCGGATCGGTGCAGATCATGCAAGGGTCGGAGGTATCGACATTGCCGCAGGTCGTGCAGATGCGCACCTTGTCGGCGGCTTCAGCCATGGCGGCGGCGAGCGGCGACAAAAGCTGCTCCTTCTTCTTGATGAGGTGCAGTGCCGCACGCCTGGCCGAACGCGGCCCTAGCCCCGGCACCTTGGCCAGGAGCTGGATCAGGCGTTCGATCTCGGGACCGGCGATTCGCTTCGACATCGCACTGATCTAGGATTTTTCCGCGCGCTTTGAAACATGCCGCATACGCACCGAGCCCGCCATGCTGCCATGGCGGGCTCGGAAAATGTTCTGGGCGTCAGTAGGCTGAGAGCGGCCGGGTTTGATCGACGATCATTGCGCCGATAGCGTCGGTGTTCTCAGGCGTCGACTGGAAGCCCATCGACGCTTCCTGCGTCGCCGATGGAACCGAGGTGATGTAGCGGGCGTTCAGCGTGCCGCCGAAACGCGAGGCATCCGGCTCGGCCATCGGCTCCTGCATCGCCACCTCCGTCTGCTTGGCGGCGACGCGGGCGCTCTTGGCGGGCGCCGCGAAAGCCGTCACATAGGTCTGCTCGGCCGGGGCACGTGTCGCCTTGGCTGCGCGAACCGCCGCGGCCTGCTTGGCAGGATCTGGACGGACAATGGTCTTCACCACCGGCTCGGCGTAGGCAACCTGCACCGGCGCTTCAGGCACAGGCGCGCGCGGCGTCCCCGAGGCAACCATGGTCGTGGATTCATCCGGCAGCGGCTGCCAGTTGCGGCCGCGCTTCTCGTAGAAGGCGTTGCCGCCGGCAACCATGGTGTAATGCATGTTCTTGTAGGGGAACCTCAGGCCGGCGGTGTGGAAGTACATCGTGTTCTTCAGCTTGGCCTTGCGCTCGCCCTTGAGCACCGCATCGGCGGCCTCCTCGACATCGGGCATCGCTTTCGAATTCATCGCCCGCGTCATCACGCCGGGCGCGAACTGGCCCGGTTCGCCAACCACTTGGCAAATGGTGCTGCCATGATTGCCGGAGCGCAGCCGGTTCATCACCACCGTGCCGACGGCGATCATGCCGTCACGGCTCGAGCGGTTGGACTCGAAGAACATCGCCCGCTCCAGGCATTCCTTCTCCTTCGGCGTGTTGCGGTAGGCGCGCGTCGAAAGGAAGCTGGGCGTGATGGCGTCGGTCAGGCTGGCGACCGACAGGCCGTGCGAAGACGTGGTCTGGCTGCAACCGGCCAAGAACATAGGGGAGAAGATGATGCCGAGCAGAAGCGGCGTCTTCCATCGCGTCGCGATCAACAAAAATGCCTCATTGTCCAGATGCCAGCCCGCCCCGAGATGTGGCAAGAATGAGACTCTTAAAGGCAAAAAGATGGCTAAAGGATTAGCTTTCGTGCAGCATAGGTAAAACTTTATAAATGCCCGGATATGTCCGCGTGAGCAAAGCCGGAGAAAGTCTTAACAACAGCCTCCGCAGCCGATTTCCCTTCATAATCAATTAACTGCTTGGAGCCGGCTCAGAACGGCAATTTCATTCCGGGCGGGATCGGCAAGCCTGCCGTCAGCGCCTTGGTCTTCTCCTGCATAATCTGCTCGACCTTATTTTTGGCGTCATTGTGAGCGGCCAGCAGTAGGTCTTCGAGAATCTCGACCTCGTCCTCCTTGAACAGCGAGGGATCGATCTTCAGCGACTTCATCTCGAACTTGCCGGTCAGCGTGACGCTGACCAGGCCGCCGCCGGCCTGCCCGCTTGCTTCTATCGTGGCGATCTCGTCCTGCATGGCCTGGAACCTGGCCTGCATTTCCTTCGCCTTGCCCATCAGGCCGAGAAGATCTTTCATGGTCGGGTCCTTTGCGGATTCGTGGCTATGGTCAGGTTTCGTCGTCGTCCGGCGGCGGCTCGACCGGCACCTCGGCCTTGTCGGTGTCGACTTCCGGCGCGTCGGGAATGCGCACGTCGATGATCTTGGCGCCGGGAAAGCGCGCCAGGATGGCGGCCACAGCCGGATCGCTTTTCGCGTCGGAGAAAGCAGTCTCGCGCCTGGTCGATTCCATCTCGGCCAGCGTTTGGCCGCCCTCTTCCTTCGACAATGACACCAGCCAGTTGCGGCCGGTCCAGGCGCGCAGCTTCGTCGTCAAGTCATTGAGCAGCATCTTGGGCGCATCGGCGGTCAGGCCGACGTCGATACGGCCGGGCTCGATGCGCACCAGGCGAATACAGCTCTTGACCAGCACCTTGAAGGCGATGTCACGCTGCGCGTCGGCAAGAGCGACAATATCGGCCAGCGATTTCAGCGGCGGCGATTGCGGCTCGACGACCGGCTGCGGAGGCGCGACAAAGGCGACCGGGGGCGCGTTGACCAATCGCATGGTTTGCGCACCGGCTGGCCCGGACGGCATCCGGGTCTGCGCTACCGCGCTGGCGCCGCCGCCATTGCCGGCATTTACCGGCGCACCATTCGGGCGTGACGCACCACCGGACGCCGGAGCGCCGCTCTCCAGAGATTTCAGCGCCTCGTCCAGCGTCGGCAGGTCGGCGGCATGCGCCAGCCGGATCAGCACCATCTCGCCGGCGCTGACCGGTCGGTTGGACGACTGCACCTCGGGAATGCCTTTCAAGAGCATCTGCCAGGTTCGCGACAGAACCTTGACCGACAGCGTGCTGGCGAAGTCGGCGCCGCGGCGGCGCTCATCCTCGGACAGGGAAGCGTCGTCGGCAGCCGTTGGCACGAAGCGCAGCCGGGTGACGAGGTGGTTGAATTCGGCCAGATCGGTCAGCACGGCAGCCGGATCGGCGCCGGTGTCGTACTGGTTGCGGAATTCGGCAAGGGCGGCCGCCACATCGCCCTTCATGACATGTTCGAACAGGTCGACGATGCGGGCGCGGTCGGCGAGACCCAGCATGTCGCGCACCGCTTCGGCGCTGACGGCGCCGCCGCCATGGGCGATTGCCTGGTCGAGAATGGAGAGCGAATCGCGGGCCGAGCCTTCGGCGGCGCGCGCGATCATCGCCAGCGCGTCGTCGTCTACCGATATGCCTTCCTTGCCGGCAATGGAGGCGAGATGCGCGACCAACGCGCCGGCATCGATGCGTCTCAGGTCGAAACGCTGGCAGCGCGACAGCACGGTGATCGGCACCTTGCGGATTTCGGTGGTGGCAAAGATGAATTTGACGTGCGGGGGCGGCTCTTCCAGCGTCTTCAACAGGCCGTTGAAGGCCTGGGTGGAGAGCATGTGCACTTCGTCGATGATGTAGACTTTGTAGCGCGCCGACACCGGGGCATAGCGCACGCGCTCGATAATGTCCCTGATGTCGTCGATGCCGGTATGCGACGCGGCGTCCATCTCGATGACGTCGACATGGCGGCCTTCCATGATCGCCTGGCAGTGCTCGCCCAGGAGGGCGAGGTCGACCGAGGGATGGTCGACCGTCGGCGTCTTGTAGTTGAGCGCCCGCGCCAGGATGCGCGCCGTCGTGGTCTTACCGACGCCGCGCACGCCGGTCAGCATCCAGGCCTGGGCGATGCGGCCTGTGGAGAAAGCGTTGGTCAAAGTGCGGACCATCGGCTCCTGGCCGATCAGTTCGGAGAAATTCGACGGACGATATTTGCGCGCCAGCACGCGATAAGCGACGGCCTTTTGCTTCTCCAGGTTTTCGGGGTCCGAATTTCCGGCTTCGCTCATTCGCCCGTAAAGCTCCAAAAGGCCGCGTCTCAGCGTAGCCGATTCCTGCTAGATCGTTTCACCGTTTTCTGAAACGGCAAACCGCTCTACCCTTTGCTTTAGCGCAATTCCGGACGGGAAACCGCTCACACTTTCCCTGGAATTGCTCCAATAGTCTCGCCCGCGCTGCAATGCGTCGTCAATGTCGCGAGAGGGGCCGATGAGGTGGGAGGCTGGAACAATGACCCGTTCCGGGCTCGTTAGGGCTGCTTCCTTCCGGACCTGACCCGGTTGGCGAGTGGATCGTCCACCACCAACCTCCCGCGTTCCATATCGGCAATTCAGCGATCAAATGCAAGGGTGCATTGAGAATCGGATGCCCGTGAACTCCGCCGCTCAATGAATCGCTTGCAGCCCCCGTGCAGCCGCTCTAGCGTCATGAGTTTGGGAATAATGTGAGAAGCGCAAGGGAAACGCCAATGCTACCGGGCCTCAAGGCCGGATTCACGCTCGACTCCAGGCTGGAGGCGGATAGCGAGCAGTTGATGTGGCTCGGCCTGTGCGAGCTCAGGGTGATGAACGATAGCCGCTGGCCATGGCTGGTCCTGGTGCCGCAGCGGCCGGGGGCCGAAGAAATCCACGACATGACGCCGCTCGACCAGGCGATGTTGACCTTCGAAACCAACATGGTGGCGCAGGCGCTGAAAAGAACCACGGGCTGCACCAAGATCAACACCGGCGCGCTCGGCAACATCGTTCGGCAATTGCATGTCCATGTCATCGCCCGCTCGGAAGGCGATCCGGGCTGGCCGGGGCCGGTGTGGGGGCACGGCATGCGCGAGCCCTATGAGCGTTCAGGCATCCGCCAGTTTGCGCAACAGATCAAGGCGGCGCTATAAGCCGCCTGTGTCCATTCCTAGACGTTCGAGCTTCCATGACCTTTCGCCTTTTTGACGCGCCCTTGCGCGAACCGAGCCAGTTCGTCGGCTTCGCCGGAAACACGATTGATCGGCAATCCGAGAACCGCGCCGACGATTCCGTCGAAAAGGCGTTGGCCGATCCCTCGGCACGTTTTTTGCCGATGCATGGCGGACGGCTGTATCTGAAATTGCACGATGGCAGCTTCGACCCTTGGTTCGATCTGGCTGAGAGCCAGAAGCTGCAGCCATCACTCGCACAAGGCGTGCTGCTTGGCTTTGCCGAGAGCGGCCCGGTACTTGCCGTGCCGGTCGGCCTCGATCCCGAACAGCTGCCGGAGACCATGAAGGCGATCGATTATCGCTCGGTCTATATTCAGCGGCTGATCGACGAGGCGGCAGCGGGCGCGCTGGCGCAAGGCGCCGCCCTGCTTGCCTGGCATGCCACCCATCGCTTCTGCAGCAAATGCGGCCATGAATCGCAAATGCGGGCCGGCGGCTACAAGCGCCATTGCCCAAATTGCGGCACCGAGCACTTTCCACGCACCGATCCGGTGGCGATTATGCTGACGGCGACGCGGGAAAAATGCCTGCTCGGCCGCGGCCGACATTTCGGGCCCGGCATGTACTCGGCGCTTGCCGGCTTCATCGAGCCGGGCGAGACGATCGAGGCGGCGGTGCGCCGCGAAACGCTGGAGGAAGCCGGCATCCGGCTCGGCCGCGTCGTCTACCATGCCAGCCAACCCTGGCCGTTCCCCTATTCGCTGATGATCGGCTGTTTCGGCGAACCGCTCAATGACGACATCCAGGCCGATCTCAACGAGTTGGAAGATTGCCGCTGGTTTTTTCGCGACGAGGTGCGTTCCATGCTGGAGAGGACGCACAAGGACAATCTGGTCACGCCGCCGAAAGGCGCGATCGCGCATCATCTGATCCGCGCCTGGGTCGACAGCGAATAAGAGTTGTTATTTTACGCAATTCCGGACGGAAAACCGCTTCACACTTTTCCTGGAATACTTAACGGGAGCAAAAAATGATCCGTCACACCGTGGTTTTCACCCTGAAGCACCCGCAGTACTCGCTGGAGGAAAAGCGGTTCCTCTCCGATGCCAAGCGCATCCTCAGCGCAATCAAGGGCGTCACCCATTTCGAGCCGCTGCGGCAAGTCAGCCCGAAGAACGACTATCACTTCGGCTTCTCGATGGAGTTCGTCGATCAGGCCGCCTACACCAGATACAATGAGCACCCGGACCACGTCGCCTTCGTGCGTGACCGCTGGATCCCGGAAGTCGAAACCTTCATGGAAATCGACTATGTGCCGCTGACCCTGCTGGTTTAGGGGAACCTTAGTCCGCGACCTTCCACTGCTCGCGCGACTCACTGGCGGGATAGACGCCCAGAATGCGCACTTCGCGCGAGAAGAAGCGCAGTTCGTCCAGCGCCAGCTTGACCAGCGGATCGTCGGGATGGCCCTCGATATCGGCGTAGAACAGCGTCGCGGTGAAGGCGCCCAACTGATAGCTCTCCAGCTTCGTCATGTTGACGCCGTTCGTGGCGAAACCGCCCATTGCCTTGTAGAGCGCAGCCGGCACGTTGCGGACACGGAACATGAAGGTCGTCATCATCTTGGTGTCGGCCGAGGGCCGTTCGGCCGATCGCTTGTCCTTGGTCAGGACGACGAAGCGGGTGACATTCGAGTCCGTGTCCTCGACATTTTTCTCGATGATGTCGAGGCCATAGAGTTCTGCGGCGAGCGCAGGCGCCAGCGAGGCCATGGTGCGGTCCTTGAGCTCGGAAACCAGCTTCGCCGAACCCGCCGTGTCGCCGGCAATCACCGGCTTCCAGCCATTCTTGCGGATGTATTTGCGGCACTGTCCCAGCGCATGGATATGGCTGTGCACGGTCTTGATCTCTTCGCGTTTGACGCCGGGCAGCACCATCAGTTGGAAATGGATCGGCAGGAAATATTCGCCGACGATGTGGAGTTTCGATTCCGGCAAGAGATGATGGATGTCGGCGACGCGGCCGGCGATGGTGTTTTCAATCGGGATCATGGCGAGGTCGGCCTTGTTGGTCTCGACCGCGTTGAAGGCATCCTCGAAGGTGGGGCACGGCAACGGCTCCATCGAAGGGAACATGTTGCGGCTGGCGGTGTCGGAATTGGCGCCCGGTTCGCCCTGGAAGGCTATTCTGTTGGTCTTGTCAGGCATGCCGATATCTCAGGTTTGAAAGGATCTGCGGTGTCAGGAAAGAATTTGTCTTCTCAGCAAAGAATTTGTCTGGCGCGTTCGAGGTCTTCCGGCGTGTCGACGCCGAGCGGCAGCGATTGCACGATCTCGGCATCGATGCGCATACCGGCCTCGAGCGCCCGCAACTGCTCCAGCCGCTCGCGCCGCTCCAGCGGCGACGGCTTCAAAGCGACGAAGCGTTCGAGGGCTGAGCGCCGATAGGCGTAGAGGCCGACATGGTGATAGAGCGGCCCCTCGCCCCAGGGCGCGGTGGCGCGGGTGAAATAGAGCGCCTTCAGCCGCGTCGCCGACAACGGCGAACCGACGATCTTGACGACGTTGGGGTTGGCCTTTTCCTCGTCGCGGACGATCTCGACGCCGAGCGTGGCGATGTCGACCGCAGCGTCCTCGAACGGTTTCAGCGCCGCACCGATGATCTTGGGATCGATGGTCGGCAGGTCGCCCTGCACATTGACGATGGTTTCGACCTTGCGATCGGGGTCGAGCGCGGTCAGCGCCTCGAAGATACGGTCGGAGCCGGATTCGTGGTCGGTGCGCGTCATCACCGCCTCGAAACCGTGCGCGCGCACCGCTTCGGCCACGTTGCGCGTGTCGGTTGCCACCACCACCCGGCCAAGCCCAGCCTCAGCGGCGCGGCGGGCGACATGGACGATCATCGGCGCGCCGGCTATGTCGGCCAGCGGCTTGCCCGGCAGGCGGGTCGAGGCCATGCGGGCCGGGATCAGGATGAGCGTGGACATCGAGGTTGCAAGGCGTTCGAAAGAGGATGGGGAAAGTGGCAAAAGGTCTCACTGGAAGCGCCCTTATAGGTGTTGCAACGCCCAAGCAAAAGACCTAGTTTCCGCCCGATTTGACCGGCTCGACGGGGTGGGTCACGATACCGACGGACGGAGTGGACGGAGAGGTCCGCCGGAAAAGGGAGCCCTGGGGCGTATGGATTCCAACGAAGTCAACAAACTGCTCGCCGGGTTGCTTGGAACCTGTTTCGTCGTCTTCTCGGTCGGTTTGGTGTCCGACGCCCTGTTTGCCTCGCCGGCGCCGGAAAAACCCGGCTTTGCCATCGAGGCGACGGAGCCTGCCGAAGGCGGCGCCGCCGGACCCGCGGCAGAGGCGAAGCCGATCGCCGACCTTTTGGCCACCGCCAATGTCGAGCAAGGTGCGGCCGTCTTTAAGAAATGCCAGGCCTGCCATTCCGGCGAAAAAGGCGGCCCCAACAAGGTCGGCCCGGATCTCTGGGACATCGTCGACCGCCCCGTCGCCGAGCATGAGGGCTTTGCCTATTCGGCCGGCATGAAGGAGTTTTCCAAGGGCGGCGCCGAGAAGTGGACCTATGACAATCTCAACCACTTCATCACCTCGCCGAAGAAATTCGTGAAGGGCACGGCGATGGGCTTTGCCGGCCTGCCAAAGGACGAGGACCGCGCCAACGTCATCGCCTATCTGCGAACGCTGTCGGACAGCCCAAAGCCGCTGCCGACGCCAGGTGCCGCCGCTGATGCAACCGCGCCGGGCAAGCCGGCCGAGGGTGCTGCTCCGGCCAAGCCGGCTGAAGGTGCAGCTCCAGCCCCTGCGACGCCGGCACCGGCGCCCGCCAAATAACCGAATTGTCATCTCCATGATCTCAAAAAAGCCGGGTTCAGCCCGGCTTTTTGTTAGGAAAATCGCATATGCGGCGACAAAGCCGCCGCATGGCGGTTTTCACCGGCGTCAAATCATTTAGGATTGCCGGGCATCGCGAAGAGGAGAACGCATGACGGTTGGCCGAACGCTTCTGAGGTCCTTTCTGGTTGTGGGCGCCCTCGCAGGCGGCCTGCAGGCAGCCTTCCCCCAGGAATGGCACACCACCTCTTCGCTGATCGGCCCCTCCAAATATGGCGAGAATTTCCAGCGCTACGATTATGTGAATCCGGATGCACCGAAGGGCGGTACCTACAATTCGGTCGTTTCCGGCACGTTCGACAGCTTCAATCCCTATATCGTTCAGGGATCGCCGGCGGCCGGCCTGCAGCCATTTGGCGGCGGCCTGCTCTACGACACGCTGATGGATCAGGCGACTGACGAAGGCAGCGTCAGCCACCCGCTCATCGCCGATGCCTACAAGTACCCGACCGACTATTCCTCGGCCACCTACCGGCTCGACCCACGGGCGAAATGGCATGACGGACAGCCGATCACCACTGACGACGTGATCTGGTCGTTCCAGGTGCTGAAGGCCAACAGCCCGATGTACAGCCGCTATTTCGAAAACGTCACCGACGCAGTTGCTGTCTCGGACCGTGAGGTCGAGTTCCACTTCGACCAGAAGGGCAATCGCGAACTGCCCAAGATCCTCGGCGACCTTGTCGTGCTGCCCAAGCATTGGTGGGAAGGCACCGACGCCAATGGCAAGAAACGCGACATCACTAAGGGGACGCTGGAGCCGCCGCTGGGCTCGGCTGCATACAAGATCTCCAGCTTCAAGGCGGGGTCGGAAATCGTCTGGCAGCGCGTCCCCGACTATTGGGGCGCCAAGCTGGCTGTGAAGATCGGCCGGGAGAATTTCGACACGCAGCACTTCACCTACATTCTTGACGACAACGCCTCCTGGGAGGCGTTCAAGAAAGGTGGCCTCGACGATATCAAGCCGGAAAACAGCTCGAAGCGCTGGGCGACATTTTACGATTTCGCGGCGATCAAGGCCGGCGATGTGATCAAGCAGGAGTTCAAGACCACCTCGCCCGAGCCGATGCAGGCTTTCATGCTCAACCAGAGACATAGGCTGTTTGCCGATCGTCTGGTCAGGGCCGCGCTCACCTACCCGTTCGATTTCGAATCGATGAACCGCACGCTGTTCTTCGGTTTCAACACCCGCACCCACAGTTATTTCCAATGCACGGAACTGGCCTCGAGCGGCCTGCCGCAAGGCAAGGAGCTGGAGATCCTGGAGAAGTACCGCGACAAGCTGCCGCCGGAGCTGTTCACCCAGGAATTCAAGTTGCCGGTCTACGATTCGCCGCAGGCGGAGCGCAAATATCTGAAGCAGGCGGTCGACCTGTTCGCCCAGGCCGGCTGGGTGATCAAGGGCGGCAAGATGGTCAACGCCAAGACCGGCGAGCCATTCAAGTTTGAAATCCTAGGCTCGAATGAAACCGACCAGGTCATTTCCAGCCCCTGGATCGCCAATCTGCGCAAGATCGGCGTCGATGCGACACTGCGCATCGTCGACCCGAGCCAGTACACCAACCGCGTCAGAAATTTCGATTACGACGTCATCACAGGACAGCTCCAACAGTCGGAATCGCCCGGCAACGAGCAGCGCGATTTTTGGAGCTCCAAGTCCGCCGACACACCGGCATCGCGCAATTATTCCGGCATCAAGAACCCGGTCGTTGACGCCCTTGTCGACCGCATCATTTTTGCCACGGATCGCGATGACCTCGTCGCCACCACCCATGCGCTCGATCGCGTGCTGCTGTGGAATTACTATGTGGTGCCGCAATACTATCGCGCCGTTGTGTGGCTGGCTTACTGGAACAAGTTCGGCATCCCGGAAAAGCAGCCCGGCTACCGTGGCGCCGATATCGATTCCTGGTGGATCGATGCGGACAAGGAAAAGGCCCTGGCCGCCAAGTACAAGGGCAGCAATTGATGGCGGGGCTCCCTCGCCGCGATTTCCTGGCCCTCAGTGGCGCCGCGGCTGTTGCTGCGCTGCTGCCGGGCAAGGCTTTCGCCGCCAGCCCAACCGGCGTGAAACTGCATGGACTGTCGGCTTTCGGCGACCTCAAATACAAGCCGGACTTCACTCATTTCGACTATGTCAATGTCGATGCGCCGCAAGGTGGCGTCTTCAACTTCCTGCCGCGCAACTGGCTTGCCAACCAGACGCCGCTGACCTTCAACACGCTGAATTCGTTCGTCCCCAAAGGCGATTCGCCCCAGCGCACGGAGATGTGCTTCGATTCACTGATGGTGAGAGCGTACGACGAACCTGACGCCGTTTACGGGCTGATCGCTGACGGCGTGACGATTTCCGACGACCGCAACGACTTCACCTTCTCGCTGCGCCCGCAGGCCCGCTTCCATGACAGCACGCCATTGACCGCAGAGGATGCCGCCTTCACCTTCAAGCTGCTCAAGGACAAGGGGCACCCGTACTATTCCCTGCCGCTAACGCATCTGGATGACGGGATCGCCGTGGATGCCCACACGCTGCAGCTTAGGTTTTCCGGCAAGCAGACAAGCCGCACCATCCTCAACGTCGTCGAGTTCCCGGTCCTGTCGAAGGCGTTCTACACGACCAACCCGTTCGATTCCTCGCAGATGAACCCGCCGTTGGGGTCAGCCGCCTACAAGGTCGGTCGCTGGTCGGCAGGGGCCTGGATCGAATATGAGCGTGTGGCTGATTATTGGGGCAACGACCTGCCGGTCAATCGCGGCCAGAACAATTTTCAGCGGATTCGCGTTGAGTTCTATCAGGACCGTAGCGTTGCCTTCGAAGCGTTCAAGAAGGGAGAAATCCTCTACAGGGAGGAATTCACCTCGCGCGTCTGGGCGACCGGCTACGACTTCCCAGCCTTCACTGCCGGCAAGGTGGTGAAGCACGAATTCCCGGCCGAAACGGTGCCTTCGATGCAGGGCACCGCCGTCAACCAGCGGCGCGAGCAGTTTCGCGACTCGCGCGTGCGGCAGGCGATCGGGCTGTGCTTCGACTTCGAATGGACGCGGCGCAATTTCTTCTACGGTTCCTATGAGCGCTCGCAATCCTGCTTCGAGAAATCCGAATTTCGCGCCGAGGGCAGACCGTCGCCACAAGAATTGGCTCTTCTTGAGCCGCTGCGTGAGCAGATTCCCGCCGAGGCTTTTGGCGAAGCCGTGATCCAGGACGCGTCGAACGGCTCCGGCCGCGACCGGCAGTTGCTTGGCAAGGCGGCCAAGCTTCTGGCCGAGGCCGGCTGGAAACGGTCCGGCAATTTCGTCGTGAACGACAAGGGTGGTCGGTTGTCCGCAGAGTTTCTTGTCGACGACGAAGTCTTCGAACAGGTCTACTCGCCCTGGGTCGAAAACATGAAGGCGGTCGGCATCGATGCCTCGATCCGGCTGGTGGATGCCGCGCAATATCAGCTGCGGCAGAATTCGTTCGACTACGACCTCGTCTCGGTTGCGGCCTCGTTTCCGGCGACGCCAACCCGTGATGACCTCGAAACCATTTTCCATTCGCGAGCAGCTACCGTATCGGGCTCTCGCAATCTGCCGGGAACGTCGAGCCCGGCCATCGACGCCCTGGTTGACGCCGCAGGTGCCGCCGAGGGTCGCGAAAGCCTGACAATTGCCATGCGCGCGCTCGACCGGGTCTTGCGTGCACGGAGGGATTGGATTCCAAGTTGGTTCCTGGCGAATCATCGAAGCGCCTATTGGGACATGTTCGGTTTTCCCGAGCGGAAACCCGATTTCGACTTCCCGGTCGAAGCGCTGTGGTGGGTCGACAAGGGCAAGGCGGCAAAAATTGGCAAAGGGTAGGCTGTTGCGCGGCACTTTACCCTCCCCCTCGTGGGGAGGGTCGGTGAGCACTTCGTGCGCAGCACGAATGGCGAACCGGGGTGGCGGTGTGACGGCGTACGCCGGATCGAGACTACCCCCACCCCGCTCCGCTTCGCGGATCGACCCTCCCCACAAGGGGGAGGGTGAAAGCTGATGGGCGCCTACATACTGCGCCGTATCCTGCTGATGATACCGACCCTGTTCGGCATCATGGCGGTTGCTTTCGTCGTCACTCAATTCGCACCGGGTGGACCGGTCGAGCAGGTCATTGCCAGCCTGACCAACCAGGGCGGCAACGATCGGCTCGGCAGTGGCGGCGGCGATGCAGGAGGTGGCGGCAATTTCGATGTGGCCGGTGATGTCGGTTCGAAGTACCGCGGCGCGCAAGGGCTCGATCCTGAATTCATCAAGAAGCTGGAAAAGCAGTTCGGCTTCGACAAACCGCCTCTCGAACGCTTCGGCATGATGCTGTGGAACTACGCGCGCTTCGATTTCGGCGACAGCTATTTCCGTGACATTTCGGTACTCAACCTGATCCTGGAGAAGATGCCGGTTTCAATCTCGCTCGGGCTGTGGATCACGCTGCTCTCCTATCTGATTTCGATTCCCCTTGGCATCCGCAAAGCGGTCAAGGACGGCTCCGCCTTCGACATCTGGACCAGCGGCGTGATCATCGTCGGCTATGCCATACCGGCCTTCCTGTTCGGCATATTGCTGATGGTGCTTTTCGCCGGCGGCTCGTTCTGGGACTGGTTCCCACTGCGCGGCATCGTCTCCGACAATTGGGACCAATTGTCGTGGCCTGACAAGATCGTCGATTATTTCTGGCACATGACCTTGCCGCTGACGGCGCTGGTGCTGTCGGCCTTCGCGACGACGACGCTGCTGACCAAGAACTCCTTCCTGGAAGAGATACGCAAACAGTATGTGGTGACGGCCCGTGCCAAGGGCCTGTCGGAGCGGCGGGTGCTTTACGGACATGTGTTCCGCAACGCAATGCTGATCGTCATTGCCGGCTTTCCAGCGGCCTTCATCTCGGCCTTCTTCACCGGCTCGCTTTTGATCGAGAACATCTTTTCCCTCGACGGTCTCGGGCTGCTCGGTTTCAGGTCCGTGTTGGCGCGCGACTATCCGGTCGTGTTCGCCAACCTCTATATATTTTCGCTGCTTGGCCTGTTCGTGACGCTGTTGTCCGACCTGATCTACACATGGGTCGATCCGCGCATCGATTTCGAGCGGAGAGACGTCTGATGACGCAGGCTGCAGCCGAGATCACACCGACAAGGATCGCCCGCCCCTGGCTGTCGCCGCTCAACAAGCGGCGCTGGCAGAACTTCAAGGCCAACAGGCGCGGCTACTGGTCGTTGTGGATATTCCTCGCTCTGTTCGTGCTGTCGCTGTTTGCCGAACTGATCGCCAACGACAGACCGATCGTCGCCTACTACAAAGGCGAGATCCTGTTCCCGGTGGCGGTTGCCTACCCCGAGGAAAAATTCGGCGGCTTCTACGCCGTCACCGACTATCGCGACCCGGTCATCCGCGACGAGATCAACGCCAATGGCTGGATGATCTGGCCGCCAATCCGCTATTCCTACCGCACCGTCAACAATGCGATCCCCGACGCCGCTCCCGCAAAACCGTCATGGGAATACGACGCGCAGAGGCGATGCAGCCAATATCCGCAAGGCGCTGCCGATCCTGACTGCATTGTCGGCAACTGGAACTGGCTGGGTACCGACGACCAGGCGCGCGACGTGCTGGCGCGCATCATCTACGGGTTCAGGATTTCCGTGCTGTTCGGCTTGATCCTGACCGCGGGTTCGTCGGTTTTCGGCGTCGCCGCCGGCGCGCTGCAAGGGTATTTCGGCGGCTGGACCGACCTTCTCTTTCAACGCTTCATAGAAATCTGGTCGGCGATACCGCTGCTGTATCTGCTGCTGATCGTCGCCGCCATCCTGCCGCCGGGCTTCTTCATCCTGCTCGGGCTGATGCTGCTCTTCTCCTGGACGTCGCTTGTCAGCGTGGTGCGCGCCGAATTCCTGCGCGCGCGCAACTTCGAATATGTCAACGCGGCCCGCGCGCTTGGTGTGTCCAACCGCACCATCATGCTGCGCCATCTTCTGCCCAATGCCATGGTGGCGACGCTGACCTTCATGCCTTTTCTGGTCAGCGCCTCGATCTCGACACTGACCTCGCTCGACTATCTCGGCTTCGGCCTGCCGCCCGGCACCGCGTCGCTCGGCGAACTGCTAAAACAGGCGCAGAGTAACCTCAATGCCCCCTGGCTCGGTATATCGGGCTTCATCGTCATCTCGCTGATGCTGTCGCTGTTGGTGTTCATCGGTGAAGCAACGCGCGATGCTTTCGACCCGCGCAAGGCGTTCCGATGAGCAGCGAACTCCTGCTCTCCGTCCGCGATCTCAGCGTTGCCTTCACCCAAGGCGGCAACGAGTCGACCGCCGTCGACCACATCTCCTTCGATCTCGCCAAGGGCGAGACGGTGGCGCTTGTGGGCGAATCCGGTTCCGGCAAATCGGTCTCGGCGCTGTCGGTGCTGAAGCTTCTGCCCTACCCGACGGCCAGCCATCCCTCGGGCAAGATCCTGTTCCAGGGCGCCGACCTTTTGGCGATGAACGAAAAGCAGTTGCGCAGCGTGCGCGGCAACAAGATCACCATGATCTTCCAGGAGCCGATGACCTCGCTCAATCCGCTGCACACGATCGAGCAGCAGATCGTCGAGATCCTGGCGCTGCATCAGGGCATGGGCGACCGCCAGGCCAAGGCGCGCACGCTGGCGCTGCTCAACGAGGTCGGCATTCGCGAACCGGAAAAGCGGCTCGACGCCTATCCGCACCAGCTGTCCGGCGGCCAACGCCAGCGCGTCATGATCGCCATGGCGCTGGCCAACGAGCCTGAACTGCTGATCGCCGACGAGCCGACGACGGCGCTCGACGTCACTGTCCAGGCGCAGATCCTCGAATTGCTGGCGGGGCTGAAGAGCCGCAAGGGCATGTCAATGCTGTTCATCACCCATGATCTCGGCATTGTCAGAAAGATCGCCGACCGCGTCTGCGTGATGACCAAAGGCAAGATCGTCGAGACCGGGCCGACCAGGGACATCTTCGCCAACCCGCAGCACGCTTATACCAAGCACCTCCTGGCCGCCGAGCCGAAGGGCAAGCCGCCGGCCGCCAACGACGCCGCCAAGCCGGTTATGACCGGCAAGGACATCAAGGTTTGGTTCCCGATCAAAAAGGGTTTCTTTCGCACCACCGTCGACAATGTGAAGGCAGTTGACGGCATCGACGTCACCGTACGCGCCGGCCAGACGCTAGGCGTCGTCGGCGAATCCGGCTCCGGCAAGACGACGCTCGGGCTGGCGCTGGCGCGGATGATCTCATCGACCGGCACCATCCAGTTCAATGGCAGCGACATCAACCAGCTTTCCTTCAACGCCATGCGGCCGCTGCGCCGCGAGTTGCAGATCGTTTTCCAGGACCCGTTCGGCTCGCTCAGCCCGCGCATGTCGGTCTCGGAGATCATCGAGGAAGGCTTGAAGATCCACGAGCCGAAGCTGTCGCCCGACCAACGCGACGACAAGGTCGTCGCCGTGCTGAAGGAGGTCGGGCTCGATCCGGCGACCAGGAACCGCTATCCGCATGAATTCTCCGGCGGCCAGCGCCAGCGCGTCGCCATTGCGCGCGCCATGGTGCTCAATCCACGCTTCGTCATGCTGGACGAACCGACCTCGGCGCTCGACATGAGCGTGCAGGCGCAAGTGGTCGACCTCTTACGCAATCTGCAGGCCAGGCACGACCTTGCCTATCTGTTCATCAGCCACGATCTGAAAGTCATTCGCGCCCTTGCCAATGACGTCATCGTCATGCGCAATGGCAAGATCGTCGAAGCCGGCCCTTCCGAACAGATTTTCGAGCGGCCGCAGACCGACTATACGAAGGCGCTGATCTCGGCCGCGTTCAAGATCGAGACGGCGCCGGTCGGTATCGTCAGCGAATAACAGGGAATACAATCCGCAAATGGAAAAAGGCAAAATCCTGCTTGTCGTCACCGGCTTTCATCCGCAGCGCTGGCGCGAGCTGCTGTCGGCCGAGCGCGAAGTGGTGCTGGAGCCGGACGGCGCCTCTGACCCGTCGATCACCTATGCGGTGGTGTGGAAGCAGAAGCCGAACCTACTGAAATCGCTGCCCAATCTGCGCGCAATCTTCTCGATCGGCGCCGGCGTCGACCACATCTTCGCCGATCCCGGCCTGCCCGATGTGCCGATCGTCAAAGTGGTCGCCGAGAACCTGACGCAGTACATGACCGAATATGTCGTCTGGCGCGTGCTCGACCATCACCGCCAGGGCATGCTCTATCGTGCGCAGCAGCCGAAGAAGACCTGGCACGAACCGCCGCAGCGGCCGGCCGGTGACATCTCGGTCGGCATTATGGGGCTCGGCAATCTCGGCCGCGCGGCGGCATCGGTGCTGTTGTCGCTCGGCTTTGCCGTCAATGGCTGGTCGCGCAGCGACAAGGCCATGAAAGGCGTTGCGACCTACGCCGGAGAGGCCGGGCTGATCCCCTTCCTCAACGCCACCGACATACTGGTGGTGCTGTTGCCGCTGACGCCGGATACGCACGGCATCATCAATTACGGCGTGCTGAAGGAATTACGCAAGCGCAACGGCCTCGGCGGCTCGGTGCTGATCAATGCCGGGCGCGGCCGGCTGCAGAAGGACGCCGACATATTGCGCGCGCTGGACGACGGCACGCTGAAGGAGGCGAGCCTCGACGTGTTCGAGGTCGAGCCGCTGCCGAAGACCAGTCCGCTATGGAGTCACCCGAAAGTGTTCGTGACGCCGCACGCGGCGGCGACCTCCGACCCTGTCCACCTGGCACCGAGCATGTTGCGGCAGATGGATGCCTTCGAGCGCGGCGAAAAGCTTGATAACGTGGTCGACCGCAAGGCGGGGTACTGAGCAAGTTCAGGTTCAGCTCGGCAGACTGAACTTCTTCTGCTTGTTGGGCTTGCCGCAGTCGCGGCGGACGATCGAGCGGTTCATGGCGTCGATCTTGCCACTTGCCAGATCAGTATCGCGCTTGCTTTTGGAGCGCATATCGGGCGTGAACGGGCCGAAGCCCATCGCCGGATTGGAGAAGCTCGGCTTGGCGTCCGTCGACAGATGGTATTGCTGCGCCAGTTCGTCGCGCTGCGCCAGCAACTGGTCGCAAGGCACGTCGTCATACTGCAGCGACGATTGCACGTCCTGGTCCTGCCGCTCCGACATCGAGCTGCCCATGCAGCCGGTCATTGCCAGGCAGGACACCAAGACCATCATGTTCCAGCGCATGTGTTCCTCCTCGAGGCCAGGCCTGCGGAGCGCTCTTCTCGGCTTGTATTCTACCTGATGCCGCGCCAACCGCAAAAATCCTATTCACGTTTTCGAACAAGACGAGACATCAACCCTTGGACGAGGGCACCGCCAGCGCGGCAAGCCCGTCGACCGGCTGGCGGCGATCCCAGCGGATGACGGTCGGCTGCATCGACAGCACCGACAGGCCGTTTGCGGCAAGCACCCGCTCGACATAGGCTTGAGAATGGGCGTAGCGACGAGACGGCTGCAGCGCAAAACCGGCGTCGCCGCCCGCCCCGCCCTTGGCTGGCGTTTCGACGGAAAAGGCAAACAGGCCATTGGTGGCCAGAATGCCCGCGACGGTCTTCATCACGCGATCGAGCGCGCCGACGTAGATGAACACGTCGGCCGCCACCACCAGATCGGCTTTCGGTCCGGCATAGGCGAAATCCTGCAGATCGGCCTTGGCGAGCAGATCGTAGACGCCTTTGGCGCGGGCCTTTTTCAGCATGGCGGCGGAGATGTCGTAGCCCTCCAGCCGTTCGGCGACCGGCCGCAGTTTCTCGCCCATCAGACCGGTGCCGCAACCAAGGTCGAGCGCCAGCGAAAAGCGGCCCGCCCTTGCCGCTCGAATGGCGCGATCGAGAAACTCCGGCAGCCGGTAGCCGAGCTTGCCGACCAGCGAATCCTCGAAAGTTTCGGCATAGTGGTCGAACAGCGTTTCGACGAAGGCGCTGGGTGGCGCCGCGGCAGCCGGCGCCTTGCCGATGAGTTGCAGCTTCAGCGCAGCGCCAAGGCGATCCGCCGGGTCGAGTTTCAGCGCCGTCGCCCAGGCTTGAGCCGCCACGTCGAGCCGCTCGGCCGTCTCCTGCATCTCGCCAAGACGGAACCAGCCCGCCGCCCATTGCGGCGCCAGTTCCAGCGCGCCGAGCAGCAGCTCCGCCGCTGCCGCGTGCTCGCCCGAGCCGAAAAGCATCTCGGCATAGTCGGCGCGACGGTCGGCGGTCAGGTCGCCGGACGAGATTTTCAGCGGTTGCATGGCGATGGCCCCGCCGGCTGATGCGGCCGGTGGCTGGCTGTAGGCCGAGTCAGCAGTCTCTTGCAACAGGCTTCCCGCGCTGGAATTAGCCACTATCTTGACTGGATGCGCGCCAGCGACCTGCTCCATCCCCGGCCTGAAGGCCTTTATTGCCCATGCGGCGATTTCTTCATCGACCCGGTGCGGCCAGTCAACCGGGCGTTGATCACGCATGGCCATTCCGACCATGCCCGATCCGGCCATCGTTCGGTGCTGGCGACGCAGCAGACGCTCGACATTATGGGGTTG
Source organism: Mesorhizobium sp. LSJC269B00 (assembly GCF_000502815.1). Classification (NCBI taxonomy): domain Bacteria; kingdom Pseudomonadati; phylum Pseudomonadota; class Alphaproteobacteria; order Hyphomicrobiales; family Phyllobacteriaceae; genus Mesorhizobium; species Mesorhizobium sp. LSJC269B00. The sequence continues at coordinate 171,878 of NZ_AYVN01000006.1, forward strand.
CGTTATGGCGAGGATTTTGCCGGGACAACGCAAGCGGCCGTGCTTGGCGAAGCGATGGCGCTGAGCGATGTCAGCGTCACCTTCCATCCGGCCGGCCATGTGCTGGGCTCGGCGCAGATCGCGGTCGAGCACAAGGGCAGGCGCATCGTCGCCTCCGGCGACTACAAGCGCCAGAAGGACGCGACCTGCGCACCGTTCGAACCGGTCCAATGCGACGTCTTCATCACCGAGGCGACCTTCGGCCTGCCGGTGTTTCACCATCCGCCCGACACGGAGGAGATCGCCCGGCTGCTCAAATCGGCGGCGCAGTTTCCCGAGCGATCGCATCTGGTCGGCGCCTATGCGCTGGGCAAGGCACAGCGGGTGATGCGGCTGCTGCGCGATGCCGGTTATGACAGGCCGATCTATATCCACGGCGCGCTGGCCAAGCTCAGCGAATATTACCAGAGCCAGGGCATCGACCTCGGCACGCTGGAGCCGGCAACCGTCGACAGCGGCGGCAAGCAGGATTTCACTGGGGCCATCGTTGTCGGCCCGCCATCGGCCTTCGCGGACCGCTGGGCGCGGCGCTTTCCCGACCCGATCTCATGCTTCGCCTCGGGCTGGATGCGCATCCGCCAGCGCGCCAAGCAAGGCGGCGTCGAACTGCCGCTGATCATTTCCGACCATGCCGACTGGGATGAACTGACCGCTACCGTCAAGGAGACGGGCGCCGGCGAAATCTGGGTGACGCACGGCCGCGAGGAAGCGCTGGTGCGCTGGTGCGAGCTGGAAGGCATCGCCGCCAGGCCACTGCACCTTGTGGGCTATGAGGACGAGGGCGATTGATGGTGATTTTTGATCCAGAAATCGCCGGCGCGGCGATCCTTCCCACCCCCCTCTGGCCTGCCGGCCATCTCCCCCGCAAGGGGGGAGATCAGATGTCACCTCCGCTTTCGCCAATCGCCAACTTCGCAAGATGGGCGGCAAGATCAAGGCTGCCAATCTCCCCCCTTGCGGGGGAGATGTCCAGCAGGACAGAGGGGGGTGTGCCAGAGCGCAAACCTCTGCCGTCAACGCGGTCCTTGCATCCATGAACCGCTTTGCCGAACTCCTCGACCGCCTGGTGCTGACGCCGTCGCGCAATGGCAAGCTGACACTGCTCGTCGATTATTTCCGCAGCGTCGAGGACCCCGACCGCGGGCTGGCGCTGGCGGCTATCACTGGCGACCTCAACATTGCGGCGGTCAAGCCGGCGATGCTGCGCACGCTGGTCACCGAGCGCATGGATCCGGTGCTGTTCGGCTATTCCTACGACTATGTCGGCGACCTTGCCGAAACCGTCTCGCTGGTTTGGCCGCAAACGCCGGGACATATCCCCAACCGGGAGCCGACGCTTGGCGATGTCGTGGCGACGCTGCAGGCGGCGAGCCGCTCCGACGGACCCAAGGTGCTGGCCGGGCTGCTCGACAGCGCTGGCATTTCGGCGCGCTTTGCCATCATCAAGCTGGTCACCGGCGGCTTGCGCATCGGCGTTTCGGCGCGGCTGGCCAAACAGGCGCTGGCCGATTTCGGCAAGGTCGATGTCGCCGAGATCGAGGAGTTGTGGCACGGGCTGACGCCGCCCTATATCTCGCTGTTCGCGTGGCTGGAAGGCAAGGCCGAGAAGCCGAAGCGGACCGCACTTGCCCTGTTCAGTCCGGTGATGCTGTCGAACCCGGTCGGCGACGGCGACCTCGAAAAGCTCGATCCGGCCGACTATGCCGCGGAATGGAAATGGGACGGCATCCGCGTTCAGGCGGTGTGCGAGGGCGGCGTGCGCCGGCTCTATTCGCGCACCGGCGACGATGTGTCCGGCGCATTCCCCGATCTCGCCCAGGCAATGGATTTTTCCGCCGCGCTCGATGGTGAATTGCTGGTCGGCGAGCCGGTGGCGACCGGCACCTTTTCGGACCTGCAACAGCGGCTCAATCGCAAGAGCGTGGCCCCGAAGATACAGCAGCAATACCCGGCGTTCATGCGCTGCTACGATGCGCTGCAGATCAACGGCGAAGATTTGCGCGCGCTACCTTTCCGCGAGCGGCGGGCCCGTCTTGAGGCCTTCATCACAACGCTGGACCCGCACCGTTTCGATCTGTCGCCGTTCGTCGAATTCCCGGATTGGCAAACGCTGGAGGAACTGCGCCGCGCGCCGCCGCACCCAATCATCGAAGGCGTGATGCTGAAGCGCTGGGATTCGCCCTATCTCGCGGGACGGCCGAAAGGCCCGTGGTTCAAGTGGAAGCGCGATCCGCACACGGTCGATGCTGTGCTGATGTATGCGCAGCGCGGCCATGGCAAGCGGTCAAGCTTTTATTCCGACTATACGTTCGGCGTCTGGTCGGGGCCAGAAGGCGCAGAGGAACTGGTGCCGGTCGGCAAGGCCTATTTCGGCTTCACCGACGAGGAGCTGAAGCAGATCGACAAATTTGTCCGCGACAACACGGTCGAGCGTTTCGGCCCGGTGCGCTCGGTGCGCGCCGACCGCAGCCAAGGCCTGGTGCTGGAGGTGGCGTTCGAAGGTCTCAACCGTTCGACTCGCCACAAATCCGGCGTTGCGATGCGATTTCCCCGCATCTCACGGCTGCGCTGGGACAAGCCGACCGCCGAAGCCGACCGCATCGAGACGCTGCAGGCGCTGCTGGATCGCTAGGCAGCGCTCACGGTTCGATCGAGACGCGGATCTCGTAGATGTCGACCGCCTTGCCCTGCTTGTCGAAGTCGGAGTTGATGGCGATGCTGCCGGCGGCGCCCGGGGGCTTGTCGGGGAATTTCACGTCGAACAGATATTCGTTACGTTGCTGGCCGACCGCATAGCGCTTGCGGCCGCAATCGCCGAGATCGCCGAAATTGCAGTCGACGGAGATCTGCGTGTCCTTGCCGTCCTCGGCGCGGGCGACGATGTCGAACACGGCATGTTTGCCGGCAAGATTCTCCAGCACGCCCTGCCCGACATCGAAGCTGATGGCCGAGCCGGAAGCACCGGAGCGGATGCGCAGGAAGGAGCCGGTGTCGTCCTGCACGACATCGGCCTTGGCGTCGGACGGGGTCGCCACATGCGTTGGATCGGTGGGTGTAAACACGTTGATCCAGTCGCGCGTCTGTTCGGCGACACCAGGCTGCTGCGGCGCGCCAGGCTGCTGCGGCTCAGTTGTATCGGCAGGCGGCGTGAAGTCGTCATCGTCGACGGTCGGCGGCGCTTCGGGCGGCGCCGTGTCGAGCTGCGCCGGCGTCTTGAAGACCCCGGTCTGCACGGCGAAATAGAGGCCGATGCCGGCGGCGGCGAGCAACGTCACGCCAAAGAAGATCGCCGTCAGCGGCAGGCGGCGGCCCCTTATCCGCCTTTCATCGCGATCAGGCGCCACTTCCGCCGCGGCCTCGGCCGGCGCGGAATCGGCCATATCGATCGCCGGGGCGCCGGGCAGCGTGGCGTCAGGCATGATGTCGGGGACGACCGGCAGCACGCGCGAACGCGGCGCGTCGGATGCCTCGGGCTGAACCGGTCCATCAACGACGATCGCCGGCGACGGTCCGGCCGCGACACCTGTCGGGGCATCGACCGCGGGCGCTTCGGCGGCGCCCTGTACGGCGTCTTGCGGCTGCGCAACGCGTTGCGTCAGCGCGGTATCTTGTGTCTGCGCAGCGCTCTGCGTCGGCGCGGCGACATCGGGGACCGCGGGCAGGAATTCGGATTCGATCTCGGCGATCTTTTCCTGCACCGCCTTACGGCGCTTGATGGCGGCTTCCACCGTCACGCCGGGATTGGCCTGGAGCACGCGGTCGAGCGCCGCGAAAGCCGACCGATAGACCCGCTCGCGAAATGCCCGGTCCTCGGCGTTGCCTTTCTCGAAGGCGTTGCGGATCGCTTTTTCGATCGCGTCCAAGCGAATTCCCCTGTCCGTTCGCTTACATTGCCATGATCGTTAGCCGCAGGCGACCAATCAATCAACGGGCGAGCGCCCGCATTCTGCCTTACAGGCCTGTTCAACGCCCATTTCGATGCCTTTTAGCAATAAAATCAGTCCGTTTGCCGCCTTGCCGGGCGATTTGCGCGCAGTCCGGCGCGACGTCTCCGCGTAATCGAAAAAGCAAACAAGGCGATGGCTTATTCCGCGCCAATGGAAAATGACGGGACGAATTGCCGGATCCAGCCTTGAAATCACGGTTGCCCATCTTGAATTAGCGGCCGGTTGAGTCTATCACCCAGCCGATCCTGGAGGCTTCGCGCTTCCTGGGCCGCTTTAGCTCAGTTGGTAGAGCACATCATTCGTAATGATGGGGTCAGGTGTTCGAGTCACCTAAGCGGCACCAGTTCTCCATCCGACGCAAGCGTGACGGCAGGTGCAAGGCTAATGCACGTCACTCCCTACGCCAACACCGGCACTTCCTGTCTGCCTCGTCGACATGCGCCATATGGCCGCCGCCACAGGATTGCGTCGTCAGACGCTTGACCATCGACTATGCTGCATCGCGCAAGATCGACAGCCTAGATAACCCGACAATACAAGCATAATTTATAAGATACAAAACCACTATCTTAGAATTATCTTCGTCAATTTTGACCTATATCAGACACTCCGGATTATAGTTGTGTAATTAAATCGTGACTTTTCTGACATGGTACTACTGCTCATGCAGCATTGCGGACATGAAAAACCCTCAGCGACGCAACGCACTCGCAAATCATACCCATTTTTAGCACTAACTCACACAAATATTACAGCTCGATAGATATTTTGTGTTGCACTGCACCATTGCCAGGTTGCACCATTTCTTGGGGGATTTGGTACTGGGAAGTGCGCCGTGGAGGATTCCGCCAAGTTGATCAGCTTGAATTTTTCGCTGGCCAGCACCGATTTCGAGGCTGCCCCGCGCACAAGGCGCGGGTTTGATGTTGTCGGCGCACTCTCGACGCTGGCAGGCCTCGACCTGAGGCCCGGAATGCAGGGCCGCTGGCTTCATCGGAGATTTCAGACCGGCGGAAATGGCTGATGGCGGTCGCGCGTGACAATCAGTTGGACGCTCTGCGCGCCATCGCTGTCACGATGGTTCTCTATTCCCATTTCCTTGCACCCAACGGGTCCTCCTTTTGGGGCCACATCGGGGTGCGGCTTTTTTTTGTGCTGAGCGGCTTCCTGATCACACGACTGCTGCTCGAAGCGCGCGCCGCGGCCGAATTCAAAGCCGGCCCTGCATTGAGTTCCTTCTACATCAGGCGCGCGCTGCGCATATTCCCGCCCTATTTCGCCGTGCTTGGGTTCGTCTGGCTGACCGATCTGGAGCAGTCCAGTGGATCGCTCGTCTGGCATGCGCTTTACCTGTCGAATTTTTGGTACGCGCTGCGCAACGAATGGACGCCCTGGCTACTCTGCCATTTCTGGAGCCTGAGCATCGAGGAGCAGTTCTATATCGCCTGGCCGCTGGTCGTGCTTCTCGCACCCCGCCGGCGGGTGGAAGCGATCACTATCGGCGTCATCCTGTTGTCGCTGGCCTATCGCTTCTACTGGCCGATCACCGCCACCCCGGCGCTAGCGCGCGACCTGCTGCCGCCAGCATCGATGGACGCGCTGGCGTTTGGTGCTTTGCTTGCCTGCCGGCGGACCAGAGGCGCCGGCCTGCCGCAATGGATGCGGCTAGGCTGGCCAGCCCTTGCGGCTGTCTTCCTGGCGATTGAGTGGCTTATCCCTGCGCCGGCCGATCCTATGCTGGAATGGGCCCGCTGGGCGTTGCTGCAGATCCTGCCCCTAGTGCCGCTGGTGGCCGTTGTGGCCGCCTGTTCAGCCGGCCTTGGCGGCGTCCTCGGCAGGGTTTTCGAACTGCCACCGCTGCTGTCACTGGGCCGCATCAGCTACGGCGTCTATCTTTACCATCCGATCCTTCTGTCGCTCGCCGTCAAGTCACAGCCCTGGATCCCGCTCAACGTCTCGGAGCAGGGGCCAGGGCGTTTCCTGGTCGCGAGCGCCGCCACGATCGCCGTCGCTTCGATCTCGTGGACGGCTTTCGAAAAGCCGCTCAACGGCCTAAAGCGCCGCTTCCCCTATGTAGCGCGCCGCCGCTCCCAGGCACGCGCTGGCGATCCCGGCTGGCTCGGCAGGGCGGCGGACGCCTATCCCGGCGGATCCCCCGATGGCCGCGCCGCACTCGAACTCCGGCGAACGGATGCGCAGAGATGACCACCGCGCCGCTCGTCTCCGTCCTGCTGCCGGTCTACAATGCCGGGCCTTATCTCACCGCTGCGCTGGAGAGCATTCTGCGGCAAGACTACGATCGCCTGGAGGTCATCGCTATCGATGACGGATCGACTGACAACTCGCTCGAGATTCTCGAACGATACCGCCGGGCAGACAATCGCGTTTCTGTCATCTCGCGTGAGAACCGCGGCCTCGTCGCCACCCTCAATGAAGGGCTACGGCTGGCCCAGGGCGAGCTTGTTGCGCGAATGGATGCGGACGATGTCGCCTATCCCCGGCGCCTCTCGCGCCAGGTCGCACTGTTCGAGCGGCGGCCCGATCTCGGCTTCTGCGGCGCCTGCGTCGATACCTTGCTTCACGGCCGTATCGCCAAAGGCAGGCTAGACCCGGTGTTCCGGCTCGGCCGGCTCGACATATTGTCTATGTTCTTTACGATATTCTTACATCCGACGGTGATCTATAACAGGAAGGTTATTGGGAACAACGATCTCTATTACGATCCAAAATATAGGCATGCCGAGGATTTTGATCTCTTCAGACGGCTTGCCGGCCGTTTCCCGGCGACCATATTGCCCGATAGCCTGCTCGTCTATCGCATCCATGCGGGAAGCGTGACCATGCGGCATGCCAAGGAAATGCGCAGGACGCATTTGCGGATCGTGGCCGAAAATCTCGAGCGTGAGGGGCTTGCGGAAACCACAGCGGATCTGCGCGACATCGGCGAGGCCGTCTCTTTCGACACGGTTTCGCGCGCAGCCGATTTCATCCGTGCGCTTGAAGAGCGGATTTCCGAGCTGCCGACCGACACACGGCCAAGCTTCGAGGCAGGCGCGCTGAACCTGTTCTATTTCCTCTACCAACTCGTCGGCGACGAAGGAGAACCGCCGCTGACCCACGAATTGCTCACGCGGACGGCGAGATGGAATTTCATCCGGCGCCGCGAACAATATGCGCTGCGTCCCGGCGTCTGGGCGCCTTGGCTCAGCCTGCTCTCGATAAGGGCCGGAAAGCGGGCGGACGCGGTGGCCTACTTCTTCAAAACCACGCCGGCCGAAGCGGTGCTTGCGCGTTATCAGCGGGGACTGGTATGACCGACAGGCCCCACCCGCTCCTGCGCGATCACCAGTTTGCGAGTGCGCCTGTCCCGACATCTCCCCGATCGGAGCGGCCGTCGCTCGAGGTCAGTTTCATCGTCTGCACGCGCGACCGCGCCGCTGTGCTGGAGGCTTGCATAGCCTCGATCCAGGCGGCATGCCGGGTGCACGCCACCTTCGCGGCAGAGTTGGTGGTGGTCGATAATGGTTCACGGGACGGCACGTCAAAGCGGCTGGCCGCTATCGCCGAAACTTCCGACATCCCAGTCACAGCCGTCTCGGAGACTCGCCCCGGACTAGCCGCTGCCCGCAATGCCGGATTGGCGCGAGCGCGAGGCCGCGTGCTGGTCTTCGTCGACGACGACTGCAAGCTCGACCGCGACTATCTCCGCGACCTGGAGCGGCACTACCGGAGTGGCGAGAAGTGGCTGATCCGCGGCGGCCGGGTCGAGCTCGGTGATGCCCGGGACCTGCCCTTCACCATAAAGCTCTGCGAGGCAAGCGAGCGGCTGACCCCGGCGGTCCACCCCGGCGGCTTCGTGCTCGGCTGCAACATGACCATGCACCGCGACGTCGCGGCCCGCATCGGGTCGTTCGACGAACGCTTCGGCGCTGGCGGCCCGCTACGCTCGGCTGAAGATACTGATTATCTCGTGCGGGCGATGCTGCTCGGCATGCCGGTCGAGTATGTGCCCGACATGACGGTCTTGCATCATCACGGCCGGCGAGACCGCAAATCGATCGACAGGCTGCACCGCGACTATAGCCTCGGTAATGGTGCGCTGTGCCTGAAACATGTCCGCCACGCCCCTTGGCTGCTTCGCCATGTCTATTGGTCCGCGCGGGCCGCGTTCAGGGAACTGGCGGGCCGTCCTCGCTTTGACCGCGACCTCGATCTGTCGCACTGGCCTATTGTCGTTATGAATCTGGCAGGTGCCGCCAGATTTGCGCTGCTCGTCATGATGGGATGGCCAAAACGGCTGCCGCTGCGCCACGACCGAGAAGCCAGCGAAGCCAATGCGGAGGCCAGAGCGCGATAATGTCACTGATTCCGTCAGCCCTGCCAATGCTGCGCCGCGCGCTTGGTGGCAGGCTGTTGCGGCTCGTTCCCGTCGTGGTGGGGCTCGGGCTCGCGGGCGCCGCGCTGGAAGGCCTCGGCATCGGTCTCATCATTCCGCTGCTTGGCATCATTATGGGACGTGGCGAAACATCAGGCATGGCCGGTTTCTCCGCCCTCCTCCAGCAGGTTGGAGCGGACCTCGGCGAGCGCCAGCGGCTGATCGCCATTTCGGCCGCGATCCTCGGTTCGATCGTACTGAAAAATGTCTTTGCCTTCGCCAACACGCTGCTGACCAGCTACATCTACGGCAAGGCAGGTTATTCGATCCGTAGCGCACTGTCGGAGCAGTTGCTCAGGGTCGGCTACCCCTTTTTCCTGCAGCAAAGCCCCGGGCGGCTGCTCAACATCATCTCCAACGAATCCTGGCGAGCATCCGACGCTATCCAGGCCCTGCTCGGCGCGATCGTCAGTGCCTCGGCCGCCGTCATCCTGCTCGCCTTCCTCCTGCTCCTCTCTTGGCAGATGACGCTGCTGGTGACGCTAGGGCTGGCGCTCGTCCAACTGGCGCACGGGGTTTTGTCGTCCAATCTGAAGGCGCCGAGCCGCAGCGTCGTCTCGCGCAACAGCGCACTGGCGTCGCAGATGCTGCATCTGGTGCATGCCGGGCGCCTAATTCGCATCTTCGGGCAGGAGAACCGCGAAAAGGCGGTCTTCGCCAAAGCGTCCGACGGGGTGCGGCGGGCGGCTTTCGTGCTTTCAATCCGCCAGGGCGTCTTGCCGCCACTGACCGAGGTGTTGCACGCGATGCTGTTCCTGGCGGTGGTGATCGGAGCCTGGCTGGCGAATGTAAGCTTCCCGCTGACCGTCGCCTTCCTCATCCTGCTCTACCGACTGCAGCCGCATATGCGCGCCTTGCAGATGTCCTGGAGTCAGTTGCAAGGCATGAGCGGCTCGCTGGAGGAGGTACAATGGCTGCTCGATCCTTCCGACAAGCCCGAGGCGCCGCAGGGCAGCCTGCCGTTCGACGGCTTGCGCCAAGGGATCAGCTTCGATGACGTGAGCTTCGCCTATTCCGGTCCCCTGTCAGACCCCGACGCGCGCGAGGCGGTGCTGCATAAGGCGGTGTTCGACATCCGCAGCGGCCGCTCGACGGCGCTGATCGGCCGCTCGGGCGCCGGCAAGACGACGATCGTCAATCTCCTGTGCCGCTTCGTCAAACCCGACAGCGGCAGGATCCTCGTCGATGGGGCACCGCTCGATGAAGTGGACCCAAGCCAGTGGCGGCGGAACATTGCCCTGGCCAGTCAGGAGCTGGAACTGGTCGACGGCACCATTTTTGAAAACATTATCTACGGCTACGACACGGCGTCGGCCAGCGACGCCATGCGCGCCGCAAGGCTGGCCGAGGCACATCAATTCATCGAGCACCTGCCGCAGGGCTACGCGACACTGGTCGGATACCGGGGCATCAACCTGTCAGCCGGACAAAGGCAAAGGATCGCCCTGGCGCGGGCGCTGGTGCGCGATCCCGATATTCTCATCCTCGACGAAGCCACCAGTGCGGTGGATGGGTTGTCAGAAGCCGCTATTGTCGAGACGCTGAAATCGCGGGCCGGCCGCCGCACCACCATTGTCATCAGTCATCATTACAGCACCATATCGTTCTGCGACGACGTGGTGATCTTGAGCCGCGGTCGGGTGAAAAAACAGGCCCCCTTCGCAACCCTGGCAATGCTCAGCATGGACGAGCTTTACCAGCACGGAGCGGGTGAGTGATGGGGCGCACCCCGACCTGCGACGCGGCTTGCGCGCCCGGCAGCTCGCAGATTGCGATCAATCCTGCCGGCAAACCACCGCCGCGACGCATTTCCGATTGTTCAAAAACAATTCTCGGTGGGAGGTCAGGCGGCCTTCTTCTTCGCCAGCCGCGCCTTGATCGAGGCGACGTCGGCGCGCGGCGTCGCGGCGAACAGCGTCCTGGTGTAGTTGTGCTTGGGGTCGGCGAAGACCTCCTCGCGCGAGCCGTATTCGACGGCTTCGCCGAAATACATCACCATCACATCGTCGGCGATGTAGCGCACGACCGACAGATCGTGGCTGATGAAGACATAGGTCAGCTGGAATTCGTCCTGCAGGTCGGCGAGCAGGTTGAGCACCTGCGCCTGCACCGAAAGATCGAGCGCGGAGACCGGTTCGTCAAGCACCAGCAGGCTCGGGTTCAGCATCAGCGCGCGGGCAATGGCGATGCGCTGGCGCTGGCCGCCCGAGAACATGTGAGGATAGCGATTGTAGTGCTCGGTTCCGAGGCCGACTTTCTTCAGCATCCTCATGGCGAGGTCGCGCCGCTCTTCGGCCGGCTTGTCGGTGTTGATGAGCAGCGGCTCGCCCAGCACATCTCCGATCTTTTGGCGCGGATTGAGCGATCCGTAAGGGTTCTGGAAGACGATCTGCACCTTGCGGCGCATCTCCCTGGTCAGGCCGTTCCTTGCGATGTCGACCTTGTTGCCGTCGATGAACAGCTCGCCCGACGTTGCCGGATCGATCAGCGTGATGATGCGCGCCAGCGTTGACTTGCCGCAGCCCGATTCACCGACGATGGCCAGCGTCTTGCCCTTGTCGACGCTGAACGAGACGCCCTTGACCGCATGCACGGTGCGCGCGCCGCGAAACAGGCCGCCGCCGACGTGATAGTCGCGCACGATGTCCTTGCCTTCGACGACCTTGATGCCCATCAGACGCTCCCGGCAGCCGGTTCGAACAGCATGTCCGAGACGGTCGGCAGCCGGTCGCCGACGGCATTTTCCGGCAGTGCCGACAAAAGCGCGCGGGTGTAATTGCTCTTCGGCGATTCAAACAGCGACAGCACGTCGGCCTCTTCCATCTTTCGACCCTTGTACTGGACGATGACGCGGTCGGCGGTCTCGGCCACGACGCCCATATTGTGGGTGATCATGATCAGGCCCATGCCGTATTTGACCTGCAGCGAGACCAGCAGGTCGAGGATCTGCTTCTGGATGGTGACGTCGAGCGCGGTCGTCGGCTCGTCGGCGATCAGAAGCTTCGGATTGCAGGCGATGGCGATGGCGATCATCACGCGCTGGCACTGGCCGCCTGACATCTGGTGCGGAAACGAGTTCAGCCGTTCGGCCGGCTCGGCAATGCCGACCTGCGTCAGCAATTCGATGGCGCGCTCGCGACGCTGGGCCTTGTCCATGCCCATATGGAAGCGCAGCACCTCCTCGATCTGGAAGCCGACGGTGAAGCACGGATTGAGACTGGCCATCGGCTCCTGGAAGATCATCGACATGTCCTTGCCGACGATCTTGCGCCGGTCGGCCGGGCTCATCTTCAGGAGATCGCGGCCGTTGAAGCTCATCTCGTCGGCAGTGACCGTCGCCGTCCACGGCAACAGCCCCATCACAGCCAACATCGACACCGACTTGCCGGAGCCGGATTCGCCGACGATGGCCAGCACTTCACGTTCGTTCACATGGAGCGAGACGCCATCGACCGCGCGGAACGGGCCGGATGCGGTCTGGAACTCAACGACGAGATTGCGGATGTCGAGCAGCGCCATTACGACCTCCTCAGCTTCGGATCGAGCGCATCGCGCAGACCGTCGCCGATCAGGTTGATGGCAAGCACGGTGATGAGGATGGCCAGACCGGGGAAGGTCACCACCCACCAGGCGCGCAGGATGAATTCACGCGCCGAGGCGAGCATGGTTCCCCATTCCGGTGTCGGCGGCTGGGCGCCAAGGCCGAGAAAGCCGAGAGCGGCCGCCTCCAGGATGGCGTTGGAGAAGGACAGCGTGCCCTGGACGATCAGCGGCGCCAGGCAGTTGGGCAGGATGGTGCGCAGCATAAGCCTTATATGGCCGGCGCCGGCGACCTTGGCGGCGACCACATATTCGCGGCTCTTTTCGGCCATGACGGCAGCGCGCACCAGACGGGCAAAGTGGGGTTGCAGGACAAGCGCGATGGCCAGCATGGCGTTGAACAGGCCGGGGCCGAGGATGGTGACCAGAACCAGCGCCAAGAGCAGCGACGGGAAGGACAGGATCAGATCCATGACGCGCATGATCGCCACGTCGACCCAGCCCCGGAAATAGCCGGCCAAAAGGCCGAGCGTGATGCCGCCGACAAGCGCCAGTGTGACCACGACGGCGCCGATGAGCAGCGAGAAACGCGCGCCATAGAGCAGGCGCGAGAGCATGTCGCGGCCGACCGCGTCGGTGCCAAGCAGATATTCCATGCTGCCGCCCGCCTGCCAGGCCGGCGGACGCAGGAAAGCGGTCTTGTCCTGGATGTCGGGCGCATAGGGCGCCAGCAGCGGTGCAAAGAGCGCGGCCAGCACCAAAAGGATGAAGACGAAAAGGCCGATGACGGCGCCGCGGTTTACCGAGAAATAGTGCCAGAAGGTCCTGAAGCCGGTCAGACGGTCAGGGTTGCCGGCGGCCATCGGGGCGATTTCGGTGGACTGGCTCATCACGCCGCCCTGATGCGCGGGTTGATGACGGCATAAAGCACGTCGACAATCAGGTTCACCGCCATGACGATAAGGGCGATCAACAGCAAGCCTGACTGCACGACGACATAGTCGCGCTTGGATATGGATTCGACCATCCACTTGCCGATGCCCGGCCAGGCGAAGATGGTTTCTGTGAGAATGGCGCCGGCGAGCAGGGTACTGACCTGCAGGCCGATGGTGGTGACCACCGGGATCAGCGCATTGCGCAGCGCATGCACGCCGATGACGCGGGACGACGACAGGCCCTTGGCGCGGGCGGTCCGCACATAGTCTTCGCCCAGCACTTCGAGCATGGCCGAGCGCGTCTGGCGCGCGATCACCGCCAGCGGGATGGTGCCGAGCACAATTGTCGGCAGCACCAGGTGACTCAATGCCGAGCGGAAAGCATCCCACTTGCCGTAGAGCAGGCTGTCGAGGGTCAAGAAGCCGGTGATCGGCTTGATAAAGAACTGAAGGCCGATGCGGCCTGAAACCGGGGTCCAGCCGAGATAGCCGGAGAAAAAGATGATCAGCAGCAGGCCCCACCAGAAGATCGGCATGGAATAGCCGACGAGGGCGGTGCCCATAAGCCCCTGGTCGAACCAGGAGCCGCGTTTGACCGCAGCAATGATGCCGGCCGGTATGGCCAGCACCATGGCGAAGATCATGGCGAAGACGGAGAGCTCGATGGTTGCCGGGAACAGCGTCATGAAATCTTCGATGACCGGCCGCTTGGACGAAATCGACACGCCGAAATTACCGGTCGCGGCATCGCGGACATAATGCGCGTATTGCTGCCAGATCGGCAAATTGTAGCCGAACTGTTCCTTCAGTTCCGCGTAACGCTCGGGCGACACGCCATGCTCGCCGGCCATGGCAAGAATGGGATCGCCGGGCAGCAGCCTGACGAAAGCGAAGGCGCAGATGGTGATGCCGATCAGCGTCGGCAGCACCAAGACGATTTTGTTTAGGAGATATCGGAGCATCTTGAAAAGCGGGCGGCGCCTGATTGCGCGCCGCCCGCCTAACAGTTCTATTCGGCCTTGTCGACGCCGTCGAAGCGATGAATGCCGAGCGGGTCCATCATGAAGCCGCTGACATTCTTGCGCACGACTGCGTAGACTTGGCTGTGTGCCATGAGGAAGGCCGGAGCCTGCTTCTGGAAGACAACCTGCGCCTCTTCATAGAGCTTGGTGCGTTCGGCCTGGTCGCTGGTCTTCTTGGCCTTCTGGATCAGATCCTCGAAGTCCTTGTCGCACCAGCTGGAGTAGTTCGACACGCCGATGGCCGAGCAGGCGAACAGCGTGGCGAAGAAATTGTCCGGATCGCCATTGTCACCGGTCCAGCCGATCTGGAAGGCGCCCGGGCGTTCCTTCTTCTTGCCTTCTTCGCGGTACTTCGTCCACTCGTAGCTGACGATTTCCGCCTTGACGCCGACCTTGGCCCAGTCAGCCTGGATCAGTTCGGCGGCGCGCTGGAAGTTCGGGTTGTAGGGACGGACGCGGTCGGAGGCCCAAAGCTGGATCTCCTTCAATCCGGCATCGGCCAGCACCTTCTTGGCGGCTTCCGGATCATAGGCGTCGGACTTCACGTCCTTGTTCCACGACCACATGGTCGGCGGGATCAGGTTTACGGCCGGCGTGGCGCCAGCGTCCTGGAACAGCGACTTGATGAGCGATTCCCGATCGATCGCCTGGTTGAGCGCATGGCGCACTTCAGGCTTGTCGAGCGGCGGGATGGTGGTGTTGTAGCTCATATAGCCGATGTTGAGGCCAGCCTGATCCATCAGGGTCACGTCGGCGTTGGCCTTGATCGTGCCGATGTCGGCAGGATTCGGATAGGGCGCGATATCGCATTCGCCGGCGAGCACCTTCTGGATGCGGGCGGTGGCGTCAGGCGTGATCGCGAAGACGAGATCGTCGATCTTTTCCTTGCCCTTGAAGTAGTCCGGGTTGGCCGCATAGCGGATGACCGAATCCAGCTGGTAGTCGACGAACTGGAACGGACCTGTACCGACCGGCTTGGTCGAGAAGTCGGCCATCTTGCCGTCTTTTTCCAGCTGGTCGGCATATTCCTTCGACACGATCGAGGCGAAGTCCATGCCGAGATTGGCCAGCATCGGAGCATTCGGCTCGGTCAGCGTCAGCTTCACGGTCAGGTCATCGACCTTTTCCCACTTGGCGACGTATTTCGGCATGTCCATGCCGGTGTAATAGTCCCAGGTCAGGTTGGGCAGGTACTTTTCGCCGTTCCAGGGGTTTTCCTTGTTGAACTGGCGATCGAAGGAAAAGACGACGTCGTCGGCATTGAAATCACGCGTCGGCTTGAAGAAATCCGTCGTCTGGAACTTCACGCCCGGATGCAGGTGGAAAGTATAGACCAGACCGTCGTCCGAAATCTCCCATTTGTCGGCGAGACCGGGCACAACTTCGGTGCCGCCATGCTTGAACTCGACCAGGCGCGAATAGACGGTGCGCGACGAGGCGTCGAAGTCGTTGCCGCCCGTCGTGGTACCCGGGTCGAAGTTGGCCGGCGAGGCCTCCGAGCAATAGACCAGCGTCTTGGCATTGGCCACACCGCCGAGGACGCTTGCAGCCAGCAACGCGGCTGCAAAAGTCAGTTTCTTTTTCATTGAGCACTCCCTGATGTTCTTCCAAGCCCCTCTATAGGCTCGCGAAGCGCGCATATAAGCACCGTTTTTCCGGCTTTGGAACACCCTGTTTGCCTACCCCACCGTAAGCAGAAAATATTTCTCGGTCTTTGACGAACTGCAGAAACAAATAGCAAAATCTGCTAATCACGGGATTGTTAACGACCGCATTTTTTCATTGATCGCAGCAATCGTAAGCCAAAAATCCACAAGCCTGGGTTTCGCCACCGAGATGACCGGACGGCATTGCCTGAGCTGGCATCGCGGGAAGGATTTCGACGGCAAATCTTTGCCGTCCTGCCGCTGGGGCAAGACTTGCACGGCCGCCGATAGTCGCAATAGATAGATGACACGCTGGATTTCCGGGAATCCGCGACATCGCTGCAGCGGAGGACGCCTCACCACATCGAGGCGGCGCAGCAGGAGCAGGCAACAGAACGACCGAGGGAGGCTAGAGGTGGCGAAAGCAACAAAGACAACGGCCCCGGCGAAAGCAAAAGCGGCGAAAGCTTCAAAACCGGCCGCCGCTGCCGCCAAGTCGAAAGCGCCACCGGCCAAAGCCACTCCCGCCGTCAAGCCAACGGCAACCTCGACGCCGGCGAAGGCAAGCGCCAACCCGGCAGCGAAACCTGCGGTCAAGCGCGCGGCGAAGACAACACCCGCTGCAAAGCCCGCCCAGCCGCCAGCCGCGAAGACAGCCGCGGCGAAGCCCGCCTCGAAGCCGTCGCCGGGCGCGGCCAAAAAACTGCCGAATACGCTGACGGCGCTTGCCGCGGGCTTGCCGGAAAAGCCATGGCTAAAGAGCTATTCGAAAGTCGTGCCGGCGGAGATCGGCGCCCTGCCCTACAGTTCGATCGGCGACTTCCTCGTCGGCGCCTGCAAGCAGTTTTCCGGCCAGCCGGCATACGTCTGCATGGGCAAGTCGATCTCCTATGCCGAACTCGAGCGGCAATCGGCCGCCTTCGGCGCTTATCTGCAATCGAAGGGCCTGCAGAAAGGCGCACGCGTGGCGCTGATGATGCCGAATGTGCTGCAATATCCGGTGGCGATGATGGCCGTGCTTCGCGCCGGCTATGTCGTGGTGAACATCAATCCGCTCTACACGCCGCGCGAGCTCGAACATCAGCTCAAGGATTCCGGCGCGCAGGCGATCGTCATTCTGGAGAATTTCGCCAGCACCCTGGACGCGGTGATTGCCAGGACGGCGGTCAAGCATGTGGTGGTCGCGGCGATGGGCGACATGCTCGGCGGCCTCAAGGGCACGATCGTCAACCTGGTCGTGCGCCGGGTGAAAAAGATGGTGCCGGCCTGGTCGCTGCCCGGCCATGTCAAGTTCAATGCGGCGGTGAAGGCCGGCGCCGGCATCGCCTTCAAGCCGGCCAAGATGGAAGCCAGCGACGTCGCCTTCCTGCAATATACAGGCGGCACCACGGGGATTTCCAAAGGTGCTGTGCTGCTGCACTCCAATGTGCTGTCCAATGTCGCGCAGAACACGCTGTGGCTGCAGGACGCCTATGCGATCAAGCCGAAACCGGCGCATCTCAATTTCATTTGCGCACTGCCGCTCTACCATATCTTCGCGCTGACGGTGAACGCGCTGATGGGCATGCAGCAGGGCGCCCAGAACGTGCTCGTTCCCAACCCGCGCGACATTCCCGGCTTCGTCAAGGAGCTGCAGAAATACCCGATGCACATTTTCCCCGGCCTCAACACGCTGTTCAACGCGCTGCTCAACAACGAGGATTTCCGCAAGCTCGACTTCAAGCCGCTGATCATGACGCTGGGTGGTGGCATGGCGGTGCAGAAGGGGGTTGCCGAGCGCTGGAAGGCGCTGACCGGCAATTCGATCACCGAGGGCTACGGGCTGTCGGAGACCTCGCCGGTGGCGACCGCCAACAAGTTCAGCGACAGCAATTTCACCGGCACGATCGGCCTGCCGCTGCCGTCGACCGAGATCGTCATCCGCGACGATGACGGCAACAACCTGCCGCTCGGCGAGGTCGGCGAGATCTGCATTCGCGGGCCGCAGGTCATGGCCGGTTACTGGAACCGGCCGGACGAGACCGCCAAGGTGATGACCAAGGACGGGTTTTTCAAATCCGGCGACATGGGCTTCATGGACGAGCGCGGCTACACCAAGATCGTCGACCGCAAGAAGGACATGATCCTGGTCTCCGGCTTCAACGTCTACCCCAACGAACTCGAGGAAGTCGTCGCCCAGCATCCGGGCGTGCTCGAAGTGGCGGCGGTCGGCGTGCCGGACGAGCATTCGGGCGAAGTGCCGAAGCTGTTCATCGTCAAGAAGGATCCGGCGCTGACCGTTGAGGCAATCACTGCGTATTGTCGCGAGAACCTGACCGGCTACAAGCGGCCGAAATACATCGAGTTCAGGACCGAGCTGCCGAAGACGCCGGTGGGCAAGATTTTGCGCCGGGCGCTGCGGGAATAATTTGAACGGCGAGCCTGGCGACGGCGGGATGGCGGACGATAGTCGGCGTCCCGATGCAGTAGTGTTCATCAAGGCGAACCTGCGGCTTGCGCCCGTTCCCGCCCTTCGTGAAATCCAGCTCTATACGGCTCATTCCGGCAGCGGCCTGAGGCGGCTTGTCGAGTGGCGAGCTCATGGACCGGAAGACGGCAGCCAGACCGAGGAGCACGAAGCTGAGCCGCAGCCGCCCTACTGGGCCTATGCCTGGGCCGGCGGCGCCGTGCTGGCGCGCTATATACTCGACCATCCGCAAATCGTGGCCGGTCACCGCGTGCTCGACCTCGGCGCCGGCTCGGGCCTCGTCGGCATCGCCGCCGCCAAGGCCGGCGCCAGCGCGGTGATCGCCGCCGAGAGCGATCGCAACGGCGTCGCCGCGATCGGCCTCAACGCGTTGGCCAACGGCGTCGAGATCACCATTGTCGACCAGGATATCACCACGGGCCCGCCGCCAGCGGTCGATCTCGTGCTTGCCGGCGACGTGTTCTACGGCCGCGAGGTTGCTCTGCGGGTGATCCCGTTCCTCGACCGCTGCCTGGCAGCCGGCATCGAGGTGCTGGTCGGCGATCCCCGCCGCGCCGATCTGCCGCTGTCGCGGCTACGATTGCTCGCCGAATATCAGGTGCCGGATTTCGGCGACGCAAAGGGTGATGTGACCAAGCCGAGCGGTGTGTTTTGGTTCGAGCCGGAAGATTGCTAGCGCGACGCGGCAAAGCCCAGTCGCTCTGAATGGCCGGATTCTACTCATTGTGGACAAACCTCAAGGGGCAGAAAATAGATTGGATTAGCCGTTGATAGGAGAAGTCGAATGGCGTGGATTAAAGTTGTTCAACGTATCGGCTTCATAGTTTGCCCAAAGTGCGAAAATCGCGGCTTCGAGCTTCAGCCTGGCGAAGACATCGATAACGCAAGCGCCAAGATCAGGTGCGGCAGATGCGGGTACGTTTGCTCTGCTAATGAGTAGCCCACTATGTCCGAAAACAAACCAGAAGCTCCATAGTTTCATGGCTGCTTCCCCCAACTCGGCCATTGGCGGGGAAATCCCGAGCCGAATTGAGTTTGCCCCAGGCCCCCGTCAGACCGTCTCCTTGACCCGCGCCGACAGAAAGTCCGGCAAGTCGGCAACCGAATCCAGAACGACATCGGCGATCGACGCCAGCGATTCCCGCGTGCCGGTGCCGGAGAGCACGCCGACCGCCAGGCCGCAGCCGCCGGCACGCGCCATCTCCAGGTCGTGGCGGTTGTCGCCGACCATGGCGATCTCGGACGCCTTCAACCCGGTCAGGTCGCAAAAGGCGACGATCGTGTCCGGCGCCGGTTTCGGATTGGCGACCGCGTCATAGCCATAGGCGGCGGTGAACAGCTGCGCGACGCCGAGCGTGACCATGGTCTTTTCGGCACCGGCAGTCGAATCATTGGTGGCGACGCCGAGCCGGTAGGATCGCTTGTGCAGAGCCGTCAGCGCCGCGACGATGCCGGGCAAGGCCACCGCCATCGATGAGCCTTGCACCGAGGTGATCTCGTTGAAACGGGCGACGGCCAGCATCTGGTCCTCGTCGGACAGGCGCGGGAACCATAGTTCGACGACATCCATGTTGGTGCCCGAGGCGAAGATGGAATCCGGCTTGAAACGCTTGGCGACAAAATCGAAGCCCGCCGCTGAAAGCAGCCTGTCGGCTTTCCAGCGATCGCCCTCGGCAGCATCCATGGCCATGAAATCGGCGATGCCGAGCCAGGTCGCGTTGAAATCGACAAGCGTGCCGTCCTTGTCGAACAATATGCCCTTGATGTCGGCCGGATTTTTCATTGCGCCCCCCGCAGTTGCTGGATGCGCGCCACCAGCCCGGCCGTCGATGCGTCGCGCTTGGCGGCGCTCTCCTTGCCTTCCACGACTGGCAACAGGCCGGTCGCCAGCTCCTTGCCGAGCTCGACGCCCCATTGGTCGAAGGAATTGATGTTGAACAGAGTGCCTTCGACGAAGACGCGGTGCTCGTAAAGCGCGATCAGCCGGCCGAAGGTGCGCGGGTCGAGCTTGCGGTAGAGGATCGTCACCGAGGGGCGGTTGCCGGAGAAGACGCGGTGCGGGGCTATTCTGTCGACATCGGCCGGCTTCATGCCCTTGGCCAGCATCTGCGCGCGAGCCTCGTCCAGCGTGCGGCCCTTCATCAACGCTTCCGATTGGGCCAGGCAATTGGCAAGCAGTAGATCGTGCTGGTGCTTCAGATCCGGCTCATGGCCGACGGCAGCGGCAAGGAACTCGACCGGGATGGAATCGGTGCCCTGGTGCAGCAGCTGGAAGAAGGCGTGCTGGCCATTGGTGCCGGGCTCGCCCCAGACCAGCGGTCCGGTCGGCGTCGTCACCGGCGTGCCGTCGAGGGTGACGCCCTTGCCGTTCGATTCCATGTCGAGCTGCTGCAGATAGGCCGGCAGCCTGGAAAGGCGCTGGTCATAAGGGATGACCGCACGCGCCGGATAACCGCAGATCACGCGATGCCACCAGCCGACCAGCCCCAGCAGCGCCGGCAGGTTCTTCTGCAGGGGTGCGGTGCGGAAGTGCTCGTCCATCTCATGCGCGCCATCGAGGAAGGCGCGGAAGTTGCGCGGGCCGATGGCGATCATCACCGGCAGGCCGATGGCGCCCCACAGCGAATAGCGGCCGCCGACCCAGTCCCAGAAGCCGAACACGCGATCCGCTTCGATGCCGAACTTGGAAACCAGGTCGAGCGCGGTCGAGACGGCGGCGAAATGCTTGCCGACAGCTTCCTTGCCGAGCGCCTTCTGCACCCATTCGCGCGCCGTCTCGGCATTGGTCATCGTCTCGACCGTGGTGAAGGTCTTCGAGGCGATGATGAACAGGGTGGTTTCGGCCGACAGGCCCTTCAGCGTGTCGTGGATATGGGCGCCGTCGATGTTGGAGACGTAGTGCGCGCGCGGGCCGTCGTGATAGGGCGCCAGCGCCAGCGTCGCCATGGCCGGGCCGAGATCGGAGCCGCCAATGCCGATGTTGACAATGTCGGTGATTTTCTTGCCGGTGGCGCCGGCGGCCTTGCCGGAGCGAATGGCGTCGGCGAAAGCGCCCATGGCGTCGAGCACGGACAGCACATCCGCCTTGACGTCCTGGCCATCGACGGTGACGCCCTTGCCCGAGAGGTTGCGCAGCGCCGTGTGCAGCACGGCGCGGTCTTCGGTGATGTTGATTTTCTTGCCGGAAAACATTGCGGCGCGGCGACCTTCGAGATCGGCGGCGGCGGCGAGCTTCTCGAGCAGTTCCATCGTGCCCTGGTCGACCGCGCATTTCGACCAGTCGAGCAAAAGGTCGCCGTCGCTGGCCGAGAACGTCTCGAAGCGCTTGGGGTCGGCGGCAAAAGCCTCGCGCATCGTACCCGATGCCGCCGCGCGCGCAGCACGCAAGGCGACAAGCTGTTTGTCGAAGGAGGAATGATCCACTTTCGGCTCCTGATCGTTTTTCACGACATCTTATCAGACCGGATGTTTCCGGCGCGTGTCGTCGCGCTGATCTTATTGAGCCGAATTCCGCATGTTTCAATGCGTGGGGATGACGCAGTGCAGCATAGTGCGATGTGATGGAGCTATGACGCTGCGCGCCGCGCTGGATGATTTGATGGGAGTAGCGACGACGCTGCGCGTCGCGCTGGGGATAATGAGGCGCGACGACGCTTCGCATCGCGCGGGCGTCCGCGCTGCGGGATGACGCAAGCGTCACCCGGGGATGCGACGACGCTGCGCGTCGCGCATAGATCACTGGCATAAATCCCAGCGATCAGAAAAATTGATTGGCGCAACCCCTTGTGCCACGGTTACCTTCCGCTGGTCCAGCCAAGCAAAAAAGACTGGCCATCGAGGAACACCTTCCATGCCACAGCGTAACGACACGGCCATATGGTCCGGCCTGTTCCGGATTTCGGCGGAATCGGGCCAGACCCTGCAGGCGCAGATCCGTCAGGCGATCGTCGCCGCCATTCTCGACCGGCAGATCGCCGCTTCGATGCCGCTTCCGTCCTGCCGCATCCTGGCTGAAAAACTCGGCGTCGCGCGCGGCACTGTGGTGCTGGCGTTCCAGCAATTGGTCGACCAAGGTTTCCTGGTGGCGCGCGAACGGCGCGGCCATTTCGTCAATCCGGATGTGCTGGCCACCCCCGCCAAGCCGCACCAGAAGGCGCCCGACCAGCAGAACGAGATCGACTGGAAGGCACGCCGGCAGATCGCCGCCAGCGACATGCCGCCACCGGCCAAGCACGACAACTGGATCAAGTCCTCCTACCCCTTCGTCTACGGCCAGTTCGACCCGGCGCTGTTCCCGACAGCCGAATGGCGTGAGTGCAACCGCATGGCGCTGGCCGTGCTCGAAATCCGCAACTGGGCCTCCGACATGGTCGATCGCGACGATCCGCTCTTGATCGAGCAGATCCAGGCGCGGCTGTTGCCGCGGCGCGGCATCTTCGCCAATCCGGACGAGATCATCGTCACGCTGGGCGCCCAGAACGCGCTCTATATGCTGGCGACACTGCTGATGACAAAGGGCTCCAAGGTCGCGATGGAAGACCCGGGATACCCCGACGCGCGCTCGATCTTCCGCTTGGCAGGCGCCGAAATCCAGCCGGTTCCGGTCGATCAGTCCGGCATCGTCACCTCGTCCATTCCCAACGATTCCGGCTTTGTCTTCGTCACCCCCAGCCACCACTGCCCGACCATGGTGCCGCTGTCGGCGGAGCGGCGGCAGGACCTTCTGGCGCGCGCCAACCGCCACAACCAGATCATCATCGAGGACGGCTATGACAGCCAGCTTCTCGACGAGGCGCCGCAGCAGGCGCTGAAGAGCCTCGATCGCTCGGGTCGCGTCGTCTATGTCGGCTCGATGTCGAAGACGCTGGCTCCGGGCCTGCGGCTTGGCTACATCGTCGCTTCGGCTGGACTAATCTCCGAGCTCAGGGCGCTGCGTCGCTTCATGCTCAGGCACCCGCCGGCCAACAACCAGCGCGCGGTCGCGCTGTTCCTGTCGCTCGGCCATCACGAAGCCCTGGTGCGGCGGCTGTCGTCGGCCTTCGACGAGCGGCGCAAGCGTCTGGTCCATGCGATTTCCGCATTCCTGCCGGAATGGCGCTCGACCGATTCGGCCGGCGGCACATCGCTCTGGCTGGAAGGCCCGCGCGGCACCGATTCACGTGGACTGGCCGAGGCCGCGGCCTCGCGCAGCGTCATCATCGAGCCGGGCGATCGCTTCTTCGATCGCACCGAAAAGCCGTCGCGTTTCATGCGCTTGGGCATTTCCTCGATCGCGCTGCAGCACATCGAGCCGGGTATTCGCGAGCTCGCGACCGCGGCCGGACGCAGGCCCGCGGCAGCCTGATTTGCCTGTGCCGGAGCTTTGAACAGCCCCGGCCCTTGGCATGATCACCAACATTCTGCATTAGATCTCTGGCATACTCGGCTGCGTTGACTGGCCCATAGGCTGGGCCAATGGCAACGGCATAGTCGGCTGACAGAGGGACGAAGCAAGCCGACGGTGGACCAATCATCGCGTCGTGTTTCGCAAACTAAAGGTGGAGTGCCCCCATGTCAGTGGCTGTTGAGAAGCAGGATGCGGCTCTTAAGGATGCGGCTCCTAAAGATACATCGGCCGACCAGCGTACGCGACGATCCGGCGGGCGCGAAGCGCGCCGCGCCATGCGGGCCGCACCGCTTGCCGACGATATCCGGCCGGTGCGCGCCGGCCTCGAAGGCGGCAGCTACGGGCCGCTCAACCAGAACGACCAGGAGCGCATCCATGAAGCGGTGCTGACGCTGCTGGAGACCGTCGGCTTCGCCAATGCCATTCCCTCCTGCGTCGAGGCGCTGACCGGGGTCGGCGCCGTCTATGGCGATGACGGCCGCGTCCGTTTCCCACGTGGGCTTGTGATGGACACGATCAGACGAGCCGCGCGGAATTTTACGCTGCACGGCCAGGACCCGAGGCATGACATGCTTATCCAGGGCAAGCGCGTGCATTACGGCACGGCGGGTGCGGCGGTGCATCTGGTCGATGTCGAAAAGCGCGAATACCGCGAGTCGCTGGTGCAGGACATTTATGATGCCGCTCGCCTCGTCGAAGGGCTCGACAACATCCATTTCTTCCAGCGGCCGATGGTGCCGCGCGACATTCCCGATCCGCTCGAAATGGACTTCAACACGCTCTACGCCTGCGTGATGGGCACGTCGAAGCATGTCGGCACCTCGTTCACGGTGCGCGAGAACGTGCAGCCGGCGCTGGAAATGCTTTATGCGATCGCCGGCGGCGAGGAGAACTTTCGCGCCCGGCCGTTCGTGTCAAACTCCAATTGCTTCGTCGTGCCGCCGATGAAGTTTGCCGAGGACGCCTGCGGCGTGCTCGAAGCCTGTGTCGACGGCGGCATCCCGATCCTGCTTCTATCGGCCGGCCAGGCCGGCGCCACCGCTCCCGCGGCGATTGCCGGCGCTGTGGTGCAAGCGGTGGCCGAAGTGCTGGTCGGCCTCATCTACGTCAACGCCATCAAGCCCGGGCATCCGGCGATCTTCGGCACCTGGCCGTTCGTCTCCGACCTGAGGACCGGCGCCATGTCGGGCGGCTCGGCCGAGCAGGCAGTACTGACTTCGGCCTGCGCGCAGATGGCGCAGTTCTACGATCTGCCGGGCGGCTCGGCCGCCGGCATGACGGATTCGAAACTGCCCGACATCCAGTCCGGCTATGAAAAGGGGATCACCGACGTGATGGCCGGTCTTGCCGGCCTCAATCTGGTCTATGAATCGGCGGGCATGCACGCCTCGCTGCTCGGCTTTTGCCTGGAGAGCCTGATCATAGACAATGACATGCTGGGCCACTGCCTGCGCTGCGTGCGGGGCATCGAAGTGACCGACGAAGCGCTGTCGATCGACACCATCACCGAAGTCTGCATGAATGGCCCAGGCCACTATCTCGGCAACGAGCAGACGCTGCGCCTGATGCAGACCGAGTATTTTTACCCGGCCGTCGGCGACCGCTTTTCGCCCAAGGAATGGAACGAGAAGGGCCGGCCCGACATCTTGCAGCGGGCGATCATCGAAAAGAAGCGCGTGCTTGCCGAGCGCTTCCCGCGCCATGTGCCGAAGCTGCTCGACGACAAATTGCGCGCCCGCTTCGGCGAGATGATCAAGCTGCCACGCAGCGGCATGGGCGGGTAAGCTTCACCTTACGTAGGTCAGTCCGCACTTAACCCAAGCGCTCGACCACTTCGGCGCTGATCAGCTTGCCATGCAGCGCCATCAACACGATCTGGGCATCCAGGCTGTCGCCGGTTTCAAGCGCAGCCTCGATGCGGCGCTCAGCGTCCAGCCGCCGCTCCGGCCCATTGGCCTGCTCGAAGGTTTGTGGGCCCGCGATGCAATAGCCAAACAGCTGCGCCACGGACCGGTAGGCGTCCGGCGGCGGCTCGTCCGGCCAATAATCCTTCATCAAATTGACGATGGTGAGCTTTACCCCCTCAGGGACAAGCGCCGGATGAAGATCGGCGCCGCGCAGCGCGGTGTCGAGTTCCCGCAAATCGCCGGAGCGGCCGAACATGCCGAGGAAACCGAGGGAAGAGCGCCGCTTCGTCATTGATGGGTGTTATCCCTCGTGCAGGACCTATCGAGACGACGTATCTGTAGACTTGGCCCAATCGATACAAGAGCGCTGCCATGAGAAAAGGCGGCCTACCCGATGGCAAGCCGCCTTCGATTTCACCAAACTTGCAACGCTTAGTGGTTGTCCCTCGGCACGCCGCTGGTGTGCGCGACGTCCTGGTATTTCACCGCCGGCTTCAGCACCATGCCCTCCGAGAACTGGTCGACCATGGAGCGCTGGATCTCCTGCCATGGCGTCTGATGCTTGGGATAATGATAGCCGCCATCGACCTGCAGTTCGGCACGGCGGCGCGTGATTTCCTCGTCGGTGACGAGGATGTTGGCAGTGCCTTTCCGTAAATCGATGCGCACACGGTCGCCGGTCTTGAGCAGCGCCAGGCCGCCGCCAATGGCGGCCTCCGGCGAAGCGTTGAGGATAGACGGCGAGCCGGATGTGCCCGACTGGCGGCCATCGCCGATGCAGGCCAGCGCGTGAATGCCCTTCTTGATGAGATAGGCCGGCGGCTGCATGTTGACGACCTCGGCGCCGCCGGGATAGCCGATCGGGCCGGCGCCGCGCATGAACAGGATGGTGTGCTCGTCGATGCCTTGCGCCGGATCGTCGATGCGGGCGTGGTAGTCCTCGGGACCATCGAAGACCATGGCATTGCCCTCGAAGGCTTCCGGGTCGTTCGGGTTGGAGAGATAGCGTTCGCGGAATTCCGGCGAGATGCCGCTCATCTTCATGATTGCGGAATCGAACAGATTGCCGCTGAGATTAATGAAGCCGGCATTGGCCTTCAGCGGCTCGGCGACGGTGCGGATGACGTCGGTGTTCTCGTTGGCGACATCCTTGCAATTGTCGCCGATCGATTTCCCGTTGACGGTCATCGCTTCGGGATAGGGCAGCAGCTTGGCCTTCATCAGTTCGGCCACCACAGCCGGCACGCCGCCGGCATGATGATAGTCTTCGCCGAGATATTCGCCCGATGGCTGCAGATTGACGATGAGCGGCACATGGAGGCCGACCGTCTGCCAGTCGTCATTGGTGAGCGGCACGCCGAGATGACGGGCAATCGCGTTGAGGTGGATCGGGGCATTGGTCGAGCCGCCAATCGCCGAATTGACGACAATGGCGTTCTCGAAGGCCTTGCGCGTCATGATGTCGGACGGCTTCAGATCCTCATGCACCATCTCGACGATGCGCTTGCCGGTCTCATAGGAGATCTGGCCGCGCTCGCGGTAGGGTGCGGGAATGGCGGCCGAACCCGGCAATTGCATGCCGAGCGCCTCTGCCAGCGAGTTCATCGTGGTGGCGGTGCCCATGGTGTTGCAATAGCCGGTCGACGGCGCCGATGAGGCGACGATGTCCATGAACTCGTCATAGTCAATCTCGCCGGCGGAGAGCCGCTGGCGCGATTCCCAGACGATGGTGCCGGATCCCGTGCGCTTGCCTTTGTGCCAGCCATTGAGCATCGGTCCGACCGAAAGTGCTATGGCCGGAATATTGACGGTGGCCGCCGCCATCAGCAGCGCCGGCGTGGTTTTGTCGCAGCCGATGGTCAGCACGACGCCGTCGAGCGGATAGCCGTAAAGCACTTCGACCAGGCCGAGATAGGCAAGGTTGCGGTCGAGTGCCGCGGTCGGGCGCTTGCCGGTCTCCTGGATCGGATGGCACGGGAATTCGAAGGGGATGCCGCCCATCGAGACGATGCCTTCGCGCACGCGCTTGGCCAGTTCGATATGGTGGCGGTTGCACGGCGACAGATCCGAGCCGGTCTGGGCGATGCCGATCAGCGGCTTGCCCGACATCAACTCGGCCCGCGTCAGGCCGTAGTTCAGGTAGCGCTCGAGGTAGAGCGCGGTCATGCCTGGATTGTCGGGATTGTCGAACCACTCCTGCGAGCGAAATTTCTTCTTTCCGGTGGGGGCGCCTGCCATCATGGTCTCCGTATTTGTAAGACAAATCGATATGGCAACGCGCGGAAGCAGGCAAGAGGGCGCACCGTCGCAACCGGACTTTGGTGCGATAGACACAGACCAGACCGTGCGTTAGGCCTTCGAAGTCTGTCCGGGAGGTGTCGATGGCTTTGGTGATCGAAGGCGAGGAACGCATTGCCGCCCCCCTGCAGAAAGTGTGGGACGCGCTGAACGACCCGAAGGTTTTGCAGGCGACCATTCCCGGCTGCCAGCACCTGGAGATGAAATCGCCGACCGAAATGGCGGCGACGGTGGTGTTGAAGATCGGACCGATCAAGGCGACATTCAACGGCGAGGTGACGTTGAAGAACCTGAAGCCGCCGCACTCCTACACCATCCAGGGCGAGGGCAAGGGCGGTATTGCCGGCTTCGCCAAGGGTGGCGCCGACGTGACGCTGACGGCGGACGGGCCGGATGCGACGGTCCTCAAATACGCGGCCAAAGCCGAAGTCGGCGGCAAGATCGCCCAACTCGGCAGCCGGCTCATCGAATCGACTTCGAAGAAGCTGGCCTTGCAGTTCTTTTCAAGCTTTGGCGAGAAGGTGGGTTCCCCTCCCCCTTGAGGGGAGGGTGCCTCGTGAAGCGAGGCGGGTGGGGTCGCCTCAACTGCCTCAACGTGAGTTGAGCTGCCTCGACTTGTAAAGAAATAGCGTCGAGCGTGTCACCGCGGACCCCACCCGGCCCTTCGGGCCACCCTCCCCTCAAGGGGGAGGGATATCCGAGCTACTCGAACACGATGTTCGGCACCGCCGCTTCGGCCGCGCCGCGTTCTTCGTTGACCCGGTCCCAGACCTTCGAAGCAATGCCGCGATAGATCTTCGCCTCGGCGCTGTCTGGCTTCGACGCCACCACCGGAGCACCTTCATCAGAACTTTCGCGAATGCCCATTTCCAGCGGCACTTCGCCGAGGAAGGTCACGCCGAGTCGCTCGGCCTCGCGCCGCGCCCCGCCATGGCCAAAGATGTCGTAGCGCTTGCCGGTATCGGGGGCTATGAAATAGCTCATGTTCTCCACGATGCCGAGCAGCGGCACGTCGACCTTCTTGAACATATTCAATCCTTTGCGGGCGTCGATCAGCGCCAGGTCCTGCGGCGTCGAGACGATGACGGCGCCGGCCAGCGGCACCTGCTGGGCCATGGTCAGCTGGGCGTCGCCGGTGCCGGGCGGCATGTCGACGACGAGCACGTCGAGGCGGCCCCATTCGACCTCGCGCAGCATCTGCGTCAGCGCCGACATCACCATCGGACCGCGCCAGATCATCGGCGTCTCCTCGTCGACGAGGAAGCCCATCGACATCACCTTAAGGCCGTAATTCTCCATCGGTTTCAGGATCTTGCCGTCGACGGTCTGCGGCCGGCCATGGATGTTGAGCAGCCTGGGCATGGACGGGCCATAAATATCGGCATCGAGCACGCCGACACGCAAACCGTTGGCGGCGAGGCCAAGCGCGATGTTGACGGCGGTGGTCGACTTGCCGACGCCGCCCTTGCCGGACGCCACCGCGATGATCGCCTCGATGCCGGGCACGCCGCGCTTGCCCGAGCTTTGCGAGGCCGGGGCGTGCGGGGCTGGAGAGTGTGGAGCTGGGCGCGGCGCGGCTGGCGCAGCCGGGGGTGCCGGCCTGGGCGCGGGACGCGACGCAACCGGAGCCTCCATGCCGCCGCCCTTCTTCTCCGCCGTCAGCGCGACGACGGCGCCGGCGACACCAGGGATCGCCTTGACGACACGCTCGGCTGCGGCGCGCAGCGGCTCCATCTCCTGTGCACGGGCGGCGGGAACGGTGATCGAGAAAAACACTTTCGAATCGGCGATGAAAATCTCCGAAACCATGCCGAGGTCGACGATGTTGCCGGTGAAGTCCGGCCCGTTGACCGTCTTCAGACGCTCGGTGACGATTTCCTTGGTGACGGACATGCATTGTTCCCTAAGGCGTTTGGCTGCGGCTCAGATAGTGCAGATTGGCAGCGACTCCAAGCACCACAGTGTCCGCCTCACCTTGCCAGGCCAACCGCAAGGTAGGTGAGTGCCGAAATTGCAGCCGTGGCCGGCAAGGTGACGATCCAGGCGATGACGATGTTGCCGGCAATGCCCCAGCGCACGGCCGAGACGCGACGGGCAGCGCCGACACCGATGATGGCCCCGGTGATCGTATGGGTGGTCGACACGGGAACGCCAAGCCAGGTGGCGGCAAACAGGGTGATGGCGCCGCCGGTCTCGGCGCAGAAGCCCTGCATCGGGTTCAACCGGGTGATCTTCGAGCCCATCGTGTGGACGATGCGCCAGCCGCCGAACAAAGTGCCGAGCGCCAGTGCTGTCTGACAGGTGAGGACGACCCACAGCGGCACGTAGAACGTCCCGCCGAGCATACCTTGCGAATAGAGCAGCACGGCGATGATGCCCATGGTTTTCTGGGCGTCGTTGCCGCCGTGCCCTAGCGAATAAAGCGAGGCCGAAAAGAACTGCATGACGCGGAAAGTGCTGTCGACGGCGAACGGTGTCTGGCGCACGAACAGCCAGGAAACGGCCAGGATCAGGACCAGCGCCAGAACAAACCCTGTCGCCGGCGACACGACGATTGCGGCGACCGTCTTGCCAAGCCCGGTCCAGACGATGGCGCCGGGCCCAGCCTTTGCAACGCCGGCGCCGACGAGCCCGCCGATCAGGGCATGCGAACTGCTGGACGGGATGCCGGCAATCCAGGTGACGATGTTCCAGACGATGGCGCCGACGAGCGCCGAGAAGATCACCGCCGGCGTGACGATGCTGACGTCGACGATACCTTTTCCCACGGTTTCAGCCACGTGAAGGCCGAAGAACATGAAGGCGATGAAATTGAAGAAAGCCGCCCACAGGACCGCATATTGTGGTCTCAGCACGCGGGTGGAGACGATGGTGGCGATGGAGTTCGCCGCATCGTGCAGGCCGTTGAGAAAATCGAAAAACAGCGCGACGGCGACAAGGCCGATCAGCACGGGAAAGGCGATGGTGGCTTCCATTGCCTAAACGTTCTCGATGACGATGCCGCTGATCTCGTTGGCGACGTCCTCAAAGCGGTCGACCACCTTCTCCAGCTGGCCGTAGATCTCCGAGCCGATCAGGTAGGCCATCGGATCGCTGCGGCCATGCCGCTTGAACAGGTCCTTCAATCCCTGCTCATGCAGATCGTCGGCGCGGCTTTCGACGCGCATGACCTCTTCGGCGATGGCGTTGAGGCGTACCGTGTGCGTGCCGACCTTGCTGAGCAGCGGGATCGCTTCGGCAACCAGCCTGGAGGCGGCAACGATGACGCCGCCCATCTCCTGCATCAGCGGGTCGAATTCCTTCTTTTCGAACAGCTTCACCGTCTTGACGGTCTTGTGCATCATGTCGATGGCGTCATCCATTGACTGGATCAGGTCCTTGATGTCGCCGCGATCGAAAGGCGTGATGAAGGAACGCCGCACCGCCAGCAGGACTTCGGCCGTGATATGATCGGCCTCGTCCTCGAGATCGATGATCTTCTGGCACCAGCGATCGATGTCCTTGCCCTGCAGAAGCTGCTCCAGCGCCTCGGCGCCGCCGACCACGGTGCGGGAATGCCGTTCAAAGAGGTCGAAGAAGCGATCTTCGCGCGGCAAAAGCTTGCGGAACCAGCCCAGCATGTCCGATCTCCTCGTATTCCATCCAACCACATAGCGCCGTGTTCGGCCGGGGGAAACAGCCAGCCGGCCCAAAGATGTGGATGCATGGCCAATTGCGGGTAGAGCTTGCGGCGAAAGGCAATTTCCCCGACCTTGCGCGCAACGAACGGACGGATGGGATGATCGACAAGCTCGAATTCTTCATCGCGCTGGCCAAGGAGGAGCATTTCGGCCGGGCGGCGGAAGCGTGCGGCGTCACGCAGCCGACCTTGTCGGCCGGGATCAAGCAGCTGGAGGGCCAGCTCGGCGTCATGCTGGTCAATCGCGGTTCGCGCTTTCAGGGGCTGACGCCGGAAGGCAAGCAGGTGCTGGTGTGGGCGCGTCGCATCGTCGGCGATTCCAGGACCATGCGCGAAGAGATGCGGGCGGCGCGACATGGCCTGTCCGGGCGTATCCGTATTGCCGCCATCCCAACCGCCCTCGCCATGGTGGCGCGGCTGACGACGCCATTTCGCGAGAAGCACCCGGGCGTCACCTTCTCTATCCTGTCGCGCACCTCGATCGAGGTGTTGTCGCTGCTCGGCAATTTCGACGTCGATGCCGGCATCACCTATCTCGACAACGAGCCTCTCGGACGGGTGACCAGCGTGCCGCTCTATGACGAGCGCTACCAACTGATCACGGCGGTCGGAAATCCCTATTCGGATCGCGACAAAGTGACATGGGCCGAAATCAGCCAGCTGCCGCTCTGCCTGTTGACGCCGGACATGCAGAACCGCCGCATCATCGACCAGCATCTGGCCGAGGCCGGCGTGCAGGTGCGGCCGACACTGGAATCCAACTCGATGATCGTGCTGTTCTCCCACATACGGACAGGCAAATGGTCGTCGATCATGCCGCTCAACCTGGCGGAAACATTCGGTTTTTCCGAGCCGATCCGGGCCATTCCGATCGTCGAACCGGATGCCAGCCACACGGTCGGGCTGGTCGCCGCGCCGCGCGAACCGCACACGCCGCTGGTGCAGGCGCTGCTGGACGAGGCGATGGCGCTGGCAGACGATTTCCGCGCCAATCGCTGAGCTAGTCATAACTGGTCAATCGGCGCGATAGAAATTTCCTATCGTGCAACGAAACCGCTTTATTGATTTCAGAGGTTTTCTCTGATTTCTTAAGCACTTAGCGATTAAGCGGCGTAGGCATGTCGTTGTTCCAAAACCGCTTCATGCTTTTGGACGATTATATGCATCGATCGCTACGATAGGGAGGGCGCTGCGTGACGATGCAGCCTGCAAGTACCGAGATACAGTCGCGCACGGCGGCGATCATCCAGGAGTTGAAGGGCCTCGAAGGCCCCCTGCTGCCGATCCTGCACGAGATCCAGGAAGAATTTGGCCACGTGCCGCAGGACGCCGTGCCCGTCATCGCCGATGGGTTGAACCTGTCGAGGGCCGAAGTGCATGGCGTCGTGACCTTCTATCATGATTTCCGTGCCCGGCCGGCTGGCCGGCATGTGCTCAAGCTCTGCCAGGCGGAAGCCTGCCAGTCGATGGGTTCGGATGCGATCGCCGCAAAGGTCAAGCAGTTGTTGGGCATCGATTTCCATGAGACCACCCGCGACGGATCGGTTACACTTGAGCCTGTCTATTGCCTCGGGCTGTGCGCCTGTTCACCGTCGGCGATGCTGGATGGTGAGGTGATCGGGCGGCTCGATGACGAGAAGATCGAAGAGATCGTCGGGGAGGTACGCTCATGATCCCGCGCATCTACATTCCCGGTGACTCCGGCGCGCTGGCGCTCGGCGCCGAAAAGGTCGCCAAGGCTGTTCGTGCGGAACTGGCTGAACGGGGCGTCGAGGCCAAGATCGTCCGCAACGGCTCGCGCGGCGCCTATTTCCTCGAACCGATGGTCGAGGTCGCGACCGAAAAGGGCCGCGTCGCTTACGGGCCGGTCAAGCCATCGGACGTCAAGAGCCTGTTCGACAGCGGCTTTCTCACCGGCGGCCATCACAAGCGCTGGCTGGGCGCGCCCGACAAGATCCCGTTCCTGGCCAAACAGACGCGCCTGACGTTCGCGCGTTGCGGCATCAACGACCCGCTATCGCTCGACGCCTACAAGTCACTGGGCGGGCTGAGGGGCCTGCAGAACGCGGTGGCCATGGCGCCGCTCGACATCGTCAAACAGGTCACGGAATCGGGCTTGCGCGGCCGCGGCGGCGCCGGCTTCCCGACCGGCATCAAGTGGAAGACGGTGCTCGATACGACATCTGACCGCAAATACATCGTCTGCAATGCCGACGAGGGCGACAGCGCCACCTTTGCCGACCGCATGATCATGGAGGGCGACCCCTTCGTGCTCATCGAAGGCATGACGATTGCCGGCATCGCCACCGGCGCGACCAAGGGGTTCGTCTATATCCGCTCGGAATATCCGCATGCGGTGGATGTCATGAACAAGGCTGTCGAGGTCGCCCGCAAGGCAGGCGTGCTCGGCGTCAGCGTGCTGGGTTCGCCCAACGCCTTCGACATGGAAATCCGCGTCGGCGCCGGCGCCTATGTCTGCGGCGAGGAAACGTCGCTGCTGAACAGCCTTGAAGGCAAGCGCGGCGTGGTCCGAGCCAAGCCACCGCTGCCGGCAATCCAGGGTCTGTTCGGCAAGCCGACGGTGATCAACAACGTCATCAGCCTAGCCTCCGTGCCCATCATCATGGACAAGGGTGCGGCCTTCTACAAGGATTTCGGCATGGGCCGCTCGCGCGGCACGATCCCGATACAGATCGCCGGCAACGTCAAATTCGGCGGCCTGTTCGAGGCGGCCTTCGGCATGACGCTGGGCGAAATCGTCGACGATATCGGCGGCGGTACGGCCACTGGTCGCCCGGTGAAGGCGGTGCAGGTCGGCGGCCCGCTCGGCGCCTATTTCCCGCGCGGCCTGTTCGACACGCCGTTCGACTACGAAGAGTTCGCGAAGCGCGACGGGCTGATCGGCCATGCCGGCATCACCGTGTTCGACGACACGGCCGACATGCTGAAGCAGGCGCGCTTTGCCATGGAGTTCTGCGCCATCGAAAGCTGCGGCAAGTGCACGCCCTGCCGCATCGGCTCGATACGCGGGGTGGAGACCATCGACCGGATTGCCGCCGGCATCGAGCCGGAGAAGAACCTGGCTCTGGTCACCGATCTCTGCAACACGATGAAGTTCGGATCGCTCTGCGCGCTGGGGGGCTTCACGCCCTACCCGGTGATGAGCTCGATCACCCATTTCCCCGAAGATTTCAAGCCCGCGCCGGCGCGCGTGGCTGCTGAATAGGAGCTGGCAGATGAATATCAAGGCCGACTTCCCGACACTCATCGAAGAACTCGATTACGGAACCCCGGAATCGAAGGCGCAAAAGCAGGTTACGCTGATCGTCGACGGCCGCAGCATCAGCGTGCCGGAGGGTACGTCGATCATGCGCGCGGCGATGGAAGGCGGGGTCGAGATCCCAAAACTCTGCGCTACCGACATGCTGGACTCGTTCGGCTCCTGCCGCGTCTGCCTGGTCGAGATCGACGGGCGCGGCGGCACGCCGGCATCCTGCACGACGCCCGTCGGCGAAGGCATGGTGGTGCGCACGCAATCCGAGCGGCTCGACGCCATCCGCCGCGGTGTCATGGAGCTTTACGTCTCCGACCACCCGACCGGCTGGGACGAGAAGGCCGGCACCGGCGCCAGCGAGTTCGACGTTGTGGCGAAATCGGTCGGCCTGACCGAGAACCGCTTCGGCATCGAGGGCCGCAACCACGTCAAGCAGGAAAACGGCGTCGCGCCCGGCCATGGCTCGCTGGCGGTCGACTACATCGCCCGCGACGAGTCCAACCCATATTTCACCTATGATCCGGCGCAATGTATCGTCTGCTCGCGCTGCGTGCGGGCCTGCGAGGAGGTGCAGGGCACCTTCGCGCTGACGATCGAGGGCCGCGGTTTCGAATCGCGCATGGTCGCCGGCATGCACGAGGATTTCATCGCCTCCGAATGCGTATCCTGCGGCGCCTGCGTGCAGGCCTGTCCGACCGATGCGCTGCGTGAAAAGACCGTGCTTGAGAAAGGCATGCCCGAGCGCTCCGCCGTCACCACCTGCGCCTATTGCGGCGTCGGCTGCTCGTTCAAGGCAGAAGTGAAGGACGACGAAGTCATTCGCATGATGCCCTACAAGGACGGCAAGGCCAACCACGGCCACTCCTGCGTGAAGGGCCGTTTCGCCTATGGCTATGCCACCCACAAGGACCGCATCCTGTCGCCTATGATCCGGGAAAAGGTCAGCGATCCCTGGCGCGAAGTGAGTTGGGAAGAGGCCATCGCCCATACGGCCAAGGAATTCCGCCGTATCCAGTATCAATACGGCCGCACCTCGATCGGCGGCATCACGTCCTCGCGATGCACAAATGAAGAGACCTATCTGGTGCAGAAGCTTGTGCGCCAAGGCTTCCGCAACAACAATGTCGACACCTGCGCCCGCGTCTGCCACTCGCCGACCGGCTACGGCCTCGGCCAGACCTATGGCACCTCGGCCGGCACGCAGGATTTCGATTCCGTCGACTTCACCGATGTCGCCGTCATCATCGGCGCCAATCCGGCTTCCGCGCACCCGGTGTTCGCCTCGCGGCTGAAAAAGCGGCTGCGCCAGGGCGCCAAGCTGATCGTGCTCGATCCGCGCCGCACCGAAATGGTCAAGTCAGCGCATATCGAGGCCGACTATCACCTGCCGCTGAAGCCCGGCACCAACGTGGCGGTGCTGACGGCGCTGGCGCATGTCATCGTTACCGAAGGGCTTTTCGAGGAAGCCTTCATCCGCGATCGCTGCGACTGGGCGGAGTTCCAGGATTGGGCTTCTTTCGTCGCCTTGCCGGAAAACAGCCCCGAAATCGTCGGCAAGCTGTCCGGCGTCGACCCCGAACTGATCCGGGGTGCTGCGCGCCTCTATGCCAAGGGCGGCAATGGCGCGATTTATTATGGCCTTGGCGTCACCGAACACAGCCAGGGTTCGACCACGGTTATGGCT
The DNA here is from genome assembly GCF_000502815.1 of Mesorhizobium sp. LSJC269B00. NCBI lineage: Bacteria > Pseudomonadati > Pseudomonadota > Alphaproteobacteria > Hyphomicrobiales > Phyllobacteriaceae > Mesorhizobium > Mesorhizobium sp. LSJC269B00. Next base: position 208,137 of record NZ_AYVN01000006.1, read on the forward strand.
ATCGCCAACCTTGCCATGGCGACCGGCAATATCGGCCGTCCCGGCGTCGGCGTGAACCCGCTGCGCGGCCAGAACAACGTGCAGGGTTCCTGCGACATGGGCTCATTCCCGCACGAACTGCCAGGCTACCGCCACATCTCGGGCGAGGCGGTGCGTGACATCTATGAGAGCCTTTGGGGGGTGAAGCTCGACGACGAACCCGGCCTGCGCATCCCCAACATGCTGGATGCCGCCGTCGACGGCTCGTTCAAGGGCATCTACATCCAGGGCGAGGACATTCTGCAGTCGGACCCTGATACCAAGCATGTCGCGGCCGGCCTGGCGGCGATGGAATGCGTGGTCGTGCACGACCTGTTCCTCAACGAGACCGCCAACTACGCGCATGTCTTCCTGCCGGGCTCGACCTTCCTGGAGAAGGACGGCACTTTCACCAATGCCGAGCGCCGCATCAACATGGTGCGCAAGGTTCTGGAGCCGAAGGCGCGCTACGCCGACTGGGAAGCGACACAGGAGCTTGCCCGTGCGATCGGGCTGGACTGGAACTATCAGCATCCCTCCGAGATCATGGACGAGGTTGCAAAAACGACGCCGAGCTTCGCCGGCGTGTCCTTCGAGCTGCTCGACCGTGTCGGATCCGTGCAATGGCCCTGCAACGAGAAGGCGCCGCTCGGCACACCGATCATGCATATGGATGGCTTCGTGCGTGGCAAGGGCAAGTTCATCCGCACTGAATATGTCGCGACCGACGAGCGGACCGGGCCGCGTTTCCCGTTGCTGCTGACCACCGGCCGCATTCTCAGCCAGTACAATGTCGGTGCACAGACAAGGCGCACCGAAAACGTCATGTGGCACTCGGAAGATCGGTTGGAGATCCATCCGCACGACGCCGAGAACCGCGGCCTGCGCGATGGCGACTGGGTGCGGCTGACCAGCCGTTCGGGCGAGACGACGCTGCGTGCGCTGATCACCGACCGGGTGTCGCCGGGCGTGGTCTACACCACCTTCCACCATCCGGACACGCAGGCCAACGTCATCACCACCGACTTCTCCGACTGGGCGACCAATTGTCCGGAGTACAAGGTGACCGCAGTGCAGGTCGGCGCGTCGAACGGACCTTCGGACTGGCAGCGCGACTATAACGAGCAGGCCGAGCAGAGCCGCCGCATCGCTCCGCTACAGGCGGCGGAGTAACTGGGTAGACTCGCCGCCGGAGGAAACAAGAGTGACTCAAAAGGAAGCCTACGAAACGCTTCTGCGCCTATGTGAGAAGCAAGGCGCCGACCTGAACCAGTTTTTGTTCGATATCCAGGGACATGCTTCCGAGGAGGATTTCAACAACCTTCGCCGCATTGTCGCGTACATAATGGGCTACGGGCATCATAAGGCCTATGAATCCATCGCGCGCGATGTTCCGGAACTGACACCGGATTGGATGAAGGGACCCTGATGCGCTCCCGCCAGCCAATCAGCCAGATCTCTCGCCTCGCCCACCGTGCAAGTGGCACCGCGGCGGCCAACCGTATGGTGCCGGAGGAGACGCCGGTGGCGTTCTCCTTTGCCGGCACCACCCATGCGGTGATGATGGCAAGCCCGGCCGACTTCGAGGATTTTGCGCTCGGCTTCTCGCTGACCGAAGGCATCATCGGCTTGCCTGACGAGATCGAGGCGATCGAGGTTGAGGACCATGGCGCCGGCATCGATATCCAGATCCGGCTGAAGGACCAGGCCAATACGCGCTTCGAGGCGCGACGCCGGCGCTTGGCCGGCCCGGTTGGCTGCGGGCTGTGCGGCATCGAATCCATCGAGGAAGCGATGCGCTCGGTCGACAAGGTTGATGCGTCCAAGCTTACGCTTGAAGCCGACGACATCACCCGTTCGGTAAAGCTTTTGTCGAAGGTGCAGCCTCTGCATTCCGAGACCGGTGCAGTGCATGCCGCAGGGTTTTATGTGCCCGGCAAGGGCATCGTAGTGGCGCGCGAGGATGTCGGCCGGCACAATGCGCTGGACAAACTGGCCGGCGCGCTGGCCAAGGCCGGCATTGACGGTGCATCGGGCGCGGTGGTGGTGACATCACGCGTCTCGGTGGAGATGGTGCAGAAAACGGCGGCGATCGGCTCCGCCTTCGTCATCGCCGTGTCGGCGCCGACAGCCCTTGCCATCCGCACCGCCGAAGAGGCCGGCATGACGCTGGTGGCGCTGGTGCGCGGCGACGATTTCGATGTTTTCACCCACCCGGAACGGGTGGTCTTGGGAGTTGCCCAGCATGTCGCATGACGAAGAACACATCACGAGCACCGGGGAAAAGCTGGTGCGCATGGCCAACCAGATCGCCGCCTTCTTCCATTCAAGGCCCCGCGAGGAAGGTGTGGCGGGCGTGGCCGAGCACATCAACAAGTTCTGGGAGCCCAGGATGCGCCGGCAGTTCTTCGAGATGCTGGACAGTGGCGGCGAAGGTTTTGACGAACTCGTCGTCGTGGCCTCGGCCAGGATCAAGCGGCCGAAGACCGAGGAGCAGGCCGATGTGAGCATCGGCTACGTCCAACCCACGGGTGCAGAGAGCGCCGCTCCCCAGAAATAGCCTCCCCCAGAAATGGCGGGCGAACACAGCTCGCGCCGCGGGCTATATTCCTGTCTTCTAAAGTTTGGCTGCCGCATCCGGCAGGCGTCTGCTATGGTCGACGATCAGAAATCGTCTGGCCGGGCGGGATAGCAACGTGAGGCCCATCGAGACGCGATATGCCCTCAGCGGCGACGTGCGGATCGCCTATCAGGTGGTCGGGCAGGGATCGTTCGACCTGGTTTTCGTGCCCGGCCTCATCTCCAATCTCGACCTGCATTGGGAAGACGAGGGCTACGCCAGGCTCTTGAAACGGCTCTCGGCGTTCTCGCGGCTGATCCTGTTCGACAAGCGCGGCACCGGCCTGTCCGACCGCGTCGACCCACGCCACCTGCCCAGCCTTGAAACCCGCATGGACGATGTGCGCGCGGTGATGGATGCCACCGGCAGCGGCCGCGCGGCCTTGCTCGGCGCTTCGGAAGGCGCGCCGATGGCAATGTTGTTTGCCTCCACCTATCCGGAACGGACACGAGCGCTGGCGCTCTATGGCGGTTATGCGCATTTCCACAAATGGGTGATGTCGCCGGAGCGCCTCGAGGCCTTCATCGCGACGGTCGGCACGGAATGGGGCACGGGCGCCACACTGCCCAACTTCGCTCCCGGCCGGGTAGATGATGCGCATTTCACCCAGTGGTGGGCCCGCTTCGAGCGGCTTTCGGCCAGTCCGACGGCAGCGGCAGCCCTTGCCCGGATGAATGCCGGAATCGATGTGCGCGGCGTGCTTTCGGCGATCGGCGCACCGACACTGCTCATTCATCGCCGCAACGACGCGCGGGTCGACCCGGACGCCAGCCGCTTCCTGGCGAAAGAGATCGCCAATGCGCGATTGGTCGAGGTCCCCGGGCGCGACCACCCGATCTGGACCGGCGATGTCGACCGGGTGGCGGACCTGATCGAGGAATTCCTGACCGGCGAGCGTGCCGTGGCCGAAGCGGAGCGCGTGCTTGCCGCTCTTCTGGCGACACGCATCTACGACACGGCGCGGGTTGGCGACCGCATGTGGAGCGAACGTAGCGAGCGCTTCCAGGAGAGCTGGCGGCAGTTGGTCGGCCGTCATGGCGGACGCGTCGCCGGCATCCATGGCGAATTGATGATCTCGCGCTTCGACGGGCCGGCGCGGGCCATACGCTGCGCGGCGGCACTGCGCGATGCGGCGCAACATATGGGCATTGCAAGCGCCCAGGGCGCCCATGTCGGTGAGGTCGAAATGCGCGGGCCGCCGGTGGGGCTGATGGCACGGGTGACGATGCAGATCGCCGCCCATGCCGGGCGCGGCGATATTCTGGCGTCGCGGCTGGCCGCCGATCTGGCGGCGGGGTCCGGCCTGCATTTCATCGATGCCGGGCGTGTCACGGTGGATGAGCTGGACGAGCCGCTGGCGCTGGTCCAGGCAACGTCGGAACAGCACCTGGAGCCGGCCTGCCGCCCCAAGGCGAAACCCGCCGAGCCGGCTCAACTGACGGCGCGCGAAAGCGAGGTGGTGATCCTGATCGCCGACGGCAAGAGCAATGCCGCGATCGCCGCCGAGCTGAGGCTCAGCGAGCATACGGTCAAGCGTCATGTCGCCAACATATTGCTGAAGCTCGATTTGCCGTCACGGGCGGCAGCAGCGGCATTTTCCGCCAGGCAGGCTGGCCCGGACGGGCCATAGGGACCATGGCGCTTTCGGGCGAAGCGGCCAGGTGGGGTCGAGGCGTACCAATTCTCTCCATGCAGGCCAGGCGGATGTCGCCGGGAAAGGCACTGCGGATGGAGGATGCAATGCTGAAGTCAAACAGGTCGATCAAATCGCTGGTGATAGCGGCAGGCGTTGGCGCGCTGTTCACGATCGCTCCCGCCAGAGCCGAGGATGCCTCGGCGGCCGCCGCCTACAAGGACATCGAGGCGACGCTCGGCTCAGTGCCGGACATGTTCAAGACGCTGCCCGATGTCGCGGTTGCCGGCGCCTGGGCCGAGATCAAGGGTGTGCAGCTCAACCCCAAGACCGCGCTCGACGGCAAGACCAAGGAACTGCTGGGGCTGGCCGTCGCCTCGCAGATCCCCTGCCAGTACTGCATCTATTTCCACACCGAGGCCGCCAAGCTCAATGGCGCGACCGATGAGGAGATCAAGGAAGCGATCGCGATGGCGGCCATCGTGCGCCACTGGTCGACGATGCTCAACGGCAGCCAGGTCGACTTCGCGACCTTCAAACAACAGACCGACGGCGTGTTCGCAGCCGTCAAAGCCAAGTCGCAGTGAAAGAAAATGCCGGGCGGTGCGCCGGGCATTGCTTGTGATCATTCAACCGCCCGATCAACGGGCCATGGAGGAGAAGATGCTGACCAAGACGCAGAGCGTGGACGGCGCGGCGATCAAGAAAGCGATCGAAGGACGGGACGGCAGGATGCTCGCTAGCTTCTATGCCGACGACGCACTGGTGCGGGTGATCGACCGCAACAATCCGCCGAGCAAGCCGCGCGAGATCCGCGGCCGGGCGGCGATCAGCACCTTCTGGGACGACATCTGCAGCCGGGCGATGACCCACAAGGTCGACACCACCATCGCCGATGGCGACAATCTCGCCTTCACCCAGGCCTGCGCCTATCCGGACGGAACGAAAGTGTTCTGCGCGGCGATGCTGGAGCTGAAGAATGGGCGGATTGCACGACAGACCGTCGTGCAGGCCTGGGACGAGTAGTTCCACCGCGGAAAGATCAACCGCGGTTTGGGCCGCAAAACTGGAGGAGACAAAAATGTTCAGCGCCAGATGGCAGATCGACGCCAAGTTCGGGCACAAGCAGACCGTGCTCGACCTGTTGAAGAAATGGGAACGCGAGATCGGCTCNGATCGGCTCTCAGGTCGGCATTGCCGATCTCGAGTTCCAGATCATGACCGGTTCGGTCGGAGCTCGGGAAGCGACGGTCGAATCGCATCATCAGGTCGAAAGCCTTGCCCAGCTGGAGGGATTCTTCGCCAGGATCGGCAAGATCGACGCGCACGCCAAATGGGGCAAGGAGATGGAGCCCTACGTCGTTTCAGGCACCAGCCTTTGGAACATCTACCGCATCGTGGAGTAGCCGTGGCAGGTGCAGCAGTTTTCGGCCATCAGTTGCGGCGGCCGAAACTCGTCCGCTGCCCGGAAAACCGCCCTTCCCTGGCCGATCCGGCAGCCGCGACACGTGCCGGCTGATTGGGCAATGTGGCCTGCTTGGCCAGGGCCGCCGCTATCAAGGCGTCGGCCTGGCGCGCGCGCTGGTCCGCGCCGGCATCTCCGGCAGGGTTGCCCGCCACGGCGGAGGTCGACATCCGCCGGCGGGGTTTGAAAGCAAGATAGAGAAGCAACGCGCCGAGCAGTCCAGCCCCAATGACGATCGTCAAACGCGTGCCGGTCATGCCGGTGCGTTCGATCTGGGTGGGGTTGGCGGGGTTCTGGACGACGGTGAGCTTGTCGCCGACCTGCGGTTCGCGGGCACCGTTCTTGTTCAGCTCCATCGTGGCCTCGACGGCATCGGCGCCGGTGCCGACGCGCAAGGTGCCGGTGAATTTCTGGGTCACCTTCCACTCTTTGTCAGCATGAACCGTCTTGAACGCATCCACCAGTTCGCACGGGATCGTGGCGGTGCTGACGGTCTTGTAGACAATCTTGTGGGCGGTCGATTCCATGTCGCATTCGACATTGACCGCGAGGATTTCAGCAGGCGCCTCGGGCCAGCCGCTCTTCTTGATCATGTCCTTGCCGCCGAACACAGCGATCAGCAGACAGAAGCCGCCAATGAGTACCAGCTTGATCTTGGTCGTGTTCATGCGCAAACCCCTCGCCGCGCGGTTTCCCGGCAAGAGGCTGCTCGTTCAGGTTGAATATTCAGTAAATCGTGAACTCCCGCCGTACCGCAAAAGTAACTCTCGCTTAATGTACAGAAAACGGGTTGGAGAATATTTTAGAGATAGTGGCGGCCTCTACCCATGCGCCACCATCACATGACGAACGGCGGTATAATCCTCCAGCGCATAGAGAGACATGTCCTTGCCGTAGCCGGACTGCTTCAGCCCGCCATGCGGCATCTCGTTGGTCAGCATGAAATGGGTGTTGATCCAGGTGCAGCCATATTGCAGACGGGCGGCCGTCGCCATGGCGCGCGAGACGTTCTTGGTCCACACCGAGGATGCCAGGCCGTAGTCGCTGTCATTGGCCCAGTTCACCGCTTCATCGACTTCGGAGAAGCGGGTGATGGAGACGACCGGACCGAACACTTCGCGGCGCACGATCTCGTCTTCCTGCAGCGCGCCGGCAACCACCGTCGGCTGGTAATAGAAGCCGGAGCCTTCGCCCGGCTTGCCGCCGGTGGTGATCTCGATGTGCTTCAGTTCCGAAGCGCGCTCGACGAAGCTCGAGACTCGATCGCGCTGGCGGCGCGAGATCAGCGGCCCGATCTCGTTTTCGGTGTCGTCGGGCTGGTTGTATTTGATGGTCGAGACGGCAGATGAGAGATCGGCGACGAGCTTGTCGTAGATCTTCTTGCCGGCATAGATGCGGCAGGCGGCTGTACAATCCTGCCCGGCATTGTAGTAGCCGAAAGCGCGCAGGCCGTTGACCACGGCGCCGAGGTCGGCATCGTCGAAAACGATGACCGGCGCCTTGCCGCCGAGTTCCAGATGCGTGCGCTTGACCGACTTGGCGGCGGCCTGCAGCACCTTCTTGCCCGTGGCGACGTCGCCGGTGATCGAAATCATGTTGACCTTGGCGTGATTGATCAGCGTGTTGCCGACGCTGTCGCCGCGGCCGAGCACGACATTGACGACGCCCTCGGGCAGCACCTCGGCCAGGATCCTGGCCAGCTTCAGCGCCGTCAGCGGCGTCTGCTCCGACGGCTTGAAGACGACGGTGTTGCCGCCGGCAATGGCCGGCGCCAGCTTCCAGGCCATCATCATCAGTGGATAGTTCCACGGCGCGATGGAAGCGACGATGCCGATCGGGTCGCGCCGCACCATCGAGGTGTGGCCGGGCAGATATTCGCCGGCGACCACGCCCGGCATCGAACGTACCGCGCCGGCAAAGAAGCGGTAGCAGTCGACGATCGCCGGGATTTCGTCATTGAGCACCGCGTTGATCGGCTTGCCGCAATTCAGCGCCTCGAGCGCCGCGAACTCCCGCGCGTTGGCCTCGATGCGGTCGGCGATCTTGAGGAGATAGCCGGAGCGCTGCGCCGGCGTTGTGCGTGACCACAAGACGAACGCTCGCCCGGCGGCAGTAACAGCCGCCTCGATCTGCGCCTGGCTGGCTTCAGGCAGGTTGAGAATGGTCGCCCCGGTCTTTGGATTCAGAATCGGCTCCTCGGTCTCGGTGCCGTTCTCGAACTTCGAGCCGATCAGCATCTGGGTGTCCATGCGGGTTCTCCTTGGTCAGGAGCGAGTAGCGAATAGCGAGTAGCGAATATGGCTGGTCGTGCAATCTCCCTATTCGCTATTCGCTACTCCCTATTCGCTGTTCTTCATTTGCCCGAACCGGCGATCTGGTCGCCGTCGCGGGTCAGGTAATAGGCGGCAAGGATGGGCAGCAGCGTCACCAGCACCACGACCATGGCGACGACATTGGTGACCGGACGCTGGCGTGGGCGGATCAGCTCTTCCAGCATCCAGATCGGCACGGTCTGCTGCTGGCCGGCGGTGAAGGTGGTGACGATGACCTCGTCGAAGGAGAGCGCGAAGGCGAGCATCCCCCCGGCAAGCAGAGCGGTGGCGATGTTGGGCAGGACGACGTGCCGGAAGGTCTGGAAGCCGTCGGCGCCGAGATCCATCGAGGCCTCGATCATTGAGCCGGAAGTGCGGCGGAAACGGGCGACCGCATTGTTGTAGACGACGACAACGCAGAAGGTGGCGTGGCCGAGCACGATCGTCCAGAACGAGAACGGGATGTCAGCTAGCGAGAAGGCCGAGCGCAACGCGATGCCGGTGATGATGCCGGGCAGCGCGATCGGCAGGATGACGAGCAGCGAGATCGTCTCGCGGCCGAAAAATTTCGTCCGTGACACGGCGGCGGCGCACAGCGTGCCCAGTATCAAGGCAATCGCGGTCGAGATGGCGGCGACACGGACCGAAAGCGACAGCGCCTGCCAGACATCCGGCCGGTTCCAGGTGACGGCGAACCATTGTGTGGTCAGCCCCGGCGGCGGCCAGACGAAGCTCTTCTCTTCCGTGGTGAAGGCGTAGACGAAGATCAACAAGATCGGCAGATGCAGGAAAAGCAGGCCGCAGGCGGCAGCGATCTTGAGGCCGAGCGGAGCGGATTGCGAACCGTCAGAGCGCATCGAAGGCCCCCATGCGCTTGGCGCCCCAGAGATAGAAACCCATGATGACGATGGGCACGACGGTGAAGGCTGCGGCGAGCGGGATGTTGCCGGCTGTGCCTTGCTGCGAATAGACGGCCTGCCCGATGAACAGCCGCGATGTGCCGATGATCTGTGGGATGATGTAGTCGCCCAGCGTCAGCGAGAAGGTGAAGATCGAGCCGGCGACGATGCCGGGCAGCGCCAGCGGGAACAGCACGTTGCGGAAGGTCTGGCCCGGCGACGCCCCGAGATCGGAGGACGCCTCGACCAGATTGCCGGGCACGCGCTCCAATGCCGCCTGCACCGGCAGGATCATGAACGGCAGCCAGACATAGACGAAAGCGATGAAGGTGCCGGTGGCGGAGACCGACAAAGAGTTGCCGCCGACGACCGGCAGCGACAGCCAGCCATCGAGCACCCAGAGCAGATGCAATTTGGCGAGCAGCCAGGTCAAAATGCCTTCCTTGGCGAGGATCAGCTTCCAGGCGTAGATCTTGACGAGGTAACTCGACCATAGCGGCAGCATGATTCCGAGATAGAACAGCGCCTTCCAGCGGCCGCGGGCATAGCGCGCCGCATAATAGGCGATCGGGAAGGCGATGACGGCCGAGGCCAGCGTGACCAGCACCGCCATCGTCACCGTGCGCAGGATGATGTCGAGATTGGCGGGCTGGAACAGGTCGCCATAGGTCTTCAGCGTGAATTCGTGGTTGATGAGGCCGGAGAACTCGTCGATCGAGAAAAAGCTCTGCGCCAAGAGCGCGAACAGCGAACCGATATAGACAACGCCGAGCCATAGAACCGGCGGCAGCAGCATGAGGAACAGCAGCAGTTGCGGCTTGCGCCAGAAAAGGTCCGACAGTGCGCCGCGCATGCCACCGCTGCCGGGCAGGATGGCGGGGGCGGAGGTTGAGTTGAGCGCGGCGATGGTCATGGGGCGACCGCGTGCTGAAGGAACCCTGAGAAGCCGCGTTCCTTCACACCCCCCTCTGTCCTGCCGGACATCTCCCCCTCAAGGGGGGAGATCAGCAGTTTCGCTGCCCCGCCAAATCCCCAACGTTGAAGATTGGCGAAACCGGGAGGAACAGCCAAATTCCCCCCTTGAGGGGGAGATGTCCGGCAGGACAGAGGGGGGTGCTTGGCGCCAACCTCAATCATGCCGGCTCGTCCATCAAATGCAAATGCTCGCGGTTGAAGGTCAGCACCACCGCTTCGCCTTCCGCCGGCAGTTTCGTGCCGGCCGGCACGATGGCGTGCAGCCTCAGGCCATCAGCGTCCAACGCCAGTTTTGTGGTAGCGCCGAGATAGTTGGTTCCGACCAGGCGCGCGGCAACCCCTTCGCCTTTCGCAATGCTGCCGATGCGGATCGATTCGGGGCGCAGGCTGCCCCAGCGGTCCTGGCCGGAATAACGCTGGACGAAATCCGGCGGCAACACATTGGAGGAGCCGACGAAATCGGCGACGAAGCGTGTCCTGGGCCGCTGGTAGATGTCTTCCGGCGTGCCGATCTGCATGATCTTGCCGTCATTGAAGACGGCAACGCGGTCGGCCATCGACAGCGCTTCGCCCTGATCATGGGTGACGAAGACGAAGGTGATGCCGAGCGCCTTCTGCAGCGACTTCAGCTCTTCCTGCATGTTCTCGCGCAGCTTGAGGTCGAGCGCGCCGAGCGGCTCGTCGAGCAAAAGCACCTTGGGCTGGTTGACCAGCGCACGGGCCAGCGCGACGCGCTGGCGTTGGCCGCCGGAGAGCTGGCCGGGACGGCGGGCGCCATAGCCCGGCAGGCGCACCAGCGACAGCGCTTCTTCCGCCGCCTTCTGTCGTTGCGGCTTGGCGATGCCCTTGACCATCAGCCCGTAGCCGACATTGTCGAGCACGTTCAAATGCGGAAACAGCGCGTAGTCCTGGAACACGGTGTTGACGTTGCGGCGATAGGGCGGCACGCCCTCGGCGCGTTCGCCGAAGATCGAGATCGAGCCCGATGTCGGCTGCTCGAAGCCGGCGATGAGGCGCAGGCAGGTCGTCTTGCCTGACCCCGACGGACCGAGCATGGCGAAGAACTCGCCGGGCACGATGTCGAGATCGACCGCATCGACGGCGCGCACGCTGCCGAAATGGCGAGAGACTTTCTGGAAGGAAACGGCCGATGTCATGGGCTGTCCGTCTGTTGCCGGTTTGTGGTTCGTCGAAATAGCTCTTGCCGCCACCAATCAGGCCAGCGGGCACGGCACTTCACCTCCCCCTCGATGGGGGAGGTCGCGGCGAAGCCGCGGGTGGGGGTGACTAGCACCGGACGTCAGCGCTGCCCCCACCCCGACGCTGCGCGTCGACCCTCCCCACAAGGGGGAGGGTTAAGGGAGCTCACCGCCCGCCGATGACGCCGATATAGTCGGACACCCAGCGGTAGTAGGGCACGCAGTGGTCGTTCTGGGTGGCGCACTTCGAGACCGGCGTCTTCCAGAACTTGATCTTGTCGAAGTTCTCGTAGCCGTTGGTCTTGCAGCCTTCCTCGCCGAGCAGCTCGTTGCCCTTGCAGGCAGCGGGCACCACGGGGAGCGAGCCGAACCAGGCCGAGACATCGCCTTGCACCTTGGGCGACAGCGAATGCTCAAGCCACATATAGGCGCAGTTGGGATGCGCGGCGTCGGCCTCCATCATGGTGGTGTCGGCCCAGCCGGTGACGCCTTCTTCCGGCACGGTCGAGGCGACCGGCTTCTTGGCGGCAACCAGCGTGTTGACCTGGTAAGGCCACGAACCGGAAGCGACGACGCCTTCGTTCTGGAAGTCGTCGACCTGGATGGCGGCGTCATGCCAGTAGCGGCCGACCAGCGTCCGCTGAACACGCAGCAGCTCGAGCGCTGCCTTGTACTGGTCTTCGTTCAGTTCGTACGGGTCCTTGATGCCGAGTTCCGGCTTGTGGAACATCAAATAGTTGGCGGCGTCGGCGATGTGGATCGGGCCGTCATAGGCCTGGACGCGGCCCTTGTTGGACTTGCCGTCCGGCAGGTTCATTTCCTCGAAGACGACGTTCCAGCTCTTGGGCGCTTCCTTGAAGACATCGGTGTTGTACATCAGGATGTTCGGGCCCCACTGATAGGGAACGCCGTAATGCACCTTGTCGACGGTGAACCAGGGCGCATCCTTCAGACGGTCGTCTACCGCCTTCCAGCTCGGGATGAGATCGGTGTTGATCGGCTGCACGCGCTTGCCGGCAACGAGGCGCAGCGATGCGTCACCCGAAGCGGTGACCAGATCGAACCCACCCTCATTCATGAGCGAGACCATCTCGTCGGAGGTGTTCGCGGTCTTGACGTTGACCTTGCAGCCGCTCTCCTTCTCGAAGGAGGTCACCCAGTCATAGCCCTTGTCGGTTTCGCCGCGCTCGATGTACCCCGGCCAGGCAACGATGCTGACCTCCCCTTCGCCCTTGCCGAGTTCCTTGACCTGGGCGACGGCCTGACCGGAAAAGGTCAGCGCGACCGTCAAGGCGGTGCACGTCTTCAGGAATGAATTCATCGTCAATCTCCCATTTTGGCGCCTGACTGCGAAGCGAGTCGCCGCCGCGGTCAGCCGCAGGCTGAAAAGCGTCAGTTCATCCGATGGCACGTTGCCGCTCTGATGGCGGCTTTCGTCCCTGACATGAAAAGTGCTCGGAAAATTCCGGTTTCGCAAATTCATTTATCAGAAACGCGATATCGGTTTTTCCGATAGATAACCACGCACCCTATCAACGCTGCTGGCGTACCATACGCTGCGACTGGGCAAGGCCGATGAAGTCGCGCGACGCCTGCGGCAGACCGGAGCCGCGGCGCCAGACCATGCCGACCTGGACGACCGGCAGGGAACCCGAAATGTCGCGCGATTCGATGCGGTCGCCTTCCAGCGACCACGGCCGGTAGACTAGGTCTGGCAGCAACGCCACGCCCGCACCTGTGGCGACGAGGCTGCGAACGGCTTCGACCGAGCGGGTGCGAAAGGCGACATGCGGCCTGGCGCCGATCGCCGCCAGAAGCTTGCCGGTGTTCTCCTCGATCTCGTCGACGGTCAGCATGATCAGCGGCTCGCCGGCAATGTCGCCTATGCCGATAATGTCGGCGCTGGCCAGCTTGTGGCCGAGCGGGACCCACAGCCGGTAGGCCGAGACCTCGAGGATTTCCGACTGCAGCGCGGTGCGGTCGCGCAAATTGGAGGTGACCATGACGGCAATGTCGAGCTTGCCGCCGATCAGCAGATGTTCGAGATAGTCGCCATTGTCCTCGATGGCCGAGACATCGACGCCGGGATAGGCGCGGCGGTAGCGCGCCAGCAGATCGGATAGCACATAGCCCGCGACCAGCGAGGTGACGCCGAGCTGCAGCCGCCCGCCGGCCACCACCTGGTCGTCGGAAAAAGCGCGGCGCGCGTCGGAGACGTCGGCCAGGATCTTGGTCGCATGGCGCAGGAACTGGTGGCCTTTGTGGGTAATGTTGAGACCACGCGGATGGCGCTCGAACAATTCGACGCCGAGATCGCTCTCCAGCTCCTTGATCGCCTCGGTGACCGAGGATTGCGAGATGGATAGGTTTTGTGCGGCGCCCGACACCGTGCCTTGCTCGGCGACGGCAATGAAGAACTGCAGCTGGCGGATGGTGAAAGCCATGGCCGGACTAAACACCGGCGCGCCGGGGAAGGAAAGCCGAAGGCGGAGCTTATACCCATACGGCTTGAGGCGCCTCCTGGTCAGCCGAACCCGAGGCGCCGCCGGCAGGCAGGACCGTAGCGAAGCGCGAGCATAAACGCCGTCTCCAGCGCCAAAACGATGACGATGATGCGAAAGCCGATGGCATAGGAATCCCGGCCGCTGCCGCGCATAAGGTAGCCGGTGACGAGGAAGCCGGTATTCCATAGCGTGGCGCCGAGCAGCGTCGCCGCCGCGAAGGGCAAGAGTGGAAGACGGAGCGCGCCGGCCGCGATCGGCAGATAGTTGCGAACCGTCGGGATGAACTGCGCCAGCAAGGAGACCCGGACATGATGGCGGCGATAGGCCTGACCAAGCTTGCTGTAGGTCGCATAGCGCAAGCAGACATATTTGCCGAAACGCTCGACCAGCCTGTCGGCACGATCCAAGCCAATCCGACGACCCAAACTATACCAGACAAGGCAGCCTGTGATGGCGGACAGCGTCGTTACCAGAAGCAGGATCGCCAGCGCCGGGAGATCGGGGGCTGCCGTCATGCCGAGGAACAGCAGCAGCACATGCGAGGGCGGCAGCGGCAGGATCTTTTCGGTGAAGGCGAGGCAGGCGACGCCGAGCAGGCCGAAGCCCAGGATCGCCGACAGTGGATCAGTCATGCGAAGCGCCAGTCATAGGTTTTGAGGTTCTTGATCCTGGACACCTTATACACCGTCATACACCGTCGCCGGCGGAAAGTTGCGGAATATCCGGCCAAGCCGGGTCCGCTTCCAGGTCGGAGCGCGCAAGCGTCCAGGCCGTAGGAAAGACAAGGCATCGTTTGCAGCATGGTGACCTCATTGCTGATGCGGGCGATTCGCCCGGCCCGCATTTCGACGAGGCGCTGTTTGCGGCTGCCAAGTTGCATGGACATTGCGAAGAGCGGGATGATTGAAAAAGAAATTCTTCCCCCACAATGACATCTTCTGCGGCCGGGCGACGCGGCGCGCCTGATGCACAACATCGCCTTCGTGGTATCGGGTGGCGGCATGGCCGGGATCGCGGCGCGCCAGTCGCTGGTGTTTGGCTAGGCCGCAGCGATGCTGAGGCGCGCTCCAGCCTCGGCAAGTGCCGAGGCAATGTCGCGCGGCGGCGGCTGGTCGGTGGCGAGTTCGGAAAAACCGTCGAAGCCGCAGACCTGGACCAGACCCTGGCGACCGAACTTGGTGTGGTCGGTGATGACCAGCGAGCGCTGGCCGCGCGACAGCACCATGCGGGCGAACTCCGCCTCTTCCAGATCGTAGTCGGCAAGGCCTGCGGCGGCATCGACGGCGCCGATCGAAATCACCGCGTGGCTGACCGAGAAGCGGCTGACGAAATCGATCGCCGAGGCGCCGAAGGCGGCCCCGGAATCGCTGCGCAATTCGCCCCCGGCCATATAGACCTTGTTGCCGTTGACGGTGGCCAGCGTGCGGGCGATGTCGGACGAGTTGGTGACGACCGTCAGCCGCCGGTGGCCGAGCAGTTCGCGGGCCAGGAACGAGGTCGTGGTGCCGGTGTCCAGCATGACCGATTCACCGTCGCGAATGGTGGCAGCGACCATGCGGGCGATCAGCCGCTTGGCCTCGGCATTGTCGCGCATGCGCCGCTCGAAGGGCGCTTCGCCGGCCATCGACGGCAGGCCGATGGCGCCATGCATCTTGAGCACCGAGCCATTGCCGGTCAGTGGCTTGACATCCCGGCGCACCGTTTCAAGCGAAACCCCCAGCCGGTCGGCGAGGCTGGCAATGGTGACGGTGCCCTCCTCCTTGAGGAGGCGGAGGATTTCGCCATGCCGTTTCGAATGGATCATCTGGCTTCCTCAATTTGCGGCCTGCCCGGTTTTAGGGCAATGCCGCCTTTTTTAAAGGAATTGCTCGTGGTTTCGGGCAAAACACCCAAAAAAAGTCACAACATTTCATTGACAGTTAGGCAGCACTGGCGTGACATTGACGGCGTGACAGCTTCGGAACTGCCACGGGAGGGTGATGGCAGCAGAGCCGCAATTCACGGACCGGACCGTCTGGCCAGACCGTCTGGGTTTGAACTGGCACAAAAGTTTCTCAAATCCGCGGGGGCGGAGACCGGGTATCAAAACCTGGCCAGAGGGGCTCGTCGGTGCGGCGCGGGATAGGAGTTCCTGCGTCCCGCACCGACGAGATTTTTTGCGTTTCCCAACGCTCGTTGCGCGGCCCATGGCGCCTGGGAAAGCTCCGCAAAAGTCAGGGATGGTCCCGTGACTGCTGAAGACCGCATCCGGGCCTTGCCCTGCTGGAACGGCAACATCGACATTGCGCCGCTGCCGGGCGGCCTCAGCAACGCCAATTATCTGGTCAAGGACGCAGCCGGGCGGCATGTCGTGCGCTTCGGCCAGGACTATCCATTTCACCACGTCTTTCGCGACCGCGAGGTGATGACGGCCCGGGCGGCGCACGCCGCAGGCTTCGCGCCGGCGGTCCGCCATTCCGAACCCGGCATCATGGTCACGGAATTCCTCGGCGCGAAAACCTATGTCGCCGAGGATGTGCGCGCCAATATCGGCCGCGTCGCAGCGCTTATGCGCGGGTTCCATCGCGAGATGCCCAATCACATCTCCGGCGCCGGCTTCATGTTCTGGGTCTTCCATGTCATCCGCGACTATGCGCGAACGCTGAGCGAAGGCGGCAGCCGCAAGCGCGACGAACTGCCCAGGCTGCTGGCTCTGGCCGACGAGTTGGAGCGGGCGCAGAAGCTGCTGCCGATCGTGTTCGGCCACAATGATCTTTTGCCGGCAAATATTCTCGACGATGGCGACAGGTTGTGGCTCATCGATTTCGAATATGCCGGTTTCAACACCGCGATGTTCGATCTTGCCGGCGTCGCCTCCAACGCCGAGATGAGCGACGCAGAGTCCTTCACTTTCCTCACGGCGTATTTCATGCGCGAACCGGATGAGGCGATCCGCCGCTCGCACGCCGCCATGCAATGCGCCTCGCTGCTGCGCGAGGCGATGTGGAGCATGGTTTCCGAACTTTACCTCGACGCGCCCGGCATCGACTACGTCGCCTACACCGCAGAGAACCTGACGCGGCTCGACGGGGCGCTGGACAATTACCGCACGAAGTACGGGACACAGTCATGACATTGCCTACACATGCCGGCATCGTCGTCATCGGCGGCGGCATTATCGGCTGTTCGACGGCCTATCACCTGGCACGCGACCACAAGGCCGATGTCGTGCTGCTGGAACAGGGGAAGCTGACCTCCGGTTCGACCTGGCACGCGGCCGGGCTGGTCGGCCAGCTGCGCTCGTCCGCCTCGATCACCCGCGTGCTCAAATATTCGGTCGAGCTCTACAAGGGACTGGAAGCCGAAACCGGGCTCGCTACCGGCTGGAAGATGACCGGGTGCCTCAGGCTTGCGACCAATGCCGACCGCTGGACCGAATATAAACGGCTGGCGACGACGGCCAGGAGCTTCGGCATGGACATGCAGTTGCTGTCGCCGAGGGAGGTCAAAAAGATGTGGCCGCTGCTGGAGACCGGCGACCTCGTCGGCGCCTCCTGGCTGCCGACCGATGGGCAGGCCAGCCCCTCCGACATCACGCAGTCGCTGGCCAAGGGCGCGCGCATGCATGGCGCCAAGCTGTTCGAGGACGTCCGCGTTACCGGCTTTGACATGACGGACGGGCACATCACCGCGGTGAAGACCAACAAGGGCGACATTGCTTGCGACAAGGTGGTGAACTGCGCCGGGCAATGGTCGCGCCAGGTCGGCGCGATGGCCGGCATTTGCGTGCCGCTGCAACCGGTCAAGCACCAGTACATCATCACCGAGAAGATCGACGGGCTGGCGACCGACGCGCCGACAATCCGCGATCCCGACCGCCGCACCTATTTCAAGGAAGAGGTCGGCGGGCTGGTGATGGGTGGCTATGAGCCGAACCCACAAGCCTGGGCGACCGGCCTGCCGGGCGGCGATGTCCCCGACGACTGGGAGTTCCGGCTGTTCGACGACGACTACGATCATTTCGAGCAGCATATGAGCCAGGCGATCGCGCGCGTGCCGGCGCTGGAGACGGTCGGCGTCAAGCAGATAATCAACGGGCCGGAGAGTTTTACGCCGGACGGCAATTTCATCCTCGGTGTCGCGCCCGAATGCGCCAACATGTTCGTCGGCGCCGGCTTCAACGCCTTCGGCATCGCTTCCGGCGGCGGCGCCGGCTGGGTGCTGGCGCAATGGGTTGTCGATGGTGAAGCGCCGCTCGACCTTTGGGTGGTCGACATCAGGCGCTTTTCCAATTTGCACCGCGACCGGCAATGGGTCAGCGATCGCACGCTGGAAGCCTATGGCAAGCATTACACGATCGGCTTTCCGCATGAGGAGTACGTCTCGGGCCGGCCGCGCATCGTCTCGCCGCTCTACGAGCGGCTGAAAGCGCACCGCGCGGTGTTCGGCTCCAAGCTCGGCTGGGAACGGCCGAACTGGTTCGCGCCCCAGGGCGCCAGACCCGAAGACATTTATTCCATGGGCCGGCAGAACTGGTTTGGCCCGGTCGGCGAGGAGCATCGCCATGTGCGCGAGAAAGTCGGCATCTTCGACCAGTCGTCCTTCGCCAAATACGAAATGACGGGTTCGGATGCGGCTAAGGCGCTGGACTGGATCTGCGCCAACGATGTCGCCAAGCCGGTGGGACGGCTGACCTACACGCAGCTTCTCAACACGCGCGGCGGCATCGAGGCCGATTTGACGGTGGCCAGGCTCGCCGAAGACAAATTCTACATCGTCACCGGCACCGGCTTCCGCACGCATGATCTCTCCTGGATCGGCGACCATGTCGGCAAGGGCCTCGACGTGACGTTGAAAGATGTCACCGAGGATTTCGGCACGCTGTCGCTGATGGGACCGCGCGCCCGCGATGTGCTTTCGGCCGTCACCGACGCGGATGTCTCAAATGCCGCCTTCCCATTCGGCCATGTCAGCGAGATCGCTATTGCCGGTCACACGGTGCGGGCGCTGCGCGTCACCTATGTCGGCGAGCTCGGCTGGGAATTGCATGTGCCAATCGCCGCCACCGGCGAAATCTTCGACACGCTGATGGCGGCAGGCAAGCCGCACGGCATCCGGCCGATCGGCTATCGGGCGCTGGAATCACTTCGGCTGGAGAAAGGCTACCGCGCCTGGGGCTCCGACATCACCCCCAACGACACGCCTCAGGAGGCCGGCCTCGGCTGGGCGGTGAAGCTGAGGAAGAACACCGATTTCGTCGGCCGGCGGGCGCTCGAAAAGATCAGCGGCGCCGACCTGAAGAAACGCTTTGCCGGCTTCACGGTCGACGATCCCGATATCGTGCTGGTCGGGCGCGAGACGATTTTGCGCAATGGCGAACCGGTCGGCTATCTCACCAGCGGCGGTTATGGCTACACGCTGGCTAAGAACATCGGCTATGGCTATGTCCGCAACGCCGATGGCGTCAGCGACGATTTTCTCAGCTCAGGCGACTATGAGCTGGTGGTGGCGATGGAACGGACGCCGGCCAAGATCCATCTCGAGCCGATGTACGATCCGGCGATGAGCAAGATCAAAGCGTAGACGAAACCTGGATTAGCTCACACGAAGCACGAGGCCGCGGCTGGGCACGGTATCCGACTCGCCCGGCATCGAGACATAGGGCGCCGTCTCCTCGGCGCGGACAACCCTGCCCTCAGCCTCGAGCGCAGCGATGCGTTCGGCGAAGCCGGCGTTCCACAGCGTGTTCTTGACCGTCAGCACGATGATGCCGTCCGGCCGGCAGATGCGGATCAGTTCGTCCAGTCCCTCGGCGCCGACATGCCCGGAGGTGAAAACGCCGGCCGAGACGATGCCGGCATAGGCATTGTCGGCAAAGGGGAGCGGCCCGCCGAGCGCCAGGCAATGCAGTGCCGAATAGACGCCCTTTGCCGCCGCCTTGGCCAGCATGCCTTGCGAAATATCGAGCGCTTCGACCTGGGGATAGCCGGTAATGGCCAGCCACTCGCTGATCAGCCCGGTGCCGGCCCCGGCGTCGAGAAGCGGGGCCGCGCCGCGCGGCAGATGCCGTGCGAGCAGGGCCAGGCAGATCGTCGGATGGCGGTAGCCGGCGGCCGACATATCGGCATCGTAGGTTTCCGACCAATTGTCATAGATCGCGGCGACGTCCTCGGGCCGTTGCGCTGAATAGGCGGCGCCAAGCCCGCCATGATCCTTGTTGCCCGCCATGGCTGTTTCTCCGCCAGCTCGCTGCTCACCCTCGATCGGGATGATAGCCAAACGGCGAAAACTGTGGAACCGTTGTCGCAAGAAATAACACGCCAGGGGCAACAGGCATGGGGACCGACGAGGCACGCGCAACACTTGCAGCGATTCCGGCATTGGCGGGCTACGACGGACCGCTGGAGCGGCTGGGCGGGATGACCAATCTCGTCTTTCGGGCCGGCGATATCTGCCTGCGTATCCCCGGCAAAGGCACCGAGGAGTATATCAACCGCGCCAATGAAGCGGTGGCGGCGCGTGAGGCGGCCAAAGCGGGCGTCAGCCCCGAAGTGCTGCATGTCGACCCCGCGACAGGCGTGCTGGCGAGCCGCTTCGTTGCCGGCGCCGTGACGATGTCGCCGGAAAAGTTCAAGCTGCGCGCCGGCAGCCCGGCCCGCGCCGGAGAAGCCTTCCGCAAGCTGCACACGTCCGGTGCGGTATTTCCGTTCCGCTTCGAGCTGTTTGCGATGATCGACGACTATCTCAAGGTCTTATCGACCAAGGAAGTCGCCTTGCCGCCGGGCTACCACGACGTGGTGCGCGAATCCGACACCGTGCGTGCGTCCCTTGCTGCCCATAGACTGCCGATTGCCGCCTGCCATTGCGATCCACTGTGCGAGAATTTTCTCGATACGGGCGAGCGGATGTGGATCATCGACTGGGAATATTCGGGGATGAACGACCCGCTCTGGGACCTCGGCGACCTCTCGGTCGAAGGCCGGTTCGACACCACGCAAGAGGAAGAGATGATGCGCGCCTATTTCGGCGGCGAGGCAAAACCGGCCGAGCGCGGCCGCGTCGTTATCTACAAGGCGATGTGCGACCTGTTGTGGACGCTGTGGGGGCTGATCCAGCTTGCCAACAACAACCCGGTCGAGGATTTCCGCGCCTATGCCGGCGGCCGCTTCGCCCGTTGCAAGGCGCTGATGGAAACGCCTGAGTTTTCACGGCATCTGGCGGCGGTGCGCCAAGGTTAGGTCAATTCACGCCTTTCGGCACGTTCTCCGGCGGCACGACTGTTTCGACCACCTTCTGGCGGTGGAAGATGAACAGGCCGGCGAGCACGACGATGGCCGAGCCGATCAGGATGCGCGGTCCCGGCACGTCGCCGAAGAAGGCCAGGCCGAAGATCACCGCCCATAGAAGCAGGCTGTAGTGCAGCGGCGCCAGCGTCGAGGCAGGGGCCAGTTTCAGCGCCCTGGTAATCATCAGATGCGCGCTGCAGGAGACGATGCCGAGCAGGAGCATGGCGCCGAAATCGAGTGCCGAGGGCGTCTGCCAGGCACCTATGGTCATCACGCCGCCGACCAGCAGCGTGCCGATAGTCTGCCAGGTGACCAGCGTTGTGTCGCTGGTGCCGCGCAGGCGGCGGCTGAGGATGATGGCGAAGGCGAAGGCAATGCTGCCGACCAGTGCGAACAGCGAGGACTGCGAGAACGCCGCCGAAGACGGCTTCAAGATGATCAGCACGCCGCAGAAGCCGACCAGGATGGCCGCCCAGCGGCGCCAGCCGACCTTTTCGCCGAGCAGGAAATGCGACAGCGCCGCCACATAGATCGGCCCCGCCATGTAGAAGCTCATCACATCGGCCAGCGGCAGATAGACGACGGCCGCGTAAAACAAGGCTGTGTCCACCGTGGTCGCCAGCACGCGCAGAATCTGGAGGACCGGCCGCTCCATCTGGAACAGTCTGCCGGCGCCCTGGTTGGCGATCATCGGGCCGAGCACGATGAAGGCGCCGATGGATCGGATCAGCACCACCTGGCCGACCGAGAAGCTGGCGACCAGCCATTTGCCCATCGCGTCGTTCAGCGCGAACATGAAGTCGCCGGCCAGCATCAAAAGGATGCCGGCCAGAAGCGCGTTCCTGATGGTAAAGGTGCGGACGAGCGACTGGGCCATGCGGCTCCCTAGCTGCAAGCGGCCGCTTTGACGAGGCAAATCGGTAAGACCAGCGGCGGAAATCGGCTGTTTCTACGCAGTTTTGTGCCGCCGGTTCACCTGTCCGGGACGGCCGACGATCGACAGCCGTGTCTCCTGCTTCGTGCGCTCGGCCACCACCTTGCCCCTGGCGACAACGCACAGCCGTTCGGCACGTAACCTCAAGGCTTCGATCGGATTGCCGGCATCGAGGATAACGAAGCTGGCGCGCTTGCCCACGGCAAGGCCGAGATGATCGAGGCCCATGATGGCGGCGTTGACGTTGGTGACCATGTCGAAGCAGCGTGCCATGTCGGCAGGGCTCGACATCTGAGCGACGTGAAGCCCCATGAAGGCGACGTCGAGCATGTCGGCGGTGCCGAGCGAATACCAGGGGTCGAGAACGCAATCCTGGCCCCAGCCGACGCGGATGCCGAGCGCCTGCATCTCCTTCACCCGGGTCATGCCGCGGCGTTTGGGAAACGTGTCGTGGCGGCCCTGCAGCATGATGTTGATCAGCGGATTGGGGATCGCCGAGACACCGGCCTCGGCGATCAGCGGCAGCAGCTTGGAGACGTAATAATTGTCCATCGAGTGCATCGAGGTGAGGTGCGAGCCGGCCACCTTGCCCTGCAGGCCAAGGCGCTGCGTCTCATAGGCAAGCTGCTCGATGTGGCGCGACAACGGATCGTCGGTCTCGTCGCAATGCAGGTCGACCATCAGCCCGCGATCTGCCGCGATTTCGCAAAGTTCGGTGACCGAGCGCGTGCCGTCGGCCATGGTGCGTTCGAAATGCGGGATGCCGCCGACGATGTCGACGCCCATGTCGAGCGCGCGCAGCGTGTTCTGGCGCGCCGTCGGCGAACGGTAGAAGCCATCCTGCGGGAAAGCGACCAGTTGCAGATCGATATAGGGCGCGACAATCTTCTTGACGTCGAGCAGCGCCTCGACCGCCAGCAGCCGGTCGTCGCAGACATCGACATGGGTACGGATGGCGAGCAGGCCCATCGAGACCGCCCAGTCGCAATAGGCGAGCGCCCGCTCGCGCACCGCGTCATGGGTCAAGAGCGGCTTCAGTTCGCCCCACAGCGAAATGCCTTCCAGCAGCGTGCCCGAAGCGTTGATGCGTGGAATGCCGTAGGACAGCGTGGCGTCCATATGGAAATGCGGATCGACGAAGGGCGGCGAGATCAGATTGCCACGGGCGTCGATCGCCGTGCCGGCGCTGACATGCAGTTCGGACTCGATGGCGACGATCGTCTCGCCGATGATGCCCAGGTCGGCGACGGTGCCGTCGGGCAGCGTTCCGCCGCGCACAACAAGGTCGAAATCCATCTGTCGTCATCTCCCCGCAGATCAGTCGCCGCAATCGTGGCGCAAAAGACACCGTGCCGCAGCCGATTGTCTCCGCGACAGCGAAAGGTTCCATCCGGCCACAACTCGCTCTATAAGCCGCCTTTCGCCCCGGTGGCGAATCCGAAATTCGTCAGTCAGGCATGGGATCGGCCATTTGTTTCGCTTCTTCCGTTCGACGGAAAACCAGCGCCTTATCGCAAGGCTTTTGCGGGAATCCTTTTACGCGCATAGATTTGGCTACGCTGCGGCCATTCTGTCGATGCTGGTGGTGGCGGCAACGACAGCAGCCAGCGCCTATATGCTGCGCGAAATCACCAATGAATTCGTGGTTTACAAGCGGATTGGGCAGGTCAATCTGATCGCGGCGGCGACCGGAGCGATTTTCATTCTCAAGGGCTTCGCAAACTTCATCCAGGCCTACTTCATGAGCAGGGTCGGCAATGCCATCATCGCCGACCGGCAGCGCAAGATCTATGACAGCATTCTTGCGCAAGGCATCGAATTCTATCATTCGACCTCTTCGTCCGAACTGATTTCGCGCATGACGAACAATGCCCAGGCCGCGCGCAGCGTGCTCGACCAAATCGTCACGTCCTATGTTCGCGACCTGGTGACGCTGGCTGCGCTGGTGGGGGTGATGGTCTGGCAGCAGCCGGCGCTGTCCCTGATCTGTCTGGTGATCGGGCCGATCGCCATTTACGGCGTCAATCGTATCCTGAAGCGCGTCCGAAAAATTGCCTCGCAAGAATTCCGTTCGCTCGGCCAGATCGTGCAGGTGATGCAGGAAACGGCGATCGGCGTGCGCGTCGTCAAATCCTTCGGTCTCGAAGGCGCCATGCGCAAGCGCATGTACAAGGCCGTGTCGGACGTGGAGAGCCGCGCCAACAACATCGCCACGCTGGAGGCCGCCACCAGCCCGGTGATGGAAACGCTTGCGGGGCTGGCCATCGCTGGCGCCGTTTTTGTCAGCGGCTTCCTGGTTCTGGGCGGCGGCGGTCAGATGCCGGGCAACATCATGGCGTTCATCGCGGCGCTGCTGTTGGCCTATGAGCCGGCCAAGCGCCTGGCCCGCGTACGCATCTCGCTTGAAACCGGCATTGTCGGCGTGCGCATGATGTTCCAGCTCGCCGACCGGCCGCTGACGCTGGCCGAAAAGCCGGATGCAAAGCCGCTGCGGGCCGGGCCGGGCGAGATCCATTTCGACAATGTCAGCTTCGCCTACCCCGAAAGCGCGCCGGTGTTCGAGGGACTGGACCTGACGCTTGCCGCAGGCAAGATGACGGCGCTGGTCGGACCCTCGGGCAGCGGCAAGTCGACCATCCTCAACCTGATCATGCGCATGTACGACCCGCAGGTCGGCAGGGTGATGTTCGACGGGCAGGACATTTCTTGTGCCACGCTCACCTCGGTCAGGGAAAAGATCGCCTATGTCAGCCAGGACACGTTCCTGTTTGCCGGCACGATCATGCACAACATCAGGCTCGGGCGCGAGGGCGCCACGGACGAGGAAGTAATGGCCGCCGCAAGGGCCGCCAATGCACATGACTTCATCAGCGCCCAGGCGAAAGGGTACGACACGGATGTCGGCGAGAATGGCGCGCTGCTGTCAGGCGGCCAGCGCCAGCGCATCTCGATCGCGCGCGCCATGCTGCGCAATGCCGAAATCCTGCTGCTAGACGAGGCGACCAGCGCGCTCGACGCCGAATCCGAGGCGCTTTTCCGCGACGCGCTGCAGCAGCTGACGGTCGGGCGCACCACCATCGTCATTGCCCACCGCCTGTCGACCGTGCACCAGGCCGACACGATCGTGGTGCTGGAGGCCGGCAAGGTGGTGGAAAGCGGCGCGCATCGCACGCTGCTCAACCAAGGCGGGCTGTATCAGAAGCTTTATGAATATCAGTTGATGCCATAACGGAGTGCGAGTATGCGCGCTGCTCGGTTCATGTCCTTTCTACGATCCGTCTTGTTGGGCACCTTTGCCGCGCAATCTCCTGCCATGGCTCTCGACTACGACAAGGCGCATCACCTCGACGCGGAGAACCTCGCCGAACAAGGAATCGCAAAGACCTACCAAGAAGTTTTGCCCGAGCTTCGGCAATATGTGAAAGACCCAATCGCAATCGAGGAAAGCGTAGACATGTACGCTTCACGATATGCCGTGCGCTCGGCTGGCCAGGAGTTCGTGATATACGCCCCGGTTAGTGTGGGCAGCGAAGACAAAAGCTGGGGCACGGCCACTTATGTCTTCTTCAAAATCATCAATGACCAACTCACCCATTCGGGCGTGCGATACTACGCGCTCAACGGTGGAAACGACCTGTTCGGCATCTTCTTGACACCATCACAGGCGGAAGACGCAAAGCGATCGCTGCCAACCCGCACGGATTGGCCCTATCTTCCCGATCCGAAATCGCCTTGGTACGGCCAGTACCACTAGCCGGGCTGGATCACTCCGGCACGTGCCGCACCGCGCCCTTGTCGGCGCTGGTGGCGAAGGCGGCGTAAGCGCGCAGCGCGGTCGTCACCTTGCGCTTGCGCTTTTCCTCGGGCTTCCAGGCCATGGCGCCCTTTGCCTCCATGGCCGCGCGGCGCGCGTCGAGTTCAGCGTCGCTGACAGCAAGCCGGATCGTGCGGTTGGGGATGTCGATCTCGATCGTATCGCCTTCCTGCACCAGTCCGATCGTGCCGCCTTCCGCTGCTTCGGGCGAGGCATGGCCGATCGACAGGCCTGATGTGCCGCCGGAGAAGCGGCCGTCGGTGACCAGCGCGCAGGCTTTGCCGAGGCCTTTCGACTTCAGATAGCTCGTGGGGTAGAGCATTTCCTGCATGCCGGGGCCGCCACGCGGCCCTTCATAGCGGATGACGACGACATCGCCGGCCTTGATCTCGTTGGACAGGATCGCTTTGACGGAAGCGTCCTGGCTTTCGAACACGCGGGCCGGGCCGGTGAACTTCAGGATCGACTCGTCGACCCCGGCGGTCTTCACGATGCAGCCGTCGAGCGCGAGATTGCCTTTCAGAACCGCAAGCCCGCCGTCTCTGGAGAACGGCGTTTCGGCCGAACGGATGACGCCCTTCTCGCGGTCGAGGTCGAGCTCGGCCCAGCGGCGGTCCTGGCTGAAGGCGAGCTGTGTCGGCACGCCACCCGGAGCGGCGAGAAAGAAGTCGCGGACGCTCTGGCTTGAGGTGCGGGAAATGTCCCAATGGTCGAGCGCTTCGCCAAGGCTCGCCGTATGCACCGTCGGCAGGTCGCGGTTGAGCAGTCCGGCATTGTCGAGTTGGCCAAGGATGGCCATGATGCCGCCGGCACGATGGACATCTTCCATATGCACGTCGGACTTGGCCGGTGCGACCTTGCACAGCACCGGAACGCGGCGTGACAGCCGGTCGATGTCTTCCATGGTGAAGTCGACCTCGCCCTCATGGGCGGCGGCCAGGATATGCAGCACGGTGTTGGTCGAGCCGCCCATGGCGATATCGAGCGTCATGGCGTTCTCGAAGGCGCCTTTGGAGGCGATGCTGCGCGGCAGTGCCGACTCATCATCCTGCTCGTAGTAGCGCTGGGCGAGATCGACGATGAGATGGCCGGCCTCGACGAACAGCCGCTTGCGGTCGGCGTGGGTTGCGAGGGTCGAGCCATTGCCGGGTAGCGACAGGCCGAGCGCCTCGGTCAGGCAATTCATCGAATTGGCGGTGAACATGCCGGAGCACGAGCCGCAGGTCGGGCAGGCCGAGCGTTCGATGACCTTGACGTCCTCGTCGGAGATCTTGTCGTCGGCGGCGGCAACCATGGCGTCGACCAGGTCGAGCGCTTGTGTCTTGCCGGCGAGCACCACCTTGCCGGCTTCCATCGGCCCCCCGGAGACGAAGACGCTTGGGATATTGAGGCGCAAGGAGGCCATCAGCATGCCGGGCGTGATCTTGTCGCAATTGGAGATGCAGACCATGGCATCGGCGCAATGCGCGTTGACCATGTATTCGACCGAGTCCGCGATCAGCTCGCGCGACGGCAGCGAATAGAGCATGCCGTCATGGCCCATGGCGATGCCGTCATCGACGGCGATGGTGTTGAATTCCTTGGCGACGCCGCCGGCCTTCTCGATCTCGCGCGCCACCAACTGGCCAAGGTCTTTCAGATGGACATGACCCGGCACGAACTGGGTGAAGGAATTGACCACCGCGATGATCGGCTTGCCGAAATCCGAGTCCTTCATGCCGGTGGCGCGCCACAGGCCGCGGGCGCCGGCCATGTTGCGGCCGTGGGTGGTGGTGCGGGAGCGATAGGCAGGCATGAATTTTCCTTGGCTGGCTGGCTGCGCTCAACGCGGAGCGTGGCGGCGCTGGATTTGGATCGCAGGGTTTATAGACCGGCAAGTATGGTCTGGCCACATTTTTGCAATGCGCCAGAGTCTCGCTGAAATCAGGGTTTCGAAAAAGATTGCCGGCCAGTGTCGGATCGCTAGCCCGGCATCCGTCCTTGGGACGACGGCAAGGAATGGCACCATTTCAATAAGTCAGCAGCTTCACCTGTAACCGCAACCAAACACCCGAGGAGCATGACATGCAAAAGATCACCACCTGCCTGTGGTTCGATGGCCAGGCCGAAGAGGCGATGAATTTCTACGTCTCCATCTTCAAGAACTCGAAGGTGCTGAGCGTGCTGCGTTGGCCCGAAGGCCAAGCCGATGCCGGCAAGGCGCTGGTGACCACGTTCGAACTCGACGGCGTGCAGTTCCAGGCACTCAACGGCGGACCGCAATTCAAGTTCAACGAGGCGATGTCACAGTCGATCGACTGCAAGACCCAGGAAGAGGTCGATTATTTCTGGGACAAGCTCATCGAAGGCGGCGGCGAACCGTCGCAATGCAGCTGGCTGAAGGACAAGTTCGGCGTCTCCTGGCAAGTCGTGCCGGAGCAACTGCCGCGCCTGCTTCTGGATCCGGATCGGGCCAAGGCCGGGCGGGTGATGTCGGCGATGATGCAGATGAGCAAGATCGATATCGCCAAGATCGAGGAAGCTGCCAAAGGCTGAGTGAAGCCCTCAACGCCTCGCTGCCCCTCATCCGCGCTTCGGGCACCTTCTCCCAGTGAACGGGGAGAAGGCAAGATGGCGCCTTACGCCGCCTTGTCGCGGACCTGGTAGTCCTTGACGGTTGCGAAGCGGATCGCCTTCCAGCGTTCGGCTTCGTAGTTCAGCGAGAAGGCGTGCTGGGCGAGAAACACAGGGTCGTTGTCGAGGTCGCGGGCGATGTCGCCGCGATGCGCCTCAATGAAGCGAAGCGTTTCGGCCCTATCGTCGGCAGAGATCCAGCGGCAGACCGAGAAGCGCGACATTTCGAATTCGACCGGCAGCGTGTATTCGAAATTCAGCCTTTCCTTCAAGACGTCGAGCTGCAGCGCGCCGACAACGCCGACGATGGCCGGCGAGCCGTCTTCCGGCGAAAACAGCTGCACGACGCCTTCCTCGGCCATCTGGTGCAGCGCTTCCTTGAGTTTTTTCGCCTTCATCGCGTCGCCGAGGCGCACACGGCGCAGGATTTCCGGCGCGAAGTTGGGTACGCCGCGGAACAGTATCTCCTCGCCTTCGGTCAGCGTATCGCCGATACGCAGCGTGCCGTGGTTGGGAATGCCGACGACATCGCCGGCAAACGCTTCGTCGGCGGTGACGCGGGTGCGGGCAAAGAAGAACTGCGGCGCCGACAGGCTCATCGGCTTGCCGGTGCGCACCAGCTTGGCCTTCATGCCGCGCTCGAGCTTGCCCGAACAGACGCGCACGAAGGCGATGCGGTCGCGATGGTTGGGGTCCATATTGGCCTGGATCTTGAACACGAAGGACGTCATCTTCTCCTCCGTCGCCTCGACCTTGCGGGTGTCTGCGTCCTGCGCACGCGGCGGCGGCCCGAAGGCGCCGAGCGCCTCGATCAGGTCGCGCACGCCGTAATTGCGCAGCGCCGAGCCGAAATAGACCGGTGTCAGATGGCCTTCGCGGAAGGCGTCGATGTCGAGCGGGCGGCAAGCTTCGCGCGCGAGCTCCAGCTCCTCGATGAAGGCCTCGCGCTCGTTTTCCGGCAGCAGGCCGGCGACGCGGTTGGAGTCGGGGCCGTTGACCGGCGTGCGGTCTTTCTCGGCATCGCCCCTGCGCACAGCGTTGAGCGCCAGGTGGTAGGTGCCGGCAAAAGTCTTGCCGCGGCCGATCGGCCAGGTGATGGGGGCAGTGTCCAGCGCCAACTTCTGCTCGATCTCGTCGAGAATTTCGAACGGGTCGCGGCTTTCGCGGTCCATCTTGTTGATGAAGGTGATGATCGGGATGTCGCGCAGCCGGCAGACTTCGAACAGTTTCAGCGTGCGCGGCTCGATGCCCTTGGCGGCGTCGATGACCATGACGGCGCTATCGACCGCCGACAGGGTGCGGTAGGTGTCGTCGGCAAAATCCTCGTGGCCGGGCGTATCGAGCAGGTTGAAGACATTGTCCTCATATTCGAAGGTCATCACCGAGGTGACGACCGAAATGCCGCGCTCGCGCTCGATCTTCATCCAGTCGGACCGGGTCTGGATGCGATCCTTCTTGGCCTTGACCTCGCCGGCAAGCTGGATGGCGCCGCCGAACAGCAGCAGCTTTTCGGTGAGCGTCGTCTTTCCGGCGTCGGGGTGGGCGATGATCGCGAAAGTGCGGCGGCGCGATACCGCCTGTTCGATGTCTTCAGCCAATTTCTGGAATCCTGTCTGTGGCGCGGGCTTCTAGCAGCGCATTGCTGGCCTGTCGACAGTTTCGGGCCGGCAGGCCGACCACACTTGAGCTTGAATCGTTACGGTGGCATCAGAGGAGCCCATTCTGAGAGGTCCGGTATGAGCAGCGCTAAAGAAGTCATCGTCATTGGCGCCGGCATTATCGGGGCGTCCATCGCCTGGCACCTGACCAAGGCCGGGGCGCGGGTGACTGTGATTTCCGATAGTGGTGCCGGCGGCGTCGCCACGCCAAACTCCTTTGCCTGGATCAACGCCAGCTGGGGCAATCCCGAAATCTATTTCCGGCTGCGCATCCGTGCGATGGCCGAATGGAAGCGGCTGGCAAACGAGCTGCCCGGCCTGCCGCTCGCCTGGTGCGGCGGGCTGTGCTGGGATCTGCCGGCCGACCGGCTCGAAGCCTACGCGGCTGAGCACGCTTCCTGGGGTTACGGCATCGAACGCGTCGACGCCGGGCGGGCAGCGCAAATCGAGCCCAATCTCGTCGAGCCGCCGGAATTCGCTGTCTATGTCGCGGAAGAAGGCGTGGCCGAACCGGTCGCAGCGGCCAAGGCGCTGCTGGCCGACGCAGAACGGCAAGGTGCGCGCGTTCTCTCCAGTTCTGTAACCGCACTTGTCCAGACCGATGGCAGGATTGCCGGTGTCGATACATCGCATGGGCTGATGCCAGCCGAAGAGGTGGTGATCGCAGCCGGTGTCGGGGCGCCCGATATTGCCGCTACCGCCGGCATCAAGCTGCCGATCGAGACGCCGCCCGGTCTGATCGTCCACTCGCAGCCCTACAAGAAGCTCCTCACCGGGCTGGTGCATGCCGAGAGGCTGCATATGCGCCAGACGGCGGAGGGCCGCATCATCGCCGGCTCGGATTTCGCGGGGAGCGATCCCGGTGAGAATCCCGACGCCACGGCGCGCGAGCTGTTTGCAGCAATGAAGGCGGCTTTGCGCGGCGCCGACGAACTGGAATTCGATTTCCACACGGTTGGCTACCGGCCGACGCCGATCGACGGCTTTCCGATCATCGGCCGCGCCGAGGGCGCCGACGGCCTCTATGTCGCCGTCATGCATTCCGGCATCACGCTGGCGCCCGCGGTCGGGCTGTTCGCCACGCGCGAAATTCTCGACGGCGAGCGTGATCCGCTGCTGACGCCTTATGGGTTGGGTCGGTTTGCTCAGTAGCCCGGCGGACGCTTGAAGCCGCCGGTCAGCGC
Source organism: Mesorhizobium sp. LSJC269B00 (assembly GCF_000502815.1). NCBI lineage: Bacteria > Pseudomonadati > Pseudomonadota > Alphaproteobacteria > Hyphomicrobiales > Phyllobacteriaceae > Mesorhizobium > Mesorhizobium sp. LSJC269B00. The sequence continues at coordinate 239,230 of NZ_AYVN01000006.1, forward strand.
TTCGATCGCCTTGGCGATGCCGAGCAGCCGCGATTCCGACCAGCGCTTGCCGACCAGTTGCAGGCCGATAGGCAGGCCGTCGCGGTCTTGCCCGCAGGGCAGCGAGAGTGCCGGATGGCCGGAATAATTGAAGACCGCGCCATAGGCCGGTAGCATCCAATAGCTTTGCTCCTTGCCGTCGACTTCGATCGGCGTGCCGGGCTCACAATGCGCGAAGGCCGTGGTCATGGCGACCGGGCACAGCAAGGCATCGCAGGTTTCGAAGAACCTGTCCCAGGCCAGGATCGAGCGGTCGCGGCGAGCGAGCGCCTCGAACCAATTGGTGATCGGCGTTGGCTGCTCCGGCGGTTCGGGCTGCGCTGCCTCCAGCATCATGCCGATCAGATCGCCGCCCTGCTCCAGATCGTCATGCAGATCGATCTCAGGCAAGTTCGCTTCTTCCACAATCACCCCTGCTGATTGCAAGCGCTTGGCCAGGCTTTCGACCGCGGCAGCGATTTTACCAGCCACCGGAAAGCCGGGGAAGGACGGCGCGACGGCGATGCGCAATGTCTTGAGGTCGAGCCTGGGCATGGCCTCTACGGGCACCGGCGCGAGGTCGGTGTCTGCTCCGTCCGGGCCGGCGATGATTTTGTAGATCAGCGCAAGATCGTCCACGCTGCGCGCCAGCGGGCCGAGGCAGGACATCAACCGCACGCTTCGCGCCTCGCCGTTCGGATCGGGGAAGGCGCCGGCCAGCGACACGCGATGCTCGGTCGGTTTCAACCCGTAGACACCGCAAAAAGCCGACGGCAGGCGGATCGAATCCTGCATGTCGGTTCCCACATCGAACGGCGTCATGCCGGTCGCCACCGCTGCCGCGGCGCCACCGCTGGACCCGCATGACGTGCGCGAGCGGTTCCACGGATTGCTGGTGCGACCGAACAGCGGATTGTCCGACTGCCAGTCGCCCAGCATGGTCGCGACATTGGTCTTTCCAATCAGGATGCCGCCTGCGGCTTTCAATCGGGAGACGACCGGGCTGTCCGATTTTGCCGTATGGTTGGCGAAAGGCGGGAAACCGACCGTGGTCTCCATGTCGGCCGTTTCGTGCGTATCCTTCAGGGTGAAGGGCACGCCATGCAGCGGGCCGAGCGCATCGCCATGCGCCAATGCCACGTCGGCGTTTTCAGCGCGCTCACGGGCGCCTTCGCGGTCGAGATTGACGATGGCGTTGACGGCCTCGTTGTGTCGGTCGATTTGGACCAGATGGGCGTCCAGAGCTTCGACGGCGGAGATCTTTCGCGCCGCGATTGCGGCGGCGAGATCGATGGTCGAGGAAAAGGCGAGGTCCATGATTGCTCCGGCTGCTGCCAAACGTATCGCGGTTTAAAACCAAGTTCAGCATTCGGAGATCATCGGCGCTTGATCAAAATTGCGCTTGCCGGTCGGTTGAGGTTGGCGCTCTACGGCGCCCCCTCTGTCCTGCCGGACATCTCCCCCACTTTGGCATAGGCGCTAAGATAGGTATTGCCCTGCGGAATCGGGTGTGATTCTACACTGCGATGACACACGAATCGCTNGCGTATCGTCGGGCAAAGTGACATCCGGCACGAAACCGCATAGGCGCTAAGATAGGTATTGCCCTGCGGAATCGGGTGTGATTCTACACTGCGATGACACACGAATCGCTTGTTGATGACGGCTGGGCCGAGACGATTGAGCTTCTGGGCGGCGAAGAGTTGATCGCAGGAAGTGCCCGCGAGACGAAGGCGTTCCTGCGCCCGCGGGGCGTCAGGTCGGCGAGCGATCTGTTGCGCCTGACACTGGCTTACTGCCTTGGCAAGGTTGGCATGCGGGGCGTCGTGGCCTGGGCGGCGGCGAGCGGGATTGCCGACATTTCGGACGTGGCGTTGCTTGGCCGGCTGCGCAANCACACGAATCGCTTGTTGATGACGGCTGGGCCGAGACGATTGAGCTTCTGGGCGGCGAAGAGTTGATCGCAGCAAGTGCCCGCGAGACGAAGGCGTTCCTGCGCCCGCGCGGCGTCAGGTCGGCGAGCGACCTGTTGCGCCTGACACTGGCTTACTGCCTTGGCAAGGTTGGCATGCGAGGCGTCGTGGCCTGGGCGGCGGCGAGCGGGATTGCCGACATTTCGGACGTGGCGTTGCTTGGCCGGCTGCGCAATGCAGGACCATGGCTGCAGCAGTTGATTGGGCACCTTTTGAAGCGCGAGGATGCAGGTTTGGCCAAAGGCCGACTGGTTCGCATCCTCGATGCGACAGCGGTTGCCAAGGCCGGTGCGTATGAGAAGAAGAACAATGGTCTTTGGCGCATGCACTGCGCCTTCGAGCTTGAGCGCGAGCAGTTCGACTTCATCGAGATCACCGATCAGAGCGAGGCCGAGTTGATCGACCGCGTGCCGGTGGTGCCGGGCGAGATCCGCATCGGTGACCGCGCCTATCTGCAGGCCGAGCGGATCGCCAAGGTGATGGCGCAAGGCGGCGATGTTGTTGTGCGCGCGTCGTGGAAAAACGCGCGATGGCTCGACGCCAACGGCAGGGCGTTCGATCTCATCGGCTACCTGGAGAGCTGCCGGGAGGAAGTCTGCGAAACGCCTGCCCGGCTGGCACTCAAGAAGGGCGAGCCTGTGAAGATGCGCCTGATCGCCTTGCGCAAATCCGAGGCCGCGGCACAAGAAGCGCGGCGCAAAATCAACAAGGAAGCCANAGATGCGCCTGATCGCCTTGCGCAAATCCGAGGCCGCGGCACAAGAAGCGCGGCGCAAAATCAACAAGGAAGCCAGGGCCAAGGGCAACAAGGTTCAACCGCAGACGCTGATTGCGGCCGGCTTCGTCCTGCTTGTGACCTCGCTTGACCGGGAGGAGTTTCCCGCCGATACGGTCCTCAAGCTCTACCGCATGCGCTGGCGCATCGAGCTCGCCTTCAAGCGCCTGAAGAGCCTGATCGGGCTGCGCTCTCCTCCCGCCAAAGACCCAAGGATCGCAAAGCCTTGGATCCTTGCACACTTCCTCATCGCGCTTGTGACCGAACCCCTCTCGCAGGAGTTGGGTGTCTCTCCCCCTTG
>NZ_AYVN01000007.1:0-225885 GCF_000502815.1 Mesorhizobium sp. LSJC269B00
GAGCTTCAGCCTGGCCAACATGGCCGATGGAGGCCCGCCGCCGGCTGTGGCTATCGAGCTGTCGCCGATGATGGTGGCGCCGGCGGTGCGGGTGGACTCAGCGGCCGACGTGGTGACGCCCGAGCCGCCGAACCAGATCGAGGAGGCGGTTGCCGAACTGAAGCCCGTCGTAGAGCCCGAGCCCGGTAAGCCGGAGCCGGTCACCGAGAAGAGGGAAGCGGCTCAACCCGATAAGACCGCTCCGATCGAGACCGCAGCGGCCGAGCAGCCCGATCAATCGCCGCCGCTGGATGAGATGGTGCCCGACATCGTCCCGACCATAGCGCCGGATGTGGTCATTCCGCTGCCCCAGACCAAGCCGGCGGAGACCAAGCCGGTGGAGGCCAAGCCGATCGAGAAGGCGAAGAAGGCTGCCGAAAAACCCAAGCCGAAACCGAAAGAGAAGAAGGAAAAGGCCGCGCCGGCGAAAGCGGTCGTGACCGCCAGTGTCGATCAAAAGGCAGCGGCGAAGGCGTCGGCGCCGAAGGCTTCGCAATCGAGAGGATCATCAGTCAGTGCAAGCAAATGGAACTCCCAGCTGATCGGATGGATCAATCGGCACAAGCGCTACCCGAGCGCGGCAAGGTCGCGGCGCGCCGTGGGTACCGCAAATGTGACCTTCGTCGTCAGCGCTTCGGGCAAGGTGACCTCCGTCCGGCTGACACGATCTTCGGGGGACGCCGATCTCGATCGCGCCGCGCTCAGCATTCTGCAGGGTGCGACGGTGCCCGCGCCACCGCCTGAGAAGGCCGGTACGGCTGTCGTGGCGCCTTTGATGTTCACGCTGCGGAACTAGAAGCAGCCGGACAAGGCCGATCCCATGACCACGTACTTTCCCGCTTGACTGACCCGCCGGACCGAATACGCTAGCGCAAAATACCGGCCTTGGTCGCCGGGCGGCAAATATGCCTCGCATGCCTCGCCCTCCGGCGCTGGCTGCGGGGCATTGTCATTTCTGAGGATCGGTTTGAAACGGCGTATCGAGATCGGCATCCTGTATTCCCGCTCGGGCAGCTACCAGCTGGTCTCCGATGCGTGCCGGATGGGGGCCATGCGCGCCATCGCCGACATCAATGCCGATCGGAGCTATGGCATCGAACTGGTTCCGGTCGAGCGCGATCCGCAAAGTAATGCCGATCGCTACGCGACTTTGTGCGAGGACATTTTCAGGACCAGCAGCGCGCGCCATGTCGTCGGTTGCGTCACCTCCTGGAGCCGCAAGGAAACGATCCCCGTGCTGGAGAAGGCCGGCGGCATGCTCTGGTATGCCTGCCCCTATGAAGGGTTCGAGGCCAACGAGCATGTCGTCTACATGCACGCCTGCCCCAACCAGCATCTGGTTCCGCTGATGGCGCATGTCGTGCCGCGTTTCGGCGCCAACGGCTTCCTGCTCGGCTCGAACTACATCTGGGGCTGGGAGATGAACCGCGTAGCGCGCGACCTGATCGCGGATGCCGGCGGCAAAGTGCTGGGCGAGCGCTATCTGCGCATCGGCGAGACCGACGTGTCGCGGCTAATCGCGGAAATCCGGGCGACGAGGCCGAGCTTCATCCTCAACAATCTGATCGGCACCTCATCCTACGCCTTCCTGGCGGCTTACCGCGAGCTGGGCGATGAGGATGCGGCATTCAGGCCGGAAAACTGCCCCGTCATCTCCTGCAACCTCACCGAAGGCGAGTTGCCGGCGATCGGCGAGACAGGGAAAGGGCATCTGTCGGTCGGGCCCTATTTCGCGCCCCGGCCGGCTGCCTTCGCTTCGTCCTTCGAGGCCTCCGCCTATGCCTCGGTGCAGGTGATGGCCGACGTGCTGTCGCGCGACACTGATGCCGGCCCGGCGGAATTTTCCAAAGCCTTCGCCGAGCGGCGCTTCTCCACCCGGCTCGGGCCGATCGCCATCGACGCCCACTCCCAGCACGCGACGCTGCCGGTGATCATCGGCCGGATCGCCGATGGCTTCTTCGAGGTCGTCAGCCAGGAGGATGAGGTCGCGCCGGATCCCTATCTGTCGCGCTACGACCCCGCCAAGACATTCGGCCGTCCGCGCCTGAGGGTGGTGTCATGACCCGGGCGCGCATCCCCAATCTCGGTGGCGCCAGAGCCTTTATCCTGCATCGCCCGCATCCGACGGTGCAGGCCATCACCAGGCAATTGTCGGCCATCGGCCTGGCTACGATCGACTGCTGGCCGGAATTGCCGCCGGAAGCTCTCGCCGCCGACTTCGTCTTCTTCGATGCCGATCTCGGTTTCGACGAGCAATTCCCGTGGAAAGCCGGTGAAGCGCCGATGCCGATGGTGGCGCTGATCGGTTCCGAGGCGCCGGGGCGTATCGAATGGGCGCTGTCGCACAAGGCCGATGCGCAGCTGCTGAAGCCGGTCGGCAATGCCGGTGTGTACAGCGCATTGCTGATCGCAAGGCAGAGCTTCGAGGCACGCAAGCATTTAGCTGGCGAGATAGCGTCACTGCGCCAGCGCGTCGCCGAGCGCCAGACCATTGTGCGCGCGGTGACGGCACTGTCGAAAGGCAGCGACGACGAGCGTGCCTATGCACAACTGCGATCGCTGGCGATGAGCTGGCAGATCAGCGTCGAGGATGCCGCGCGTCGCATCGTGGCAATGCAAAGCGAGGAAGCAACGGGGGAAGAAGGCGGCGATGACCAGTCCCATCGCGCCTGATCTGCCGGTGCGCATGCCGGTCAAGCCGCGCGCCGGTGTCTGGCGCCGGCTGGTGAAACGCCGCCTGGCGCTGCTCGGCCTGGTCATCGTCGCCATTGTCCTTGCCGGCGCTGTGCTGGCGCCCCGGCTGACCGGCTATGACCCCAACGAGCAGATGTTCGACGGCCTGACCATCGAGGGCTCGCCGCTGCCGCCCAGCGCCCAGTACTGGCTCGGCACCGACCTGCTCGGACGTGACCTCTTGACCCGCATCCTCTACGGCGCCCGCACCTCGCTGATCATCGGCATCGTCGCCAATGGCGTGGCGCTTTTGATCGGCACTTTGGTGGGCGTCACCGCAGGCTATTTCCGCGGCTGGATCGGCAGCGCGCTGATGCGCTTCACCGATCTGATGATGGCGTTCCCGGCGCTGCTGCTCGCCATCTGCCTGGCGGCAGTGTTTCAGCCCAGCCTGTGGATCGTCGCCATGGTCATCGCGCTGGTCAACTGGGTGCAGACGGCGCGTGTCATCTACACCGAGACATCGTCGCTGGCCGAACGCGAGTTCATCGATGCCGAGCGCAGCATCGGGGCGAGTGCGCCGCGCATCCTATTTCGCCACATCCTGCCGCATCTGCTGCCGACCATCATCGTCTGGGGCACGCTCGGCATCTCGACCACGGTTCTGCTCGAGGCGACGCTTTCCTTCCTCGGCATCGGTGTGCAGCCGCCGACCGCGTCGTGGGGCAACATCATTTTCGAGAACCAGACCTATTTCCAGGCCGCCCCCTGGCTGGTGTTCTTCCCCGGCGCCGCAATCCTGGCGTTGGCGCTGGCCTTCAACCTGATCGGCGACGCATTGCGCGACATCCTCGATCCGACGCAAAGGGGCCGGGAATAATGGGGGGCCGGTCATGATCGCCTATCTCGGCCGCCGGCTGATCCAGTCGCTGCTCATCCTGCTTGGCGTCTCGCTGATCACTTTTGCGCTGCTCTACCTCTTGCCGGCCGACCCGGTGCGGCAGATCGCCGGCCGCAGTGCTACGCCGCAGACGGTGGAAAACATCCGCCAGCAGCTCGGCCTCGACCAGCCTTTCGTCGTCCAGTATTGGCACTACCTGACGAAGCTAATCAGCGGCGATCTCGGCCGCTCCTACATCCAGCGCTCGGAGGTTACCGAGCTCATCGTCTCGCGGCTGCCGGCCAGCCTGCTTTTGATGGTGGGCGCCATATTGTGCGAGTTGCTGATCGGTCTAAGCATGGGGCTGATCGCCGCCGTCAAGCGCGGCTCCGCCACCGACCAGACCCTGATGGTGGCCTCCTTCGTCGGCGTCTCGGCGCCGCAATTCGTCGTCGGCTTGTTGCTGCTCTACGTCTTTGCCGTGCGGCTAAGCTGGTTTCCGATCGGCGGCTACGGCACATGGCGCCATCTGGTGCTGCCGTCGCTGACCATGGGCATACTCGGCGCCGGCTGGTACGCGCGCATGATGCGCTCGTCGATGATTGACGTCCTGCGCCAGGATTATGTCCGCACGGCGCGGGCCAAGGGCCTGGCGCGCAGCGCCATCATATTCCGCCACGCACTGCCGAATGCCATCCTGCCGGTCATCGCCATGATCGGCATCGACATCGGCATCTTCATGGGCGGCATCGTCGTCGTCGAAAGCGTGTTCGGCTGGCCCGGCATCGGTCAGCTGGCGTGGCAGGCGATCCAGCGCGTCGACATTCCGATCATCATGGGCGTCACGCTGGTCTCGGCCTTCGCCATCGTGCTCGGCAATCTGCTCGCCGACATCATCGCGCCGTTCATCGATCCCCGCATCAAGCTCAGATGAAAATGAAACAGAGAAAGGGAACACAACAATGAAAAAGTTTCTCGCATCCACAGTCGCGGCATCGGCCTTGGCCCTCATGCTCGGCATGACAAGCGTCCGCGCCGAAGACACGGTCGATCCCAACGCCAAGCAAGGCGGCGCCATCACCATCACCTACAAGGACGATGTTGCGACCCTCGATCCGGCGATCGGCTATGACTGGCAGAACTGGTCGATGATCAAGAGCCTGTTCGATGGGCTGATGGATTACGAGCCGGGCACCACCAATTTGAAGCCCGATCTGGCAGAAAGCTACGAGATTTCGCCCGACGGCCAGACCTTCACCTTCAAGCTGCGCCATGGCGTGAAATTCCACAATGGCCGCGAGATGACGGCCGACGACGTGAAATATTCGCTCGACCGCGTCACCAATCCGAAGACGCAGAGCCCCGGCGCCGGCTTCTTCGGCTCGATCAAGGGCTATGACGATGTCGCCGCCGGCAAGGCCGAAGGCCTGTCCGGTGTCACCGTCATCGACCCCTACACGGTCAAGTTCGAACTGACCCGGCCCGACGCCACCTTCCTGCATGTCATGGCCATCAATTTCGCCCATGTCGTGCCGAAGGAAGAGGTCGAGAAATATGGCGCCGATTTCGGCAAGCATCCGGTCGGCACCGGCGCCTTCAAGCTCGCCGAGTGGACGCTGGGACAGCGCATCGTCTTCGAGCGCAATGCGGACTATTGGCACAAGGGCCTGCCGCATCTCGACAAGATCACCTTCGAGATCGGCCAGGAGCCGATCGTGGCGCTGCTGCGCTTGCAGAAGGGCGAGATCGATGTTCCCGGCGACGGCATTCCGCCGGCCAAGTTCCAGGAGGTGATGGCCGATCCCGAGCAGAAGGCGCGTGTCGTCGAAGGCGGTCAGCTGCACACCGGCTACGTCACCATGAACACCACCATGGCGCCGTTCGACAATGTTAAGGTGCGTCAGGCCGTCAACATGGCGCTCAACAAGGCGCGCATCATCCAGATCATCAACGGCCGCGCCGTGCCGGCCAACCAGCCGCTGCCGCCGTCGATGCCGGGCTACGACAAGGACTACAAGGGTTATCCCTATGACGTAGCCAAAGCCAAGGCGCTGCTGGCCGAGGCCGGTCATGCCGATGGTTTCGACACGCAGCTGTTCGCCATGAACACCGATCCCAACCCGCGCATTGCCCAAGCGATCCAGCAGGACCTGGCGGCGATCGGCATCAAGGCCAGCATCCAGTCGCTGGCGCAGGCCAATGTCATCGCCGCCGGCGGTGACAAGGCCGGCGCGCCGATGATCTGGTCGGGCGGCATGGCCTGGATCGCCGACTTCCCCGATCCGTCGAATTTCTACGGCCCGATCCTCGGCTGCGCCGGCGCGGTGCCGGGCGGCTGGAACTGGTCGTGGTACTGCAATAAGGACCTCGACGCCAAGGCGGCCGAGGCGGATTCTGTGGTCGACCCGGCAAAGGCCGGCGAACGCGACAAGATGTGGAGCGCCATCTACGACAAGGTGATGGAAGACGCGCCCTGGGCGCCGGTCTTCAACGAACAGCGCTTCACCATGAAATCCGCCCGAATGGGCGGCGCCGACAACCTCTATGTCGACCCGGTCCATATCCCGATCAACTATGACAATGTGTACGTAAAAGATGTGCAATAGCTGCGACTACACCATCCATGGGCGCCATCACCATTTCGGCTGGGACAATTCCTTTGTCCCGGCCGAGCGGGTGGCGCCCGGCGCGACCATCGAGTTCCAGTGCCTCGATGCCGCCGGCGGCCAGCTGAACGCCGACAGCACGGTCGCCGAAATCGTCAAGCTCGACTTCGCCGGGGTCAACCCGGTGACCGGGCCGATCTTCGTCGAGGGCGCCGAGCCGGGTGACGCGCTCAAGGTGACGATCGAGATGTTCAAACCGTCCGGCTTCGGTTGGACGGCGAACATTCCCGGTTTCGGCCTGCTCGCCGATGACTTCACGGAACCGGCGCTGAACATCTGGAAATACGATGCAGCCGCGCTCGAACCGGCGCTGTTCGGGAAAAACGCGCGCGTGCCACTGAAGCCGTTCGCCGGCACCATCGGCAATGCGCCGGCTGAGATGGGGCTTCACTCGGTGGTGCCGCCACGGCGGGTCGGCGGCAATCTCGACATCCGCGATCTCGCTGCCGGCACGACGCTCTATCTGCCGGTTGAGGTGGCCGGCGCGCTGTTCTCGGTCGGCGATACGCACGCCGCACAAGGCGATGGCGAGGTCTGCGGCACGGCGATCGAGAGCCCGATGGACGTCGTGCTCAAGCTCGACCTTGTCAAGGACGCCAGGCTGAAGACGCCGCGCTTCACCACGCCGGGCCCGGTGACGCGCCATCTCGATGCCAAGGGTTACGAGGTGACGACGGGGATTGGGCCGGATCTGATGGCGGGCGCGAAGGAGGCGGTGGCGCAGATGGTCGATCTGCTCGCTGGGCGTTACCAGATCGATCCGGTCGAGGCCTATATGCTGGCCTCGGTGTGTGGTGATCTGCGCATCAGCGAGATCGTCGACATGCCGAACTGGGTGGTGTCGTTCTATTTTCCGCGTTGCGTGTTTGAATGATGTCAGGTCGGCGCTGCACCCCCACCCCGCTGCTTCGCAGCGACCCTCCCCATAAGGGGGAGGGTAAAGCGCTGCCGCCCTACCTCCCCCTTGTGGGGAGGTCGGACCGGACGTCCGGGTGGGGGTCAGCGCCAAGGTTTGTGCGAATGGTGCGACGGAACCAATCCGTCGCAGGGCTCCACCCACAATGACCCTCGCCGACACCCCCGTCCTCTCCATCGCCAACCTCTCCGTCAGCGTGCGCGGCGAGGACGGCGAGCGCGATGTCGTCTCCAACCTGTCGCTGACGCTGGCGCGCGGCGAGACGCTCTGCATTGCCGGCGAATCCGGCTCCGGCAAGTCGATGACCGCGCTGGCGATCATGCAGCTTTTGCCGCAGCCGGCGGCGCGCATATCGTCAGGCATGATCCGTCTTCGGGATGGGAATCGGGGCGACACCGACCTAGCAACCCTCGACGAACGCCAGATGCGGCGCATTCGCGGCGACCGCATCGCCATGATCTTCCAGGAGCCGATGACCTCGCTCAATCCGGTGCTGTCGATCGGCCGGCAACTGACCGAATCCATCGAAGCGCATACCAGCCTGTCGTCGGCGCAAGCCCGCCAGCGCGCGATCGAGGCGTTGAAGGCGGTGCGCATTTCGGAGGCGGAAAGCCGGCTAAAGCAGTTTCCGCACGAACTCTCCGGCGGCATGCGCCAGCGGGTGATGATCGCCATGGCGCTGGCGCTCGAGCCCGACGTGCTGATCGCCGATGAGCCGACGACGGCGCTCGACGTCACCGTGCAAGGCGAAGTGCTGGAGCTGTTGCGCGACCTGCAGCGCCAGCATGGCACCAGCGTCATCCTGATCACCCACGATATGGGCGTGGTTGCCGAAATGGCCGACCGGGTCATCGTCATGCGCGACGGCCGCATGGTCGAAGAAGGCACGACATCGGATATTTTTGCCCGCCCGCAGGCCGACTATACGCGCGAACTGCTGGCTGCCGTGCCGCGCATCGGCAGTGGTGTCGGTCGACAGAAATCCAGGGATGCGATTGACGTCTTGGAGCCGGCCAATGTCGCCGAGGTCAACGACCTGCATGTCCGCTTCGATCTGCGTGGCGGCATCTTTGGCCAGGTCACCCGCCGCGTCCACGCCGTCGAGGGCGTCAGCTTCTCGATCGCGCCCAACGAAACGCTCGCTCTGGTCGGCGAATCCGGCTGCGGCAAGTCGACCACCGCCAAGGCGCTGGCCGGACTGGCGCCGTATAGCGGCGACATCGTCATTGGCGGGCGCAATCTCTCCGGTCTTGGCCGCGACGAACGCAAGGCGGTGCGCCGTGACGTCCAGATGATTTTCCAGGATCCCTTCGCCTCGCTCGATCCGCGCATGCGCGTCGGCGACCTCGTTGCCGAGCCGCTGGTGATCCATGGCATCGCTTCGAAGGACGAGCGCCGGGAACGGGTGGCGGCGCTGTTCGAGCGTGTCGGCCTGTCGGCCGAACAGATGGAGCTTTACCCGCACGAATTCTCCGGTGGCCAGCGCCAGCGCGTCTGCATCGCCCGAGCGCTGGCGCTACGACCAAAACTGATCATCGCTGACGAAAGCGTCTCCGCGCTCGACGTCTCGGTGCAGGCGCGTGTGCTCGATTTGCTGAAGGAATTGCAGCGCGAATTCGGCGTCGCCTATCTCTTCATCTCGCACGACATGGCGGTGGTCGAGAACATTTCCGACCGCGTTGCCGTCATGTATCTCGGCCAGATCGTCGAGATGGGCACGCGCGACCAGGTGTTTTCCAACCCGCGCCATCCCTACACCAGGCGGCTGATCGACGCCGTGCCGGTGCCCGATCCGGCGCAGCGCAGAACGCGCTTCGCGCGCCTCGACCAGGAAATCCCGAGCGCCACCCGCAGGATCGGGGAGGCGCCGCTGAAGCTGGCGCTGAACGATGTCGGCGGCGGCCATCTGGTTGCTGCGGAAAGCTGAGCCCGCACTGGCTGGCAGCTGTTCTTTTACTTTGTTGAGTACAACCAAGAACTGCCGTCTCGGGTTTACCGCGTCTTAGGTGGACGGCGGCCACTATACGGTCGGAGTTCTTGCCAAGGGGAAAAATAGTGCTCAAGGCGGTTCTGCAGCTGCTGCCGGGTCGGTTCATGGATGTGCGCATGCGCGTATCCGCCGACTACGAGACGCGCGTCGTGGAGCGGCCCGGGCGCTGGATGAAGGCTGCCGAACTGGAGCAGCTGAGCAGCGATCTGCGGCTGGTAGCGTCCAAGACACTGAAGTTCGGCAGCCTGACCTATGGCGTGTTTTCCGGCGACCGCAGCCGGCTGGAACATTCCATCATCACCATTGTCTACCGGCGCAGCGACCGGCAGCCGATCGCCTTCAACGCGCTGGCGCTGATGGAGATATCGCTCGCCGGCAAGCCCTATGAAGTCTTGCACCTCGGTCTGGTCATGATCGATCCCGACGAGCGCAGCCGCGGGCTGAGCTGGATCCTTTACGGCCTGACCTGCTTCCTGATGTTTTTGCGCAATCAACTGCGGCCGATCTGGATTTCCAATGTCACCCAGGTACCCGCTGTCGTCGGCATGGTCGCGGAGGCGTTCAGCAATGTGTTCCCAGGACCGCATGCCGGCGCGCGCCGCTCGCTTACCCATGTGCTTCTGGCGCGGCAGATCATGGCGCGCCATCGCCATGTCTTCGGTGTCGGCCCCGAAGCTGGTTTCGACGAAGAGCGCTTCGTCATCACCAACGCCTATACGGGCGGCTCGGACGATCTGAAGAAGACCTTCGACGGGGCGGCCAAGCACCGCGTCGAGACCTTTAACGAGTTCTGCCGCAAGGAACTCGACTACACGCGCGGCGATGATGTGCTGCAGATCGGCCAGATGAGCTTTCAGTCGGCGCGCACCTATCTCGCCGACGCGGTTCCGCGCGGCTCGCTTGCCGCCCTTGCGGTAGCAGGTGCGGCGGCCACGCTGCAGCGGCTGGTTTTGCCGGTGGTACACTGGGCGGATAGCAGCCGCCAATGGAATGTGCTGAGACCATGGACACGCTGATGGCTTCATCCGTGATGATGCCTGGGTGTGAGCTGATGGGCGCTGACCGATGAACCTCGACGACACGCTCGTGGCCGACACCATCACCTCGCTGGCGGCGCTGTTCGGGCTGCTGATCGTGATATCGGTCGTCGGCGGGCGCGACACCGGCGATCCGCTGTCGCGGCGTTTTCTGTTCGGTTTGCGGGTGCTGACGGTTCTGCTCGCCTGCCGCATCCTCGACTGGACTACCGGCCTCGCACTCTTCCGCTTCGTCACCATCGCGGCGGCGGGCCTGCTGCCGCTGGCCGCACTGCTGCTGACCGAAGGCCTGCTACGCCGGCACGCGCCGTTTGCGCTAAAGTTCTTTGCCGCCGGCGGCGCCCTGCTGTTTCTACTGCTGGCGCCGATCCCGGAACGCTTTGCCGAGCCATGGCGGATGGCGGTACTACTTGCCTTCCAGTTCGGAGGTTTTCTCGCCATCGGCTGGCTGGTGATGACGCGCGATCGCGACAGCCTGTCGGCGGCCGAAAACCGCACGGTCGAGCGCATGGCGCTGTCGCTGCTGTTGATCATTCCGTTCATGGTCACCGACTACCGGCCCGGCCTGTTCGAAGTGCCGGTTCGGCTTGGCGGCATCGCCATCCTGTTCCTGTGCTGGCTGACGATCGGCCTTGGACGCGCCAGCCTCGGCCATCGCGACACGATCGGCGCCTTTACCGTGATTACGCTGAGCTCGGTTTTCGCCGGGCTGGCGCTGGGCGGCATCGACGATCTCGGCTGGCGCGGCAGTGTGCAGGGCGTGGTGATCGTGCTGTCGGCGACGCTGCTGGCAGTCATCTACAATGACAGCGTCAGCCTCACCGCGGAGAAGCGCCGCGACTCGTTGCTGAAGCATATGGCCGAGGGCGACCTCACCGATTCGGCGCGCTTCCTGCGCGGCCTGCAGAGCCATATTCTTGTCGACGGTGCGCTGATCCTGCCGGCAGCCGACCTCGGTGATTTCGACCTGAAGGTGCTGGCCCGTGCACTGGAGCAGGAGCCCGTGCGCTCGCTCGCCGATACGCAGCCGGGGGCGCCAGTCGACCAGGATACACGCGAGCAGCTGGCATGGCTGTTCGAGAAATTTGAGGCGACCCATGTGCTGCTGGCGACGCTCGAGCCGTTGACCGTGGTGGCGCTCAACATGCCGGCGCTGGCATCGTCGCCGGGCGTGGAAATGGAGCTGCGGGCAGTCCAGCGCATGGCGATGCTGATCTCGCAGCGGCATGCGAAGGGTTGATCATACTGAACGGGCCGGCTCTTGCGTCGGCCCGTTGCCGTAGCCGGGTCAGGCGGCCTTGGTCTTCAAGGCCTCTTCGTCGCGCACCATTTTTGTCACGGCGGCGAAGTCGAGCTTGCCGGAGCCAAGGACCGGTACCTTTGAGACCACCCGCACTTCGGCCGGGACCATCAGGTCCATGGCGCCGTTGGCCTTGGCGTAGGCGAGGAATTCCGCTCGTGTGGCGCCAGATGCCTCGGTGATGAGGATCAGCTTTTCGCCCTTGCGCGCGTCGGGCACTGTGGCGACCGCCGACAGCGAGCCCTTCCACAATTCGCCGGCCAGCGCTTCGACAGCGGCGAGCGAGATCATCTCGCCGCCGATCTTGGCGAAGCGCTTGGCGCGGCCGCGAATGGTGATGAAGCCGCCTTCGTCGATAGCGACGACGTCGCCCGTATCATGCCAGCCGTCGTCGAGCGGTTCGAGCACGCCGGGCTTCTCGGCCCGGAGATAACCGGCCATGACATTGGGGCCGCGCACGAACAGCCGGCCGCCTTCGTCGACGCCGGGGACCGGATCGAGGCGGTATTCCATGCCGGGCATGATCTTGCCGACGGTTCCGGAGCGATTGTACATCGGCGTGTTGATGGAGATCACCGGCGCCGTCTCGGTGACGCCGTAGCCCTCGAGGATGCGTAGGCCGAACTTCTCCATATACGTCATGCGCGTCGCTGTCTTGACCGGTTCCGCGCCGGCAAAACAATAGCGTATCGAGCGGAAGTCGTAGGGGTGCGCGGTGCGCGCGTAGCCGGAGAGGAAGGTGTCGGTGCCGAAGATGATCGTCGCGTTCGAGCCGTAGATCAGTTCCGGCACGAGGCGGTAGTGCAGCGGCGAGGGGTAGAAATAGACCGGCACGCCGGAGATCAACGGCAGCACCGTGCCCGCGGTCATGCCGAAGGAGTGGAAGATCGGCAGCACGTTGAACACCTTGTCGCCCGAATGGAAGTCGATACGCGACGCCGCCTGGGCGGCGTTGGCCAGGATGTTGCGGTGGGTCAGAACGACGCCCTTCGGCGTGCCTTCCGAACCCGAGGTGAACAAGATCACCGCCGCATCGCCGGGCTTGCGTTTCGCGCGCGGCGTCGACTTGCGCAGCAAGCCGAGCAGCTTATCCTTGAGACTGATGGTCTTTCTGAGATCGTCGAGCCACACGATGTCGACCGAGCGACCGAGTTCCTCGACTACAGCGCCGAGCTTTGCCTGTTCGACGAACGCGCGGGAGGTAAGCACGGTGCGGACTTCGGCGGCCTTGCAGGCGGACAGAATATTGGCAGCACCTGCGGTGAAGTTCATCATCGCCGGAACCTTGCCGGCGGACATGACGCCGAGCAGTGTCGCGCAAGAGCCGTTGGCGTTGGGCAGCATGATGCCCAGCGTCTGCTGGTCGGCATAAAGGTTCTGGAACTTCTCACCAAGCACGGCGGCAGCCGTGAGCAGCTTGCTGTAGCTGAGAGAACCGGTGACCGGATCCTGAACTGCGAGCTGTTTCATGCCGCGTTCGTTCGCCGTCTCGATGATCTTTTCCAGTACGGTCTTGTCTATGTCCTGGGTGCGGAAAACGAGATCCGACATCACCTGGTAGAGCGCGGAACCCGCAGCGGCGCGGCGCTTGCGGCCCTTCAGCTCCTGCGGCACCTCGAGCTTGACCGGTTCCAGAATAGTCACGTTGACCTTCGGGAACAGGCGGCGGCGCACATGCTGCGAGCTCAGCCGCGAGAAGTAGGTCTTCTCCAGCCCGTCGATGCGCACCGGCACAACCATCGAGCCGGTCTTGTCGGCAACCATGGCGGCGCCGTCATAGACCTTCATCAGGCCGCCGGTCACGGTGATGCGTCCCTCCGGGAAGATCACCAGCGGGTCGCCGCCCTGCACGATCTTGATCAGCGTGCGGGTCGACATCGGCTTGGCCGGGTTGAGCGGCAAAGCGCGGGCAAGTTTCATGAACGGCTTCATCCACCAAGCCTGGGCAATGGTGTAGTCGATGGCGAAGACCGGTTCCTCATCGGTCAGCGTCAAGGCGAGCGGACCGTCGAGGAAGCTGACATGGTTGAGCGCCAGGATCGGCGCCTTGCCGGCCGCCTTGAGGTTTTCCATACCCTCGACTTCGAGGCGCAGGAAAGCGCGGAACAGGATGGAGACGAAGTCACGGAAGGGGTTCGTCGGCAAATATTTCAGCATCAGCCAGGCGGCAATCGCATTGGCCGCGACGAGGCCGAACAGGATGCCGCCGGTCGAGACCTTCGTCTGGATCAGGGCCATGATGATGCCGCCGCCAGTCATGAAACCGGCATTGACGATACTGACGGCGGCGACGACCCGGGCGCGCCGCGCTTCGGGCGACCAGGCCTGCACGGCGGCGAAGGTCGGCACCACCAGGAAAGCGGCTGCAATGGCCATGCCGGCGAGGTCGATGGCGACGCGGATCGTGTTTGGGCCGGCGAAGAATGCGCCAAGGGTTTCCGCCTGGGGCGACGGCGTCATGCCGGAGATGGTCCAGGCGAGATGCAGGCCGAACAGGGCGAGCAGCGCCGTGCCGACCGGTGCCGGCAACAGCACGATGCGGCCCTGCGACATCCAGGCGGCGATGGCCGAACCGATGGCGATCGAGACGGCGAACACGGCGAGGTAGACGGTGACGGCCATTTCGTTGCCGCCGAGCGAATCCTTGATCAGGACCGGCAGGAGCGAGAGCACGATGGCGCCGATCAGCCAGAACCACGACGTCATCAGGCCGGCGCGCCAGATGCGCGTGTCGGTGCGCAATTCGGCGACCTGGCGCCAGGTCGAGCGGAAGATGTTCTTGTCGATGACAAGGTCGGGCGCCGCCGAACCGGTGGACGGGATATAGCGGCTGACGAGCCAGCAACCGACGGCGAGCGCCATCATGATCGGTCCGAACACCGCGACGCCGATGCCATCGGCGGAAACGACGCCGCCGGCTATGGTGCCGCCGAGAATCGCGGCAAACGTGGCTGACTCGATCCAGGCGTTGGCCTTGGGCAGTTCCTTGCGTTCGAGGTGATCGGGCAGGATTCCGTATTTGATCGGTCCGAACAGCGCCGAAATAACGCCGAACATCAACAGCGCCGTCATCAGCACGGGAATGGACGACAGGGCGATGCCGACGACGGAGACACCCGCCGCGGCGATCTCGGCGAATTTCAGACGCTTGGCTATGAGAGCCTTGTCGAAGCGGTCGGCGAGCTCGCCGCCGAGCGCCGACAGGAGCAGGAAGGGGGCCATGAAGACGGCGCCCGCCAAGGTGACCAGTGATGCCGCCTGGTCCGCCGCCAGCGTGAACAGAATAAGGAACACCAGCGTGTTCTTGAGGAAATTATCGTTGAAGGCGGACAGGAACTGCGTCCAGAACAAGGGCGCAAAGCGCCTGGACGTCATCAGATGAGCTGTCGGTCGGTTGATCGGGGCGATTTCCATAGCGGCGACTTCCATTGGGCAAGACCGATTAAAATCCTGGCTGGATTGATCAGCGGTCTTGCGCGTTGAGCCTTGTTTAGCGGGAACCCGGTTACACTTCGTTACTGCGGCTGACTTCCATCAGCAACTTCTCGGTCTTGGCGTCTTCCAGCCGGTTGATGAAGCGGCTTGCCTCTTCCGAGTCGCGCAGCGTCTTGGTGATGGTGATCGAGGTGTGCACGAGCATGATGGCGGCCATGGCGTAAAACCCCTTGGCGGCGAAGCTCGCCTCCATGAAGTAGATGCCGCCGGCCATCATCGTGGCGGCAACGGCGAAACTGGCCATGGTGAAGGTCTTCCAGGCGCTTGAGTCCTTGGGGGAATAGGTGTTCGGGGTCATCGATATGGTCCTTTCGTTTCAAGGTCAGGTTGGTTGGGCGTGGGTCTGTTTCAGGCTGGATACAATCAGGCTGGATACCATCAGGCCGGATACAATCAGACTGGATAACAATCAGGCCGGCTTGGTCATGGTCTTCGTGAGCCGTTCGAGCACGGCGTCGGCGCTGCTTCTCAGCGGCGCACCGCAGCCGGCGGCCGCAAGCTTCTCTGAGACGGCGGCAGGATCGCCCAACTGTTCCATCTCGGTCATGGCGGCCGCGGTGGCGTCGATCTGCTTTTGCCTGGTGCGCAGGCGCAGCAGCGTCTCCTCGGCGTCCCTGAGCGCCGACAGGCTGGAGCCGGGCGCGCTTTCTCGCAGGCGCTGGGTCGAGTCGACCGCGGCAACGATGCGCTGGCCGCGCTGCAATTCGCGCAGGCGCATTTCGGAGACGCGGATGATCCGCTTGAGACGCTCGATCTCGGTGTCGAAGCTTTTCTGCGCCTCGGCGGAGGCGTCGCGTTCGGCTTCCAGCATGGCGATGGTTTCGGCGGCTTCGCGGGCCAGTTCATTCTGTCCCTGCTCGATGGCGGCGATCGTGCGCTTCTCCAAATCGTCGATGCGGAGGACAAGCTTCTTGAACTGCGCGACTTCCTGTTCGTTCTGGGCGATGGCAATTGCAACCGCCCGGCGGGCGGCCGCGATAGCGTCGGCGCAATCGCGGATCTGCTGGCGCAGGATTATCAGCGCGTTGCGGTCGACGACCGCCTCGGCGGCTTCGTAGCTTCGGCCGCGAACGAGAGCAAAAAACTGTTTCAACATTTCCGTTTCTCCTCTATGAACGTTGTTCATGAGGCAAAGTAGCACATTGTGAACGGCGTTCAAGGAGAAAATGAACGGTGTTCATGATTGCGCATAAGAGAAGGTTAATGACCGCAAAACGGGACGCCAAACGCGAGGACCTCAAAGGCAGGCTGATCGAGGCCGCGCAAGCGCGCATCCAGTCCTCGGGGCTCGCCGGTCTGCGTGCGCGCGACATCACGGCCGATGCCGGCTGCGCGCTGGGCGCGCTCTACACCGCCTTCGCCGACCTGGACGAGCTCATCCTGCACGTCAATTCGATCACACTGGCCAGGCTGGGGGCGGCCCTGCAGCAAGAGGCGACCGGCGTCGCCGAGCCTAGGGCAAGGCTGAAGGCGCTGGCCAAGGCCTATCTCGGCTTCGCCCGCGACAACCGCATGGCGTGGAAGGCGCTGTTCGAGCACCGTATGGCGCCAGGCGTGGCGGTGCCCGAATGGCATCTGGCCGAACATGCGGTGCTGATCCAGCATTTGGTTGAGCCGCTGGCCCAGCTGCTCCCGGCGGCGGCAACGCCGGAGCTTTTGGCCCGCGCGCGCACGCTGTTCTCCGCCGTGCATGGGATCGTCGCCCTCTCGCTCGAAGGCCGTTTCATTGGCCTGGCGTCCACCGATCTCGAAAGTGAGCTGCTGGGTTTCGTCGGCACGCTGGTGAGCGGACTGGAGACGGAAAGGGAATGAACTGCTGCGATCGGCTCTTGCCTCACGGCACTCTGCCCTTATGAAGATCGTGGCGCGAATTGCCGGTTGATCCAGGCCGGCTGAGACTGTTGGGGGATACCCGGTGACAATCGATCAGAACCGTCGGTTTCGACCCGAAATACAAGGGTTGCGCGGACTGGCCGTCGCTCTGGTCGTCGTCTTTCACCTGTGGCCCCATGCTCTTCCCGGCGGATATATCGGCGTCGACGTCTTTTTCGTCATCTCTGGCTATCTGATCACCGGGCTGCTGGCGCAGATGGCGCTGCGCGACGGTCGCGTCTCGCTGATCGAATTCTATTCGCGACGAATCCGCCGGCTCCTGCCAGCAGCGATCCTGGTTCTATTGGTGACGCTGCTCGGTACGCTGCTGTTCATTTCCAAGGCGCGCTGGGAGGAAACGGCCAACCAGATCCTGGCCAGCGCGCTCTATGTCGAGAACTGGCGTCTGGCCCACGAGGCAGTCAGCTATCTCGACGCCGACAATCTGCCGACGCCGGTGCAGCATTACTGGTCGCTTTCCATAGAAGAGCAGTTCTACATCGTCTGGCCGGTGCTCATGATCGGCGTGATCTGGCTGGCGCGGCGATGGCATCTCTCCTTGCGACGATGCTTGGCGACGACATTGTCGCTCGTTTTCCTGGCATCGCTGGCCGCCTCGGTCATCCTGACGAAAACGGATTCGGCACAGGCCTATTTCGTCAGCCATACACGCCTGTGGGAATTGGCGTTGGGCGGCCTGCTGGTGCTTGGCGAGCACCGGTTCCGCCTGGGCGCGGGTGCAAGCCGGGTGATGGCGCTTGCCGGCACCGCCGGCATCCTTGCCTCCGCTCTTCTGTTTTCAGCGGCGACACCGTTCCCTGGCCTCAGTGCGTTGCTGCCAACCCTGGCCACCGTGCTCATCATCCTGGCTGGCGAAGGCCAAGCCGGTCGGTTTCGTGGGCTCGATTTGTGGCCGCTTCGGTTCATCGGCGATAGGTCCTATTCGATCTATCTCTGGCATTGGCCGTTGATCACATTCTTCCTGGGACAGGGCTTTTCGCTGACCTTTGCCAGTGGTGCCGGCCTGATTGCGGTGACTGTGGTCCTGTCGGACCTGTCTTATCGCTATGTCGAACAACCCTGCCGGCAATCCCGGGGTGCCTGGTGGAAGCCGCTGGGGTACGGCACCATCGCTGTCCTGGCATGCGTGGCGGCATCGGAGGGGCTGCTGCATTTCGTGACGACGCAACGCACCGACATTACGCTGATCGGCACGCCGGCCTATCCCGGGCCTGCCGCCTTGCTGACCGGCGCGACGATTCCGGACGATGTGGACCTCCTGCCGCCGCTGGCCCGGCTAAGGCGGGACGTGTCGGGTTTATTCTCGGCGGGATGTCAGCAAAACTTGAAAGGAGCGAAACCGGTGGGATGTGTGCTGGGCGACCCTGCCGGCACGAAAACCATCGTCCTCGTTGGCGATTCCCACGCTGCCCAATGGGGTCCAGCCTTGAACAAGATCGCCAGGGACCGCAAATTCAAACTGGTTTCTTTCTCGAAATCCGCCTGCGCATTCGCGCGTGCGCCTACCAAGTCGGACGGCAAACCGTATCCATCTTGCTACGAGTGGAGGGAGAAAGTGCTGGCTGAGGTTTTAAAGCTCAGGCCGCTCGCCGTCATCACCAGCCAGTCCAACGCCGGATCGGTTCCGGATGACCTGATGATCGAGGGGCTGCGCAATGTCTGGAGCGAACTGACCGAGGCAGGTTCGCAGATCATCGTCATCCGCAACACGCCCTTGATGCGATTCGAACCCGGCGATTGCCTGAGCGCCACGCCCGCAAAATGCTCCACCAAAAGAAGCGACGCCGAGCTCAACAACCTGTTGGCGCTTGCCGCGGAGGGTCAGAATAACGTGCGCGTCGTCGATATGACTGACGCTTTGTGCGGACCGGAACTATGCCCGGCGGTCGTCGGCAATATGATCGTCTGGCGCGACACCGGTCATTTGACGGCCACCTATTCGCTTGCGCTCGCGCCTTATCTCGCCCCCAGGCTCGGCCTGTGATGCGATTCCCAAAGCGAAAGGGCCTCGCGCTTTCCCAAGTTGCTCCAGCAGGCACAGAGTCCAGATATTTTTCGGGACGAGCAAAGAAATGGAAATTCCGCTGGTGGAGCTGAGGAGGATCGAACTCCTGACCTCGTCATTGCGAACGACGCGCTCTCCCAGCTGAGCTACAGCCCCGTCCAGCGGATGGCGCATTTATCGAAGGCTGCGGTTTCCTGTCAAGGCGGGGTTTTGCCGAAATCCCTTGTGCCCGATGCTTGTAGGCGACCGGCCCTTGCCGGTTTCGCGCTCAATGGCTACATGTCGGCAACAATCGGAGACCGGCATGCTCGCCCTCATTCAAACAATCGTCATGGCGCTGGACCTGTACTGGTGGGTCATCATCGCCTCGGCGATCTTTTCCTGGCTCTATGCGTTCAACGTCGTCAACTCGCGCAATCAGTTCGTCGGCAGCATCGGCAACATGCTCTACCGGCTGACCGAGCCGGCGCTGCGGCCGATCCGTCGGTTCATGCCCGACCTTGGCGGCGTCGACATCTCGCCGATCATCCTGCTTCTGCTCCTGTTCTTTCTCAGGCAGCTCATTCTCACCACGATAGCGCCGCTGGTCCTGTGAACCTGACGGCGGCATGAGCGCGCCATTCCGCTTGCGCGCCGACGGCATCGACCTGTTTATCCGGCTGACGCCGAAGTCTTCCGTGGACAGGCTCGGAGGCGTGGAGACGATGGCCGACGGGCGCAGCCATTTGAAGGCGCGCGTGCGCGCCGTGCCGGAGAATGGCGCGGCCAATGCGGCGCTGGAACCGCTGGTGGCCAAGGCGCTGGGCGTTCCGGCATCGGTCGTGTCGGTCGTTGCAGGCGGCACGGCGCGGCTGAAGACGGTGCGTGTCGGGGGTGATCCGGCGGTGCTGGCGCAGCGTATCGGGGCGCTCAGCGGCTGATCGAAGATCCAGCGTTGCGGCATGCAGCCCCTTGATCTGTCGGCGGAACAGCGCCCCCCTCTGTCCTGCCGGACATCTCCCCCACGAGGGGGGAGATTGGCAGCTTCCGCCCCACTCTCAGTCCCCCAGCGGCAGCTTCGGATCGTCGACCTTCAGCGTGTTCACGCTCTGCTTGATGCGGCGCAGGTTTTCGAGAACCCTGGGTCCGCGCGTCTCGGCCACGGAGGTGACGATCATGTCGACGATCGACAGCAGAGCATAGCGCGACGAGGTCGGCTTGTAGATGTTGCCGTCCTCCAGCGACTGGAACTGGATGACGGTATCGGCGGCCTTGGCGAGCGCTGATTCCGGCGGGGTTACGGCGATGGTGGTGGCGCCATATTGCTGGGCCACCTGAACGGCGTCGATCACCGATCGCGCATAGCCGGACACCGAGAACGCGATCAGCGTCGTCTCCGATGTGGCGACCGCGGCATACATGCGCTGCAATTGCCCGTCGATCTGCGCCAGCACCGGCACGCCGAGCCGAAACAGCCGGTTCTGCATCTCGGTCGCCATCATCGAGGAAATGCCGCCGGAGCCGATGCACAGCACATTGCCCGAACTGACGATGCGCGCGGCCACGCCCACCAGCGTCTTCATGTCGAGGTTTTCGCTGGCGCGCTGGATGGCGGCGATTGCCGCTTCGGTGATGGCCGACGCAATGCGCTGCTCGCGCGCGTCGCGGTTCAGCGGTTCGGGCGACAGATACTGGCCGCCAATGGCAATCGCCTGCGCCAGGTAGAATTTGAAATCGCGCAGACCCTCGCAGCCGAGATTGCGGCAGAAACGGGTGACCGTCGGCTCGCTGACGCCGACGCGCGCCGCAATTTCCGAGATTGCCGCCTTGGAGGCGAAGTCGAGATCGGTCAGCACGAGGCCGGCCAGGCGGCGGTCCGATTTGGTGCCGTCCTGCGACATCAGCTGCAGGCGCGTGATGATGTCGGCCGGCGTTTTCATTTCTGGGTTGTCGTCTTCATAGCGCTGCCTTCATAGCGGCAGGCCTGTTGCCGTGTCGAACAGATGAATGTTGCCCGGCGCGACGGAGACCGGCAGCATTTCGCCGGGCTTGACCTGAACCCGGTCGCGGAATACGGCGCGCACCGTGTCAGCGCCGATGGCGCCATAGACATGGGTTTCCGAGCCGGTCGGCTCGACGACATCGACCTTGATCGCCATCGCGTCGACAGCCTCACCGATGACGAAGTGTTCGGGCCGTATGCCGGCCTCGACCGTGCTGCCAGCCGGCACCGTCTTGCTGCCGAGCGCCAGTCGCCCTCCGCCGGCCGATTCGAACCAGCTTTTCTCGGGCGTCGTCTTCAGGGCGCCGGAGACAAAACTCATCGACGGCGAGCCGATGAAGGAGGCGACGAATTTGTTGGCGGGACGGTCGTAGAGTTCCAGCGGTGCGCCGACCTGCTGGATCTTGCCGCGGTCCATCACCACGATGCGGTCGGCCATGGTCATGGCCTCGATCTGGTCGTGGGTGACATAGACGATGGTCGATCTCAGCCGCTGGTGCAGCGCCTTGATCTCGGTGCGCATCTGCACGCGCAGTTGCGCGTCGAGATTGCTGAGCGGCTCGTCGAACAGGAACACCGAGGGTTCGCGCACGATGGCGCGGCCCATTGCGACGCGCTGGCGCTGGCCGCCCGACAGTTCCCGGGGATAGCGGTCGAGATAGGAGAACAGGTTGAGGACGCCAGAGGCCTTTTTCACCTTGGCGTCGATTGCCGTGCGGCTTTCGCCGCGGATCTTTGGGCCAAAGCCGATGTTGTCGGCCGCTTTCAGGTGCGGAAACAGCGCATAGGACTGGAAGACCATCGCGATGTTACGCTGCTGTGGCGGCAAATCGTTGGCGCGCACGCCGCCGATCAAGAGGTCGCCTGCGGTGATCGGCTCCAGCCCGGCCAGCATGCGCAGCAAGGTCGACTTGCCGCAGCCGGAAGGGCCGACCAGCACGACGAACTCGCCGCTCTTGATGTCGAGGCTGATGTTTTCGAGGATCTTGTGGCGTCCGAAGGATTTCGACAGGTCACGGAACTCGACATCGGTCATGGTCAGGCTCCCAATATGTCGTCGATGAAGGGCAGGAAGCCGGCGGTCAGTCCGGCGTCGACCGGCACCACCGCGCCGGTTATCCCCGATGCGCGATCCGAAACAAGGAAGGCCACCGCTTCGGCCACTTCCGTGGCGTCGACGATGCGGCCGAGCGGATAGAGCCGCTTGAGCTTGCCGAGAACATCCGGGTTCTTGGCCAGCCGATGGTCCCATGCGGCGGTGCGGATCGAGCCGGGGCAGACGACATTGGCGCGCAGCCCGTTGCGGCCGAGTTCCACAGCGACCGCTTTGGCATAGGCATTGATGCCGGCCTTGGCCGCGGCATAGGCCGGGTTGCCGAAGTGGGCGATGGCGTTGACGGAAGAGATGAAGACGACGCTGCCCGAACCGCGCGCGGCCATTGCCTTGATCAGCGGATCGGCGAACAGCATCACCCCGGTCAGATTGAGGTCGAGTTCATGCGTGATCTTGTCGGGGGTCAGCGCTGCAAGAGTCTCGGCGCGCGTCCAGCCGGCATTGTTGATCAGGATGTCGGGCACGCCGTCTTTCTCGAGGATCGCCGTGATCGCGGCATCGGTGGAGATCCGGTCGAGAAGGTCGAAGACGTGGCGCGACGCCAGATGCGGACTGCCGAGCTGGTCTTGCGACTGGTCGCAGCCGACGACGCGCGCGCCTCGTTCGGCCAGCAGCGCCACAATAGCCGAGCCGAGCCCGCCGCCGGCGCCGGTCACCAGCACGGTCTTGCCTGCGAATTCGGCCGTTGAAACCACGCTGCGCGCCTCCCTGGGATCTACGATAATCGGAAAACGCTATTTTAAGAAATGTAATTAAGCAACAGGATAATCCGCTTGCACAGCGTGAAATCATGGATAATGTAGGAAAGTCACATAAAGCCGTGGCCGCCTCAAAGCCGCAAGAGTGCAGACGCAATCAAATGGGAGAGATCGAATGAAGCTTGCAAAATGGACTGTCGGCGTGATGGCCGGAATGAGCCTGCTCGCCCTGGCCGCGCAGGCAGATGCCGGCGAGGTGCGCGTAACCGTCGCCGAATACAGCGCCAAGACCGGCCCGTATTTCGAAGCGGTGAAAAAGGAATTCGAGGCAGCCAACCCGGGTATCACCGTCAAGTTCGAAGTTGTGCCGTGGGACGTGCTGCTGCAGAAGCTGACCACCGACATCACGGCCGGTACCAATGCCGACCTGTCGATCATCGGCACCCGCTGGCTGATCGATTTCGTCCAGCAGGATGTCGCCGAGCCGCTCGACGCCTACATCAAGCCGGAGTTCAAGGACCGCTTCATCGACACCTTCCTGTCGCCGTCGATCATGGAGGGCAAGACCTATGGCCTGCCGATCGCGGCCTCGGCGCGCGCCATGTACTACAACAAGGAATTGTTCGAGAAGGCCGGAATCGCCAACCCGCCGGCAACCTGGACCGAGTTGCAGGAGGATGCGCGCAAGATCAAGGCACTGGGCACCGGCACGTTCGGCTTCGGCCTGCAGGGCAAGGAGATCGAGACCGACGTCTATTATTATTATGCGATGTGGTCGCAAGGCACCGAGATTCTCAACAAGGATGGCACGTCGGGCCTCGGCACGCCGGGCGCGCTCGAAGCCGCCAAGCTCTACAAGTCGATGATCGACGAAGGCCTGACGGAACCCGGCGTCACCTCCAACAACCGCGAGGACGTCCAGAACCTGTTCAAGCAGGGCAAGGTCGGCATGATGATCACCGCGCCCTTCCTGTCCAACCAGATCAAGGACGAGGCGCCGAACCTGAAATACGGCGTGGCCGCTATCCCCGCCGGACCGACCGGCGCGCGCGGCACGTACGGCGTCACCGATTCCATCATCATGTTCAAGAATTCCAAGAACAAGGATGAGGCCTGGAAGCTGCTCGACTTCCTGTTCACCACCGAACAGCGCGCCAAGTTCACGCAAGGGGAAGGCTTCCTGCCGGTGAACAAGGAAGAGGCCAAGATGGACTATTACGTCAACAATGCCGATCTGGCAGCGTTCACCGCGCTGCTGCCCGACGCCCGCTTTGCGCCGGTCATCCCCGGCTGGGAAGAAGTCGCCCAGATCACCTCGGATGCCATGCAGAAGATCTATCTCGGCGGCGACCCCGAGGCAGGCTTGAAGGAAGCGGCTGCCAAGGCCAACGCCGTGATCAAGAAATAGGGCGTATCTCCCTGCGCCCGGCGCGCCCCTGAGATCGGGGCGCGCCACACTTTCCTCTCCCTCCGGAGGGGGAGAGGTGGCTCGGCGAAGCCGAGACGGAGTGGGGGAACCACCTGGCAACCGCCGCGAACGGACATAGGAAGGGCAATAGGGGCAAACATCACCTCGCCTTGCGCCCCAAGGGTCGACCCCCCGAGCTTCGCTCGACACCTCTCCCCTGATCGACGGGGGAGAGGAAAGGCATTCTTCTGAAGCGCTGCTAAAGACCGATATGCAAGATTGATCCGAGCTGGCGTGCCAGCGCCACAGAACCACGGTACAAAACCGGCCGATGCAAAATCGCTTCTTGCCCTATCTGCTGACCTTGCCCAGCCTGTTGCTGGCGGCGGTCGTCATCTTCTGGCCGGTCTGGGACCTGATCCAGATCTCGACGCATGACGTCAGCCGCTTCGGCCAGCTACGCGACTTCAACGATTTCGCCAATTATTCAGCCTTCCTCGCCGATCCCGATTTCCTGGCGGCACTCTGGCGCACCGGCCTGTGGACGTTGCTGGTGGTCGGCGGCGCGCTGCTGTTGTCGGTGCCGGTGGCGATGATCCTCAACACCGATTTCTACGGCCGCGGCATTGCCCGCGTCATCATCATGCTGCCCTGGGCGGTGTCGCTGACGATGACGGCGGTGGTCTGGCGCTGGGCGCTCAACGGTGAAAGCGGCATGCTGAACTCGGCGCTGATCGGGCTCGGCCTGATCCATGAAAACATCCAGTGGCTGGCGCGCGCCGAGACGGCATTCCCGATGCAGGTGCTGATCGGCATATTGGTGACGGTACCGTTCACCACGACCATCTTCCTCGGCGGCCTGTCGTCGATCCCCGACGACCTCTACGAGGCGGCGGCCCTGGAGGGGGCGACGCCGCTGCAGCAGTTCCGCGAGATCACCTTTCCGCTGCTGAAGCCGTTCATCAACATCGCCATCGTGCTCAACACCATCTACGTCTTCAATTCCTTCCCGATCATCTGGGTGATGACGCAGGGCGGGCCGGCCAACTCGACCGACATATTGGTCACCCATCTCTACAAGCTGGCCTTCCGCATCGGCAAACTGGGTGAAGCATCGGCGGTGTCGCTGCTGATGTTCGCCATCCTTTTGATCTTCACCATGATCTATGTGCGGCTTGCCATGCGGGAGCAGCGCACATGACGCCCAAGCTGAAGCGTACGATCATCGCCTGGCTGCTGCTTTCGCCGCTGCTCGTGGTGACGATCTTCCCCTTCGCGGTAATGTTTTTGACCGCGGTCAAGCCGCGGCAGGAGGTGCTGTCGCCGACCTGGTGGCCAAGCGAATTCCACTGGTCGAATTTTGCCGACATGTGGGTGGCGACCGGCTTTGGCCAGGCGCTGGCCAATTCGCTCTATGTCTCTGTTATCGCCACCGTCGGCGCCATCCTGATCTCGGTGCCGGCCGCCTATGCCATGTCGCGGTTTCGCTTTGCCGGCTATGGCGCCTTCCGCCAGTTCCTGCTGATCTCGCAGATGATCTCGCCGATCGTGCTGGTGCTCGGCCTGTTCCGGCTGATGGCGGCCTGGGGTCTGATCGAATCCACGACCGCGCTCGGCGTCATCTACATGGCTTTCAACGTCGCCTTCACCGTGTGGATGCTGCAAAGCTATTTCGACACCATCCCGCGCGATCTCGAGGAAGCAGCGTGGATGGAAGGCGCCGGCCGATGGCTGACCTTGCGAAAAGTGTTTCTGCCGCTTTGCCTGCCGGCAATAGCGGTGACCGCCATCTTCACCTTCATCAACGCATGGAATGAGTTCGTCGTTGCGCTCACAATGCTGCGCAGCCAGGAAAGTTACACGCTGCCTATCCAGGTGTTCTCGCTGGTCGCCGGCCGCTACACGATCGAATGGCACCATGTAATGGCGGCGACGCTGCTGGCGACGCTGCCGGTGGCAATCCTGTTCATCTGGCTGCAGCGCTATCTCGTCCGCGGGCTGGCGCTCGGGGCGGTCAAATAACGGCGCCATTCACAACGGAGCTTTCATGCGCATCTTCACCGCCTCGCTGGCGACCGAAACCAACACCTTCTCGCCGGTGCCGACCGACCGGGCGTCGTTCGAGATGGCGTTCTATGCCGGGCCGGGCAAGCATCCAGACACGCCGACCTTGTGCTCCTCGCCGATGGTCGCGCTGCGCCGGCGTGCGGCTGCCGAAGGGCTGACCGTCATCGAAGGCACCGCCACCTGGGCGGAGCCGGGCGGGCTGGTGCAGCGGCAGACCTATGAGTCGTTGCGCGACGAGATTCTCGGCCAGTTGAAGGCAGCCTTGCCGGTCGACGCCGTCATCCTCGGCCTGCACGGCGCCATGGTGGCGCAAGGCTATGACGATTGCGAAGGCGATCTGCTGGAACGGGTTCGCGCAATCGTCGGGCCCGACGTGGTGATCGCGGTCGAGCTCGACCCGCACAGTCATCTGACCCCAAAGCGCGTCGCGGCATGCAATGTCATGGCCTATTTCCTCGAATTCCCGCACACCGACTTCTATGAGCGCGGCGAACATGTCGTCGAGCTTGGATTGGCGGCGGCGCGCGACGAGATCAAGCCGGTGATCTCGACGTTCGACTGCCGCATGATCCAGGTGCTGCCGACCAGCCGCGAGCCGATGCGCTCCTTCGTCGACCGCATCAAGGCGCTGCACGGCAAGGACGGCGTGCTGTCGGTCTCGGTCATCCATGGCTTCATGGCCGCGGACGTGCCGGAAATGGGCACGCGCATCCTGGTCGTCACTGACAATGACAAGGCCAAGGGCGATGCGCTGGCGGAGAGGCTAGGGCACGAGCTTTACGCCATCCGCGAAAGGACGGCGATGACGATGCTGAACACCGAGGACGGCATCGCGCGGGCACTGGCCGTGCGCAAGGAAAATCCCGGCAAGCCGGTTGTGATTGCCGACATCTGGGACAATCCCGGCGGTGGCGTCGCCGGCGACGGTACGGTCGTGCTGCGCGCCATGCTGGAACAGGGCGTGGACAATTTTGGCGTGGCGACGATCTGGGACCCGATCGCTGTCACCTTTTGCCAGGCGGCAGGCGAAGGCGCCGTCATCGACCTGCGCTTCGGCGGCAAGGCCGGGCCGCTGGCCGGCGAACCGATCGATGCGCGCGTCAAGGTGTTGAAAGCCGTCCCCGAGGGCTGGCAGAGCTTCGGGCCGAGCCGGGTGACGCTCGGACCGACGGCGCTGGTGCGGCTCGAAGGCACCGAAATCGACATCATCCTCAACACCAACCGCACGCAGACCTTCGAGCCGGATGTCTTCTCCAACATCGGTGTCGATCCGTTGTCGAAGGACATATTGCTGATCAAGTCAACCAACCATTTCTACGCCGGCTTTGAACCGATCGCGGCGGAGATCATCTATGTCTCGGCGCCGAGCTCGTATCCGAGCAATCCGGCGGTGACGGATTACAGGAAGCTGACGCGGCCGGTGTGGCCACGGGTGGCGGATCCTTGGCGCTGGTGATCTCCCCCTCGAGGGGGGAGATAAGGCGGCGCTATAGCAATCCCCGCTTCACCATCATCGCTTCCGGCGAAGGCATCTTGCCGCGGAACGCCGTGTACAGCTCCTCCGGATCCTTCGACCCGCCAGCGGCATAGATATTCTTCCGAAGCCGTTCCGCCAGCGCCGGGTTGAAGGGATCGCCGGTCTCCTCGAAGGCGGCGAAGGCGTCGGCGTCGAGCACTTCCGACCACATGTAGGAATAGTAGCCGGCTGAATAACCGTCGCCGGAGAAGATATGGCCGAAATGCGGGGTGCGATGACGCATGGCGATGGTGTCGGGCATATCAAGCTTTTCCAGCGTTTCGGCTTCGAAACGCAGCGGTTCCGCCGGCGCATCCGGCCGCGCGTGATACGCCATGTCGATCAGCGCCGACGCTGTGAACTCGACCGTGGCGAAACCGGCGCCGAACGTGCGGGCGGCCAGCATCTTGTCGAGCAGCGACTTCGGCATCGGCTTGCCGGTCTTAACATGCAGCGCATGCTTTTCCAGCACTGCGGGCACCGTCAGCCAGTGCTCGTAGAGCTGCGAAGGCAGTTCGACGAAATCGCGGGAAACCGAGGTGCCCGCCACCGACGGCCAGGTGACGTCGGTCAGCATGCCGTGCAAAGCATGGCCGAACTCGTGGAACAGGGTCTTGGCCTCATCGACCGACAACAGCGCTGCTTCCCCGGCCGGCGGCTTGGCGAAGTTCATGATATTGTAGATCACCGGCTTGGAGCCATCGCCAAGCTTGTAGCCCGACTTCAGCGCGCTCATCCACGCGCCGGAGCGCTTCGAGGACCGGGCGAAATAGTCGGCGAGGAACAGGCCGCGCTCGCTGCCATCGGCGTTCTTCACCACGAAGACGCGCGCGTCGGGATGCCAGGCGGCGATGCCCTTCTTCTCCTCGAAAGTGATGCCGAACAGTTTTGTGGCGACGTCGAAGCAGGCGTCGATGATGCGGTCGAGTTGCAGATAGGGTTTCAGTTCCGCCTCGTCGAAGGCGAATTTTTCGGCGCGCAATTTCTCCTGGTAGAAGCGCCAGTCCCAGGCGGCGAATTTTTCGTTGCTGCCTGCCTTGGTCGCCAGCCGCTCCAGCTCCTTCTGGTCGGCGGCGGCCTTCTCCAGCGCTTTCTCCCAGACCGGGTCGAGGAGGTCGTGCACCGCCTTCGGCGTCTTGGCCATGGTGTCGTCGAGTTTCAGCGCGGCGAACGAGGCATAGCCTAGCAGCCTGGCCTTTTCGGCGCGCAGTTTCAGCATGTCGCGCACCACTGCGGTGTTGTCGCTGGCGCCGCCATTCTGGCCGCGCATGGTGAAAGCGCGGAATGCGCTCTCGCGCAGGTCGCGGCGTTCGGAGAAGGTCGTGAACGGCTCATAGATAGAGCGCGACAAGGTGACTGCGTAGCGGCCTTTCTGGCCGCGCGTCTCGGCGGCTTCGGCCATCGAACTCTTCACGAAGTCCGGCAGGCCCGCAAGATCAGCCTCGTCGAGGAAAAGCGCCCAGTCGCGCTCGTCGGCCAGCACGTTCTGGCCGAAGGTCGTGCCGAGCGAGGACAGCTCCTCGCTGATGTTGGCCAGCCGCTTCTTGCCGTCGGCGTCGAGTTTTGCGCCCGATCGCACAAAGCCTTTCCAGGTCTTCTCCAGCACCCGCAGCGTCTCGGCGTCGAGTTTGAGCGTCTCACGGCGCTGGTAGAGATCGTCGACGCGGGCAAACAATTTCTCGTTCATCGAGATCGCCGAGAAATGCCTCGACATTTTTGGCGAGATATCGCGCTCCAGCGCCTGGATCGCATCGTTGGTGTGGGCGCCGGCCCGGCACCAGAAGATCGACGAGACATGGTCGAGCGGCTCACCGGCGAGCTCGAGGGCTGCCAGCGTATTCTCGATGGTCGGCGCATCCTTGTTGCCGGCGATCGCATCGATTTCGGCCTCATGTGCCTTCAGCGCCGCGTCGAACACCGAGGAGAAATCGTCGTCGCCGATGCTGGCAAAATCCGGCAGGCCGAGCGGCCCTTGCCATTTGGTCAGCGGATGGGCGGCGAGATCGACGGTTTTCGTGGACGGCATGGGGGATCTTTCGATGATTGGCGGAGCTTGCTGACCGATGTAGGGCGATGACTGGCGCGGCGCAACAGCGCGGCCGTTCAAGCCCGCGTCAGAAGCCGTCGCAATTTTCCGCGATCGCCGCTTGCGAACTGGCGGTGATGCGGTTGCCGGTGACGGCGAACGTCTCCTGCATCAGCATGTCATTGTTGGGGAAATCATAGCAGGCGATGACAGTTGTGACGCCGGCCTCGCTCTTTTCGACGCGATGCCGGATTGCGGCTCCGGCGACCGCGCCCTTCCATTCGTCGATCGACGCGATGAACTCCTGCTTCGACTGTACGACGCCGAGATCGTCGAGCTTGATGCGGACATCGTCGGCGAGCAGGTCCGACAATTCGGTGCGATCGGCGACCAGCAGCGCCGAATACCAGCGGTCGATAATGGCGCCGTCATCGGAGCGGGCAGGGACGAGCGAAATCAGCAGCGCCGCTACGGCGAAAGCGATCGCAGGCCAAACCCGCATTCTTGCCTCCTCTTATTTGACCATGCCCTTATCCGAAAACCGGTTCCCACTTTTCGGGATCATGGGTCTACGTCAAATCCGGCCGCTCGAAGTCGCCGGTGTCCTTGTTCATCACCCAGAGCTCGCCGGTCGAGATGTCGAACCAGGCGCCATGCAGCGACAGCCGCCCCTTGCCTTCGAGGATGGAGACGCAAGGGAAGGTCCTGAGATTGGCGATCGAATAGCGGATGGAAATCCGCTCCAGCGCCGTCTGCCGTTCGGTTGTCGTCATGAACGTGCTGGACGAAACGGTTTCGGCCGCCGGCGCGATCAGGCTCATCCATTTGCCGATGAAGTCGCCGGGCGACAGCGGCGCCGAATTGGTGTCGAGCGCGGCGCGGATGCCGCCGCAGCGGCCATGGCCCATCACCACGATGTTTTTCACCTTCAGGCTCTGCACGGCGAATTCGAGCGCGGCCGAGGTCGAGTGGAACTCGCCGTCCGGCGCATAGGGCGGCACCAGATTGCCGACATTGCGCAGGACGAACAGTTCGCCCGGACCGGCGTCGAAGATCGCCTCGGGGGCAGAGCGGGAATCGCAGCAGGCAACGATCATGGTTTCGGGCGCCTGCCCCTCGCGGGCAAGCTCGCGATAGCGTCCGCTCTCGGTGAGATAGCGGCCATTCATGAAGTTGCGGTAGCCGGTCCAAAGATGTTCGGGGAGATGGGGCATGGGCTAGGGATGAAGCCTTTCGGGGTTAGCGACGGCAGCTCATTTCAAGTTAGAAAGGCTCTAACGGCAAATGCCCGTCGCGGGCAATGCCGAATTGCGGATGGCTTCGTCGCAAATCGCCATGCCGCACGCATGGCGCCGCTTGCCTCACGCCCAGATCGCCAGGGGAATGCCGAAACGGTCGGCAAGCGGCGGGTCGGGAAACGGCGTTGCCTCCCCGCCGGCAATGCGTCCGGCAATCAGCATCATCGCTGCGGCGTCGAGGAAATCGTCGGCGGCAGCACCGCGTTGCGGCGGCTGGTCAAGGAAAGCTCTGGTATAGCCGTGCCGGCAGAGCAGTGCCTTGCGTTCTTCCATCCCGGCCGGATTGACGGCGCCCTTGATCTTCTTCGGCAGTGTCATCGGTTTTTCGCCGTTCAGCCGGCAGAAGGCCACTTCGGGATGCGATTCGAAGACGCGGCGGCGCAGTTGCGGACGTGCGATCAGCAGCGCGTCGATCTCGCGTATCTTGGCAAAGATGCCGAAGGCCTGGATCGAGACGCCGCGTGGCGGATCGGAGGTCGCCTTGGCCACCTCGCTGGCGCGCCGATGTGCCTCATACCAGGCCTCGACCGTGGTGAAGCCGCTGGTGTCGGCGTAGAGGGCCGGGCGGGACGGGATAGAGAAGACGCTGGATTGCCGTGCTCCGAGCATTGGCCGTACCAAGGTCTCCGGCCCGCGCCCGCCTCTTTGCGAGACGTCCGGCAGGCCGATCGGCATGTCGACGACCACTGTCGCATCGGCGGGCAAGGCGTCGAGCAGGGTCGCAAAGCTGGGAAAGACGCGGACTGACGGCGCGGCATCCAGATCGCGGCGGACGGCGATCCAGCCGGCCTTGCAGCCGTCGACGCCGACGACCACGGTCGAGGTCACGCCCGGCGGTCCCGCCCCGGATGCGTGAGGTGGCGCAGTTGCACCATCGCCATCGGATGCGACAGGCTCTGGGCATCGGTTTCAAGCTGCAACTCGTCGCCGCCACGCTTGGCGGTTCGCGCCAGGATTTCGTAGACGGCGGCGGTGGTCGATTGCAGCGCCTTGATCGGCGGCTGCCCCGACAGGATGCGGGCGAGGTAGACGGCCGCAGTCAGGTCACCGAGGCCATTCGGCGGCTTGTCGATGAGGCGGTGTTCGGCCAGCAGCGCCTGGGTGCCGTCAAGCAGCAGATTGCCGGTGCCGCCGGTCATCATCGACTGTGCCGACGTCACCAGCATTGTTGACGGTCCGGCATGGAGGGCGGCCGAGATCACCGATTTCAGATCGGGCAAAGGCGCGCCGGCCATCCACTCCAGCTCATAGCGGTTGGGGGTGGCGATGTCGGCGATCGGCATCAGCCGGTCGCGCATCGCGGCGGCCGTCGGCTCGGGCACATAGAGCCCGCCGGAATCGCCCATCACCGGATCGCATATATAAATCGCGTCCGGCGTCTTGGCCTTGACCGCCGCAACCAGCGAGGCGACGGCCTCGGCCTGGCCGGCCTCGCCAAGATAGCCCGACAGCACCGCGCCGACCTCACCCAGCCAGGGCGCGCGCTCGAGATCGGCCATCAGCGCCTTGAACTGGTCGAGCGGCGGCACGATGCGCGTGGCGCGGCCATGGCCCGGATGCCAGGGCAAGATGACCGTCGGTACCGCCCACACGGGAAAGCCCAGCGTCTCCAGCGCAAACACGGCGGCGCGGTTGCCGACCGAGCCGCGGGCGACATGGCTGGAAATGACGATGACCGCGCGCGGCGCGTCGGCTTTTTCGCGGTTCATGGAAAATCCTAGATACGGATAATTTTTCGTTGAATCGTCATCCTGATCTATCTCTTTGGTTGGAGGATGATCTCCGGACAAAACGGTTCCCGTTTGTCCGAGAAAACCGGTTCCCACTTTTCAGGATCATGCTCTAGCTGCCCCGGGAGACGTAGTACGCGAGCCAGATCAAAAGGCCGAGGGCGACGATGAGCCCAAGTGCGCGACCGATGCGGGTGCCCCAGACCTCGATCGGATCGGATCGGTCGGCCTCCGCTGCGGTAACATGATCGCGCGCGCCTTTCGCTGCCCGTGACACCAGCGATGCGCCGCCAAGGCCGCCCTCGTTCGCCACGCGCTCGATAATGCGGCGCGATTCGCTGTCATCGTCGTGGCGTTCCGCCATGATCCTGTCCTGTTTGCCGGCAACCATACCGTGTTCGCGCGATCAATCACAGGGCCTCGCCGGCGCATGAATGCGCGCCAGGAATGCGCGCCAGCGGCAGACATTTTCTTGAGCGCGGATTGTGCTAATGCTTCGCATGCAACTTCTGTCGAGGGACCTCACCATGTTTGCCCAGCGCCTTGCCTTCCCTTTCCGCAGTCTGCCGGCCGTGCTGATGATGGCCGTCGTGCTGCCTCTGCTCGCCGGCTGCGGCTTCAACACCATCCCGACGGCGGAGGAAAACGCCAAGGCGGCATGGAGCGAGGTGCTGAACCAGTATCAGCGTCGGTCCGACCTCATTCCCAATTTGGTCGAGACGGTGAAGGGCTATGCCTCGCATGAAAAGGACACGCTCGATGCGGTGGTCGAAGCGCGCGCCAAGGCGACGCAGATCACGGTGACGCCGGAAACGCTGAAGGACCCCGAAGCGCTCAAGAAGTTCCAGGATGCGCAATCAGGGCTGACCAGCGCGCTGTCGCGGCTGATCGCGGTGTCGGAGGCCTATCCCGACCTCAAGGCCAACCAGAATTTCCTGGCGCTGCAGGCGCAACTCGAAGGCACCGAGAACCGTATCGCCGTGGCGCGGCGCGACTACATCCTGGCGGTCAAGGATTACAATCTGACGCTGAGGACCTTTCCGTCGGTGCTATGGGCAACCTTCTGGTTCCGCAGCAACGAGCCCTTCGCCAACTTCACCGTCGAAGAAGACAAGATGCAGCCGCCGAAGGTCGATTTCGGCACGAAGCAGGGCGGGTGATGACGTCTGGGTGAGCTTGGCCTTTGCCAGCCTTGCGTTC
Organism: Mesorhizobium sp. LSJC269B00; assembly: GCF_000502815.1. Lineage (NCBI taxonomy): Bacteria > Pseudomonadati > Pseudomonadota > Alphaproteobacteria > Hyphomicrobiales > Phyllobacteriaceae > Mesorhizobium > Mesorhizobium sp. LSJC269B00. The sequence goes on from NZ_AYVN01000007.1 coordinate 33,933, forward strand.
CTTCACACCCCCCTCTGTCCTGCCGGACATCTCCCCCTCAAGGGGGGAGATCAGCTGTCTTCTGTCCTTGCGCCAAATATCAGCGTTGCCGGCTGAGCGTCGGCAGCGAGATTGCCAATCTCCCCCCTCGAGGGGGAGATGTCCGGCAGGACAGAGGGGGACGCGAAGGAACGCCAACCTTGGTGTTCTTCTCGCCTTTCTGGCCGTCTTCCTGCCCCTCACCGCCTTCGCCGCCGACCTCCCCGCGCTGACCGGCCGCGTCGTCGATAACGCCGGCATTATCGACGCGGGAACCAAAGCCGCGCTCACCCAGAAACTCGCCGACTTCGAGACAAAAGGCTCCGACCAGATCGTCGTCGCCACCATCCCCAGCCTCGACGGCGAGGAGATCGAGCCTTACGCCAACCGGCTGTTTCGCTTCTGGAAGCTCGGCCAGGCCAAGGAAAATAACGGCGTGCTGCTGCTGGTGGCGCCGAACGACCGCAAGATGCGCATCGAGGTCGGCTATGGGCTGGAAGGCACGCTGACCGATTTGCACACCAAGCTGATCATCGAAAACGACATGGTGCCGGCGTTCCGCGCCGGCGATTTCTCCGGGGGCATTTCCAAGGCCGTCGACGACATGGTGATGGTGCTGGAAGGCAATCCGGAGGAATTGGAGGCGCGCGGCGAGCGCAACCAGAAGCCGCCCATCAATACCGACAATCTGTTCTTCGGCGTCTTCATCAGCATCTGGGCAATCATCTTCTTCGGCAGCATGGCCGCCTCCATCCTGCCGCCGATCTTCGGCCAAAAACTCGGTCCCGGCCGCTATCGCTGGCTCGGCATGACATTCGAGCCGGGCCGGCGGTCGTCCAGCGGCGGCTGGTCTTCGGGCGGGGGCGGCTGGTCGTCGGGTTCAAGCGGTGGTGGCGGCTTTTCCGGCGGCGGCGGTTCGTCCGGCGGCGGCGGCTCCTCGGGAAGCTGGTGACGAGATGACAACACGCATCGCCAATCCCTGGCATGGCCGCTTCGCCACGATGACCGGCGCTGCCTTGCTGGTCTTGCTCGTCAGCTTCGCGGCGCTGGCGGCGGAACTGCCCGCCCTCACCGGTCGTGTCGTCGACAATGCAGGCATCATCGATGCCGCGACCGAGGCGGCGCTCACCCAAAGACTGGCCGATTTCGAGACCAAAGGCTCCGACCAGATCGTCGTCGCGACGGTTCCCAGCCTCGACGGCGAGGAGATCGAGCCTTACGCCACCCGGCTGTTCAACGCTTGGAAGCTCGGCCAGAAGGCCAAGAACAATGGCGTGCTTCTGCTGGTGGCCGTGAACGACCGCAAGATGCGCATCGAGGTCGGCTACGGGCTGGAAGCCACGCTCACCAACCAGCACGCCACACGGATCATTGAAGGCATGGTGCCGGCCTTCCGCGCCGGGGATTTCTCCGGCGGTATTTCCAAAGCGGTCGACGACATGATCATGGTGATTGAGGACAGTCATGGTGGTTGAGGGGAACTGGTGACGGCATGACAGTACGCGTCTTCAATCCGCCAAGACCTGGCCGCGCAGCCGCGACGATCGGCATCGCGCTGTTGACGATGCTCACCATGCTGTTTGTAGCTTTGGCGGCAGACCTGCCGGCACTCACCGGGCGGGTGGTCGACAATGCCGGTATTATCGACGCCGCGACCAAGGCGGCACTGACGCAGAAGCTCGCGGATTTCGAGACCAAAGGCTCCGACCAGATCGTCGTCGCCACGATCAACAGCCTCGACGGCGAGGAGATCGAACCCTACGCCAACCGGCTGTTCCGCTTTTGGAAACTCGGGCAGGCCGGCGAAAACAACGGCGTGCTTCTGCTGGTGGCCAAGAACGACCACAAGATGCGCATCGAGGTCGGCTACGGGCTGGAAGGCACGCTGACCGACCTGCACACCAAACTGATCATCGAAAACGACATGGTGCCGGCGTTCCGCGCCGGTGATTTCTCCGGCGGCATTTCCAAGGCCGTCGACGACATGGTCATGGTGCTGGAAGGCAACCCGGAAGAGCTGGAGGCGCGCGGCAAGCGCAACCCGGCCGACCGCAGCACGCCCATCGATCCCGTCGTCGCGGTCTTCCTGATCCTGTGGGCGGCGATGTTCTTCGGCGGCCTGGCGATGGCCTTCCTGCCGCCGATCTTCGGCACCAAGCTGTCGCCGGGCGTGTATAAATGGCTGGGCATGACCTTTCGCTACGGCCAGGGGCCGAGCGGATCGTCCTCGGGCTCCAGCAGCTGGACAACAAGTTCGTCGTCGGGCAGCGGATGGTCATCGGGAAGTTCGGGCAGCAGCTGGTCTTCGGGCTCAAGCAGCGGCGGCGGGTTTTCAGGCGGCGGCGGTTCGTCTGGCGGTGGCGGGTCTTCAGGGAGCTGGTGAGAGAAGATGGCAACACGACCGATCAGCCCACAGGACCATGAGCGCATCGCCACCGCGATCCGCGCGGCCGAGGCCAAAACCGACGGCGAGATCTACTGCGTCGTTGCGCATGCCAGCGACGGCTATTTCTTTCCCGCCGCCTTCATGGCGACATCAGGCATGCTGATTGCCAGCCTCGCCGTCGCTTATGGGCTGGAAGCCTGGTGGCTGTCGATCCGGCTGCCGCATTTCGTCATTGTCCAACTGCTGGCACTGGCCTCGGTGTTGGTGCTTTTGTGGGCGCTGCCGGGCTTGCGCATCCATCTGGTGCCGCGCCGGCAGCGTTATCAGGCGGCACATCACAATGCGCTCAGGCAGTTCCTCGCCCGCAATGTCCACCGCACCACGGCGCGCACCGGCGTGTTGGTCTTCGTGTCGATCGCCGAGCGTTATGCCGAAGTGGTCGCCGATTCGGGCATCGACAGCAAGGTCGGCCAGCATGTCTGGGACGGCGTGGTGCGCGATCTCCTGCAGCATGCCGGTGACGACCGGCTCGCCGACGGCTTCGTCAAGGCGATCGGGCAGGTCGGCGCGGTGCTGGCCGAGCATTTCCCGGTGACGTCGGGCGACGCCAATGAGCTGGACGATCATCTCGTCGAGATCTGAAGAGCCTGCACGCGCTACCCGGACGGACGCCTGACCGCGCCGGCTGGGCGCGTTTTCCAGGCAGGCTTTGCCCATTGTCAGCAGTGTCGCGATCGGCTGTGAGAAAGCGGTCGGCGGGCTGACCTCGAGTCTTGCAAATGGCCGATGCGGGTTTATGGTTAACAAATCATGAATACGCTGAGCATCGACATCAGGAAAGCCGAACCGCGCGACGCCGGCGCCATTGCCGACGTGCACCAGCTGGCCTGGGAGGGCGCCTATTCCGGCATCATCCCGCATCGCTCGCTGACCTCGATGATCAACCGCCGCGGCGCCGACTGGTGGGCCAACGCCATCCGCCGCGCCGCCACCGTTCTGGTGGTCGAGATCGGCGGCACCATCGCCGGCTATGCCACGATCGGCAAGAACCGCGCCCGCGAGCTGAAGCAACAGGGCGAAATCTACGAACTTTACCTGCGTCCGGAATATCAGGGCATCGGGCTCGGCAGCCGGCTGTTCAAGGCGGCGCGGGCGCGGCTTGCCGACCACGGGCTGAAGGGAATGGTGGTGTGGGCGCTGGAAGACAACCAGAACGCACTTTCCTTCTATGCCGGCGCGGGTGGCCGTGACGTCGCCGAAGGCGTCGAGATTTTCGAGCAGAGGGCGCTCAAGAAGGTCGCCTTCGTCTGGGAATGACCGGCCTCGGTTACAAATCATCATAAACCGTGCGCTTCCGTTAGCGCTTCGCACCAATCGCCGCATTGCACCATGCCGCGCCGCCCGCTATCGATCTTGGACATCGAGAGAGGGATTTAAGCCATGCGAATCGAAGCCATTGCCATCGGAAAGAACCCGCCCGAGGACATCAACGTCATCATCGAGGTGCCGATCGGCGGCGAGCCGATCAAGTACGAGATGGACAAGGAGGCCGGCACGCTGTTCGTCGACCGTTTCCTGCATACGTCGATGCGCTACCCCGGCAATTACGGTTTCGTGCCGCACACGCTGTCGGGCGACGGCGACCCGATCGACGTGCTGGTCTGCAACACGCGCGCGCTGGTGCCGGGCTGCGTCATCAATGTGCGGCCGATCGGCGTGCTGGTGATGGAAGACAATGCCGGCCAGGACGAGAAGGTCATTGCCGTGCCCTCGCCGAAGCTGACGCTGCGCTACGAAAACGTCACCGAATACACGCAGCTGCCCGAGATCACCCGCGACCAGGTCCAGCACTTCTTCGAGCACTACAAGGATCTCGAGCCCGGCAAATGGGTCAAGATCGAAGGCTGGCACGATTCGAAATACGCCAAGAAGATGATCGTCGACGCGATCGCACGGGCGAAGGCGGCGAAGTAGCGCCGAGAGAGGCCTGCGTCTCGTTCAAGTAAGCGGCAAACGCCAGCGCGAGGCACCCCCCTCTGGCCTGCCGGCCATCTCCCCCTCAAGGGGGGAGATCGGATGTCGCAACGGCTTTCGTCAATTTTCAGCGCCGAAAGAAAAGCGCCGCCAGCGAAGCTGCCAATCTCCCCCCTTGAGGGGGAGATGCCCGGCAGGGCAGAGGGGGGTGCCTTGCACCCACGTGGCTAGTTATCCACCCGACCAAACGCCGGCACGTTGCCGATGACGGTGTGCTTGTCCTTGCCACAGGCGAAACTCTTCGCCTTTTCGTCCGCCAGCTTGCGCGCCTGGTCGTTGGCCTGAGGGTTGCCGGTGGCGAGCACGAGGCCGATGGTGCAGCCGTCGCGGGCTTCCATCTGGGCGACCTTGGCGACGAGCAGCACTTCGGTCGGCTTGTTCTCATCCTCGGGATTGCTGATCGAGCGGCGGTGGATCACCGCGAAGGGAACGGCAACGTCGCCCTTGGTCTCGATGCGCCATTCGACCTTGGCGCCGGACGAGTTGAAGCCGGAAAAGCTCTCCCAGACCGAGGTCATCTCGCCGCCGGGCGGAAATCCGTAGAACAGCGATTCACGGGCGTCGTCATAGGCGATCAGCACGGGATAGCCACGATAGCCGGAGCAGGCGAGTTCGGCCCATTCGCCGTCGCCTTCCTGCGCCTGCGCATAGGTGACGCAGTCCTTTTGCGAGTCGAGGTCGGTGTAGACGCTTGATATGCCGTCGGCATGGGCGGTTTGGGATAGGGCGGCGAGGGCGAATGGAACAAGCAGCAGGGTTCGCATGCGGACGTCTCCCGTGAAGTTCGCCCCAGCCTATCGCCAAATCTGCGGCCGGCCTAGCGTGCCAATCTCAACGTTGGCGCCGCCCAAATCGCCCTGCCGGGCAATTCTCCCCCTGAACGGGAGAAAGTGGCCGGCTGCGCCGCTGGCGACAACCTTGCAACGCTGGCAATTGGCGAAATCGTGATGAGAGCGTTCCTCGCCCCATTTCCGGGAAAGGATGCCGGCAGGTGAGGGGCGGCGCCAACGTTCGAAATGTTATTTCTTCAAGCTCGCCTCGATCAGCAGGTCGGCGTTGTGGGCGACCGCCGCCGCCGGGCCTCCGAGGCCGAAGAGCTGGCCACTGATATAGGCGCCTTCGATCAACAGCAGCAGGCCGTCGCCGAGCGTGTCAGGGTCTTTAGCGCCCATCGCTGCGGCCATGGCGCGCAGGCGGTGGCGCAACTCCTGCTTGTTGGCCTCGCTGACGACACGCGCCGGATGGCCATGTTCGGGATATTCCACCGCCGCGTTGGTCATGCCGCAGCCGCGATAGTCCGGCCTTTGCGTGCGCTTGCCGACGCGAGTCAGAAAAGCCCTGAGCTGTGCCCGCGGGTCGCCGGGATGGGCAGCCACGGCTTCGTCGAAACGCTCCCAATACTCACGGTCATATTGCCTGAGATAGGAAGCGGCGAGCTCGTCCTTGGAGGGAAAGCTGCGGTAGAGGCTGGGCTTGGTGACGCCGGCGCGCTTGACGATTTCGTCGACGCCGATCGCCCGGATGCCGCGGCGGTAGAACAGGTCGTAGGCCACGTCGAGGATTTTCTTGGCAGCCTTGGGCGGTGCGGCTGCATGACCGTCCTTGATGGTCAGTTCATTATTTTTGTCCGTTGGCATGGTATGACTCGATTGACGTGTTACCGATCGGTACGTATACATGTCCTCACCCTGCAACGTACCGGTCAGTAACATGATAGCTCAATCCCGTCCCTTTGGCCAGCGCTACGCTTTCGTCGTGGTTGGCGTCATCTTCCTTTGCCTGTTGATCGCGGCCGGGCTTCGTTCCGCACCCTCGGTGATGATGCTGCCGTTGGATAAAAGCTTCGGCTGGGGGCGCGATACGGTTTCGATTGCCGCTGCGATCGGCATCTTCCTTTACGGCCTGACCGGGCCGTTTGCCGCCGCATTGATGGAGCGTATCGGCTTGCGCCGCACGCTGCTTGCCTCGCTTGTGATCATGTCGGGCTCGACCGCGCTCAGCCTGCTGATGACCGAGCCCTGGCACCTGTTCCTCACCTGGGGCGTGTTTTCCGGCATCGGCTCCGGCGCGGTCGCCACCGTGCTCGGCGCCACCATCGTCAACCGCTGGTTCAAGACCAATCGCGGCTTGGTGATGGGGCTTATGTCGGCCTCCAGCGCCACCGGCCTGTTGGTGTTCCTGCCGCTGCTGGCATCGCTCGCCCAGTCGGGCGGCTGGCAGCCCGTCGCTACCGCCGTCTCGATCGCCACCGCCTGTCTTCTGCCGCTGGTCTGGCTGTTGGTTCCGGAGCGTCCCGCTTCGATCGGCATGGTGCGCTATGGCGCCGGGGCGGATGACGTGCCGCCGGTGTCGCCGGCATCGCAAGGCAATTTCCTGGCGCATACGCTGAACACGCTACGCCGCGCCGCCGGCACCCGCGTCTTCTGGTATCTGTTCGCCACCTTCTTCATCTGCGGCTTCACCACCAACGGGCTGGTCGGCACGCATCTGATCTCCTTCTGCGGCGACATGGGCATCCCCGAGGTACGGGCCGCGGGCCTGCTGTCACTGATGGGGATTTTCGACCTGATCGGCACGACTTTGTCGGGCTGGCTCACCGACCGTTTCGACCCGCGCAAGCTGCTCGGCGTCTACTACGGCATTCGCGGCCTGGCGCTGATCTATCTGCCCTATTCCGGCTTCTCGGCGACCAGCCTGATCATCTTCGCCGTGCTCTACGGTCTCGACTGGATCGCCACCGTGCCGCCGACGCTCAGGCTCGCCAACGAGGCCTTCGGCGACCGCAGCGGCCCGATCGTGTTCGGCTGGATCGTAGCCGGCCACCAGGTGGGCGCCGCCACCGCCGCCGCCTTCGGCGGCACCATGCGCGAACTGCAGGGCAATTACGAGCTGGCTTTCCTGATCGCCGGCATGACGGCGATCGTGGCTGCGTGTCTGTCGCTGCTGATCAATACGAGCAGGCCGGCTTTCGATCCGGAGCCGCAAGCGGCGTAAGGCGCGGTACTAATCACCCCCTGGTGACGCTCGATCCGGTGCGGTCGGCGTAAGCCTATGGGTCGGTGCGAAGGATCGCTACGCCTGGAATGGGCAGCCGTCAGTCCGGGTAGCAAACCGTCGGAATCGTCGGCCACACCGCGCTGTCGCAGCCTGCAACCCGCTGCCTCTGCTTGAAAGAGGCGCTGACCGGGCCGGTGACCACGGGGTCGACGCCATCAGGGGCGTCGGCAAACATCTGCTCGGCCGTCCGGTCGGGCGACGAAGCCGGATTGGCTTCCTTCACCGTGGCGGCCGATTGAGCGGCATTGGCCGCCAGCACGGCAGCGAATGCGACCGAAGCGATGAGGGGCCAAAATCGGTTGAGTTTGTCGGTCATGAATTTCGAACTACCCGGGCCCAGAAAGGTTCCCGCCTTGGTTAACAAAACCATCTCACACCGAGATGCTTAAGATTTGATGAGTATTTGGTGGTGCGCCTCCTCTTTCGCAATTGCGAAAAACCCTGTATGAGCCGCGCAACCGAAAGAGGCGGCGCCTTCTGGCCTGCTGCCTGCAACGCTCCCGAGACCACAAAATGAAAATTCGTAATATCGCGATCATCGCGCACGTCGACCATGGAAAAACCACCCTCGTCGACCAATTGCTGCGGCAATCCGGTTCCTTCCGCGACAATCAGCGCGTCGCCGAGCGCGCCATGGATTCCAACGACCTCGAAAAGGAACGCGGCATCACCATCCTGGCCAAGGCGACCTCGGTCGACTGGAAGGACACCCGCATCAACATCGTCGACACGCCCGGCCACGCCGATTTCGGCGGTGAGGTCGAGCGCATCCTGTCGATGGTGGATTCGGCGATCGTGCTGGTCGACGCCGCCGAAGGCCCCATGCCGCAGACCAAGTTCGTCGTCGGCAAGGCGCTCAAGGTCGGCCTGAAGCCGATCGTCGTCATCAACAAGATCGACCGTCCGGACGCCCGCCACGTCGAAGTGGTCAACGAGGTGTTCGACCTGTTTGCAGCGCTTGACGCCACCGACGAGCAGCTCGACTTCCCGATCCTCTACGGTTCTGGCCGCGATGGCTGGGTCTCGGAAAATCCGGAAGGCCCGAAGGACCAGGGCCTGGCGCCGCTGTTCGACCTCGTCATCAAGCATGTGCCGGAGCCGACCGTTCATCCCGGCCCGTTCCGCATGATCGGCACCATCCTGGAAGCCAATCCATTCCTCGGCCGCATCATTACCGGCCGTATCGAGAGCGGCACGCTGAAGTCCAACCAGGCGGTCAAGGTGCTCCACCATGACGGCACCCAGATCGAAACCGGCCGCATCTCCAAGATCCTCGCTTTCCGTGGCCTCGAGCGCCAGCCGATCGAAGAGGCGCAGGCGGGTGACATCGTCGCCATTGCCGGCCTGTCCAAAGGCACCGTCGCCGACACGTTCTGCGACCTGGCGGTGACCGAGGCGTTGCATGCGCAACCGATCGATCCGCCGACCGTGACCATGTCTTTCCTGGTCAATGATTCGCCGCTCGCCGGCACTGAAGGCGACAAGGTGACCAGCCGCGTCATCCGCGACCGCCTGCTGCGAGAAGCCGAAGGCAATGTCGCGCTCAAGATCGAGGAATCGCCCGACAAGGATTCGTTCTTCGTTTCCGGCCGCGGCGAATTGCAGCTGGCCGTGCTGATCGAGACGATGCGCCGCGAAGGCTTTGAAATCGCCGTGTCGCGTCCGCGCGTCGTCATGCAGAAGGGCGAGAACGGTGAATTGCTGGAGCCGGTCGAGGAAGTCGTCATCGACGTCGACGAGGAGCACGCCGGCATCGTCGTGCAGAAGATGTCGGAGCGCAAGGCCGAGATGGTCGAGCTGCGGCCTTCGGGCGGCAACCGTCAGCGCATCGTCTTCCACGCGCCGACGCGCGGACTGATCGGCTACCAGTCGGAACTGTTGACCGACACGCGCGGCACCGCCGTGATGAACCGGCTGTTCCACGCCTACCAGCCCTACAAGGGCGAACTGCCGGGCCGCACCAACGGCGTGCTGATCTCCAACGAACAGGGCGAGGCAGTGGCCTATGCCATGTGGAACCTCGAAGACCGCGGCCCGATGGTCATCGACCCGGGCGTCAAGGTCTATCAGGGCATGATCATCGGCATCCATAGCCGTGACAACGACCTCGAAGTGAACGTGCTGAAGGGCAAGAAGCTGACCAACATCCGCGCCGCCGGCAAGGACGAGGCGGTGAAGCTGACGCCGCCGATCCGCATGACGCTGGAGCGCGCGCTGGCCTGGATCCAGGACGACGAGCTGGTCGAGGTGACGCCGAAGACCATCCGCCTGCGCAAGCTCTATCTCGACCCGAACGAGCGCAAGCGCTTCGAGAAGTCGGCCAAAGTGGTCGGCGCGGCGTAACGGTTTTTGTTTTGGCGAGATGGGGACGACCCAACCCATCGTCTCGCCGAATGGGACAGGCTTCCCACTGGGAGCAGCCTGGCGCCCAGCCAGCCCAGCGGTGTCTCTTCAAAGGACCACAGCGGAAGCTCATAGTGTCATGATATTCTCGTTCCTCTCACTCCTCCGCACGGTATGCTAGCTGTGGGTGGAGGCGAGGAAACGGGTGTGCGAAATGCCGTTCGGGATTTCGTGCGGAGTCTTATGCAAGACGACACGCGGCGAAGGCTCGCAGCCCACAAAAAGCTTGTTGGATTTGGCAACGCGGCACTGCCGGCGATCGAGTATGAGCTGGCAAAGATCGATCTGGGTAAGGTTTCCCATCGCGAAGTTTCAACGGTTGTGGCGGGCCTCGCTACTGCCCTGCACGATATTAACGAAGATGCATCTCGACGATATATTTCGGATTCGCTTGCAGGACCGATAACTCCCCTTATGCGCGCTGCGCTCCGCAGCATCGTTCGCTTTGCGATGGACGACTGGCTGCGGTCTTCAGTTGGCGACATCACTGTTCTGGAGCATGGCAAGCTCGACAGTGGTTTGGAGGCGGCGCGGCACATTGGCCACTGGCTTGCAAATGTACCTGCAGCCGATCTGATTGGCATTTCGCGAATCTATATAATCCCGGAAATCCCCGAACCCGAGTTCGCCGGCACTTACCTCCAGACAGTATCGGTCATCGAGATTGTCTGGCGACGCCCATCCAAACATTGGATTGGCAACGCATTTCGCAGATTCATGATCGAGAAAACGCTCTATCACGAAATAGGCCACCATGCGCTGCAGCATGTCGAAATGGGACAAGACCCCGATCAGGAAAAGCAGGCAGACCGCTACGCATGGAAAATGATGCGCAGGGCACATCCCAATCTATGGATGCTTACTTTTCCTCTGCGGTTCCTTGGCGCGTCTGAACGACGGAAAAATGCCAAGGAGTTGGAAGCCGTATAGGATGCGTTTCGAAAGGTCGGCCAAGGTGGTCGGTGCAGCTTAAGGGCGCGCAATGAGCGACAAACTGGTCACGGCTGCGGTATTCGACAATCGGCCCGAGGCCGCGGTCTGCATATCGATGCTTCAAGCCTACGGGATTTATGCATTTTCGGCGCATCTCGATACGAGCGGGCAAAGCCTGACCCATGTGCAGGTCGCCGACAGCGATCTCGAAGCGGCCAAGGGTTTGATCGCTTCGACCTCTGAAGAGAGCGATTAACCCCTGGCCGCAGCGGCTCATCCTCCGGCCGCCGAGATGATGACTGCGCGATCCGCTTCGCCGGCTAGGTCGATGCGGATGGTCGTCCCCTCGCGAGCCGGCTTGCGCAAAGCCTTGGCTCCCTCCGGAAAGACGGTCAACACCAGCTTCTCCTCCAGTGCCTGAAGCCGCGACCGCGAGATGCCGAGTTCGCCGGCGAGCAGACGGTCGAGCCGCAGCGATGTCGGCATTTCCAGCCCAAGCCTGATTTCAAGCGCGGCTGCGGGTCGGCCTTCGCCGCCGAGCCGGTGTTTGTGAACGGCGACATCGGGAAACTCCTCGACGCGGCCGACCCGGTTTCGCAACGCCACGACATCGAAGGCATGGCGGCGGGCGAGGGCCGGATCGTTGCTTTCGAGCGCTGCCAGCAGCGCGGGTTCGATGTCGCGGCGGTTGCAGCGTTCGAAAATGCCGCAATTCCACGAATTGTCGCAGTCGATGCAGCGATAGATCAGCCACACGTCGATTCGCTTGCCATTGGCGTTGACGCGGAATTTGTCGCTGCAGCGATAGGCTTTCACGGCGCCGCAGCGGTTGCAGTGGATCAGAGGTCGAGGCGCGATTTCGGGCGTGATTGCCCAGTGGATAGCGAGATGTTGGGACAAGCCGGAAGACCTTCCAGTGTGGAAGTTCTTCAGGTCGGCAATGGCGAGATGCCCATGCGGGCACGGCGTGGCGAGAGCTAGCTATGTCGGAAATCAGCTGTCACGGGCGGCAAAGCGCGCGAGACAACGGTTCAGCAGTGCCAAACCGGTCTCGAACCGCCGCCTGAGGAACACGTGAAATGGAGCAGGCACCGCTTAATGCGGCGCCCTGCCAAGCGTGATCAGGGGAGTTGGCGAGACCGGCGGTTACTGAGGCAAAATGAAGCTCGAAATGAATGTCGGGACGGTTCTTCTAGCGGCAAGATGCCGAGCGGGCAAGGTTCATAGGGTGTCTCGCCCTGCTCAGGCGAAGGCGATCTGTACCTTCATCGATTTGTTGCGGTCGCCGGCGATCTCGAAAGCCGCAACCGCCTCGTCCATCGGATAGATGCCGGTCAGCAGCGGCTTAACGTCGACGCGACGGTTGTTGATCAGATCGACGGCCAGCGCGAACTCGTCGTGGAAACGGAAGGAGCCGCGCATTTCGATCTCCTTGGCGACGATGAGATTCTGAGGCAGCGACATGTCGCCGCCTAGGCCGAGCTGCACGAGCACCCCGCGCGGCTTCAGCACATCGAGCCCGGCTCGCACCGCGCGCTCATTGCCGGAGCATTCGAACATGACGTCGAAACTGCCCTTCTCGACATTGTAGCCAGCGAGCTTGTCGGCATCTGTGGCGACATTGATGGTGCGGTCGGCGCCGATCTCGTTGGCCTTGGCCAGAACCGCGTCCATGACATCGGTGACGACGATCTCACGCGCGCCGTGGACACGTGCGGCAAGGATGCTGAGCGCACCGATCGGCCCGCAGCCGGTGACCAAGACCCGCTTGCCGAGCAGCGAGCCGGCGCGGTTGACGGCATGCAGCGTTACCGCGAACGGCTCGGCAAAGGCGGCTTCGTTGATGGAGACATGGTCGGCGATCTTGTGGCACTGCCAAGCCTCGGCGACGAGGCGCTGGCGGAAGGCGCCCTGTATGTGCGGCATCGGCATGGCGCTGCCGTAGAATCGCATGTCGAGGCATTGGTTCTGCACGCCCTGCAGGCAGTAGCGGCACGCATTGCAGGGCCGGCTGGGCGAAATCGCGACGCGGTCGCCGACCACGAGGCTGGAGACGCCGGCGCCAAGCGCCTTCACCGTGCCGGCGACCTCATGTCCGAGGATCATCGGCTCGCGCAGGCGCACCACGCCGAAGCCGCCATGGTTGTAGTAGTGCAGGTCCGAGCCGCAGATGCCGCCGGCCTCGACCGATATTTCGACCTGTCCGGCGCCAGGCGCGCCCGAATCGGTCTCTTCGATGCGCAGGTCTTTTGCGGCGTGGATGACGATTGATTTCACGGCCGCGATCCTTTCTCAAACCGCTGGCACGGGCAAGTCCGATCTCCGAAATGTGTCGCGTTCGTTGGCCCATCAGGCAGAGGGGTGCCAAATTGACGCCGACCGGATATCATTTGCCATCCAACGAAGGCTCCGCCATGCACCTCACCTCGCTGCTGATCTTCGCCGCCGCTCTCTTCGTTGCCGCCGGCTCGCCCGGCCCATCGATCGCCGCACTGGTTGCCCGCGTCATCTCGAAGGGCTTTCGTGACGTGTTTCCGTTCCTGCTCGCCATGTGGATCGGCGAGGCCATCTGGCTGTCGCTGGCGGTGTTCGGGCTGGCGGTCGTGGCGCAGACCTTCCATTTCGCCTTCGTCGTCGTGAAATGGATCGGCGTCGCTTACCTCGCCTACCTCGCCTTCAAGATGTGGACCGCACCTGTCGACGCAAAAGAAGGCGAGATGCCGCGCGAGGATTCGCCGGCAAAACTGTTCTTTGCCGGCATGGCGGTGACGCTCGGCAATCCCAAGATCATGATGTTCTATCTGGCGCTGCTGCCGACGATCATCGACCTCGCTTCGGTGAGTGTCATCGGCTGGGTCGAACTGACGGCGACGATGGCGGTGGTTCTGATCGCCATCGATCTCGCCTGGGTCGTCGCGGCCTCACAGGCGCGCAAACTGCTGAAGAGCAAGCGCGCCATGAAGATCGCCAACCGCATCAGCGCCACGACGATGGCCGGCGCTGCCGGGGCCATCGCGGCGCGTTGACCTCTCCTGCGAGGAGAAGGAAACTTTCACCTCGCCATGGCGTGGTATTCGTCGTTCGGCCGCATGTCGATGGCCGCCGCCACGCGGTTCGACATGTTGAAGAAGGCGGCGGTCGAGGCGATGTCCCAGATGTCGCGGTTGGTGAAGCCGGCGTTGCGCAGTGCTGCCCTGTCCGCCTCGACGATCTTTGCCGGCTCTTCCGTCAGCTTGACGGCGAATTCGAGCATCGCCGTCTGCTTCGGTGAAAGATCGGCGGCGCGGAAATTCATCACCATCATCTCGCCGAAGGACGGGTCGCCGGAGAGCTGGCGCACCGCCGCGCCATGCGCCGTCAGGCAATAATAGCAATGGTTGATCGATGAGACGACGACCGCGATCATCTCCCGTTCCAGCTTCGACAGGCCGGATTCACCCAGCATCAGATCATTGTATGTGTCGGTGAAGGCGCGCAGCTTCTTCTCGTCGAAGGCATAGGCAAGAAGCACGTTGGGAACCAGGCCGAGCTTTTCCTCGCATTTGGCGAAATAGGCTTTTGTCGCCTCGCTCAGTTCCGCGATACCGAGGTCAAGTGCGCTGATTTTGCCGGACATGGGGTCTCCCTCCTGGTTCACCGCCGCCTGACCGTCGAATTCCTGTAATTCTTATCGAGCCGTCAAACCTTTGTCGCCAAACAGCGGTCATCTGCTACCATAGTCGTAAAAGCATGTGACGGGAGGACAACATGGCGAGCGTGAAATCCGCAGCTAAGCCGAAGAAAACAGCCACTGCCGGGGTGAAACCCGACGGGAAGCCGGCCAGGCTCGCCGACTATCTGCTGGCCCGCGCGCCGGCCGAAGACATTGCCGCCTATGACGCCGCCGACCTGGAGCGCGCCGCCGACCTGGCAGGACGTGCGGTCGCCGCCCACAAGAAGGGCCAAAGTGTCGTCGCCGTCGATGCCGGGTCGGGCGTCTCCCGCGAGGGCCGCCCGATGACGATCATCACCGTCGTCAACGACAACATGCCGTTCCTGTTCGATTCGATCCTCGGCGAGATCACAGAAACTGCCGGCGAACCGACTTTGGTCACCCATCCGGTCATCGTCGTGCGTCACGGCAAGGCCGGCGTCGACGAGATCCTCGGCGACGGCAGCGCCCTCAAGGACGATGGCAATCACGACCGCCTGAGCGTCGTCCATGTCCATATTCCGCGCCTGACGGCGGAGCAGGCCGACGCGCTGGCCGACCGCCTGCGCAAGATGCTCAACCAGGTGCGCGCCGCCGTCAGCGACTGGAAGCCGATGCTCGCCCGTCTCGACCAGGCGATTTCCGAATTCCGCTATTCCGCCGTGCCGCTCGACAAGAAGAGCGTTGCCGAGGCCATCGCCTTCCTTGAATGGCTGCGCGACGACAATTTCACTTTCCTTGGCATGCGCGAGTTCAAATATTCCGGCGGCGCGGAGAGCGGCAATCTGGAGCGCGCCGACAAACCCGGTCTCGGCATCCTCGCCGACCCGGATGTGCTGGTGCTCCGGCGCGGCACCGAGGCGGTGACGACGACGCCCGAAATCCGCGCCTTCCTGCATGGGCCGGAGCCGCTGATCGTCACCAAGGCCAACGCCAAGTCGCTGGTGCACCGCCGCATTTATCTCGATTATATCGGCGTCAAAACCTACACCGCCAAGGGCACGCTTGCCGGCGAGTTGCGCATGGTCGGCCTGTTCACCTCGACTGCCTACACGCGCTCGGTGATGAAAATCCCGTATCTGAGGTCAAAGGCCGAGACCATCATCGCCAAGTCCGGCTTCGACCGGCACGACCATTCCGGCAAGGCACTGATCAACGTTCTGGAGAGCTATCCGCGCGACGAACTGTTCCAGGTGCCGGTGCCGATCCTGAAGAAGCACGCCGCGGCCATTCTCGGCCTGGTCGAGCGGCCGCGGGTGCGGGCGCTGGTGCGCGCCGACCAGTTCGACCGCTTCGTCTCGATCCTCGTCTTCGTGCCGCGCGACCGCTATGACAGCGTTGTGCGCGAGAAGATCGGCGCCTATCTCAAGACCGTCTTCGAGGGCCGTTTGTCGGCTTATTATCCGGCGTTTCCGGAGGGCGGGCTGGCGCGTGTGCATTTCATCATCGGCCGCTCGGGCGGCAAGACGCCGAAGGTCGAGCAGGCGGCGATCGAAGCGGCGATCCGCGATATCGTGCGAACCTGGGACGACGCGCTGGCCGAAGCCGCGGAAGCCGTCGGCGGCGATCCATCGCTGAAGGCGATCGCCGCGCGTCTGCCTGAGAGCTATCGCGATTCCTTCAGCGCGGCCATCGCGCTGAAGGATGCGGGGCGCATCGCCGGCATCAGCACCGCCAACCCGATCGCCATCGACTATTACCGCCATGCCGAACAGAAACCCCATCAGGCAGCGCTGAAGATCTACCACCACGGCAGCCCGGTAGCGCTGTCGCGTCGCGTGCCGGTGCTGGAAAACATCGGCTTCCGCGTCATCAGCGAGCGCACCTTCGAGGTTGGCGAGGACGGCGGCGACACCGTCTTCGTCCACGACATGGAGCTGGAGAACAGCTACGGCAAGCCGATCGACCTCAGCGATGGCGGCGCGCTGTTCGAGGACGCGTTCCTGTCGGTCTGGCGCGGCGACATCGACAATGACAGCTATAACGGGCTTGCCCAGACCGCCGGCCTGTGGTCGGGCGAAGTCAGCATTCTGCGCGCCTATGGCCGCTACCTGCAGCAAGCCGGTATCCCGCAGAGCCAGGATTTCATCGCGGCCGCGCTCAACCGCTATCCCGACATTGCGCGCGGCCTGCATGCACTGTTCGTCGCTCGTCTCGGCCCGACCGCCGAGACGGAAGGCGTCGTCGCCGCCAAGCACCTCAAGGCCAAGATCAAGGACGCGCTGGAGGAAGTCCCCAACATTGATGACGACACCATCATCCGCCGCTATCTCAACCTGATCGAAGCCTCGTTGCGCACCAATCATTTCGTTGCGGGAACGAAGGCGCGGGGCCAGTCACTGGCGATCAAGCTGGACTCGCAAGCGGTCGAAGGCCTGCCGGCGCCGCGGCCGTGGCGCGAGATCTTCGTCTACGGTTCCGAGGTCGAAGGCGTGCATCTGCGCTTCGGCCCGGTTGCGCGCGGCGGCCTGCGCTGGTCGGACCGCGCCCAGGATTACCGCACCGAGGTGCTCGGCCTGGTCAAGGCGCAGCAGGTCAAGAACGCCGTCATCGTGCCGGTCGGCGCCAAGGGCGGCTTCTATCCGAAGAAGCTGCCGATGAGCGCCGGCCGCGACGCCATCTTCGAGGCCGGCACCTCGGCCTACAAGAATTTCGTTTCCAGCCTGCTGTCGATCACCGACAATATCGGCCTCGATGGCGTCATACCCCCAGCCGGTGTCGTCAGGCGCGATCCTGACGACCCCTATTTCGTCGTCGCCGCCGACAAGGGCACGGCAACCTTCTCCGACACCGCCAATGCCATTTCGGAGAAACACGGTTTCTGGCTCGACGATGCCTTCGCCAGCGGCGGCTCGGCCGGTTACGACCACAAGAAGATGGGCATCACCGCCAAAGGCGCTTGGGAAGCGGTCAAGCGGCATTTCCGCGAGATCAACCGCGACATCCAGACCACCCCCTTCACCGTCGTCGGCGTCGGCGACATGTCGGGAGACGTGTTCGGCAACGGCATGCTCTTGTCGCCGCAGACCAGGCTGATCGCCGCCTTCGACCATCGCGACATCTTCATCGATCCCGATCCAGACAGAGTGGCGTCGATGGCGGAGCGCGAGCGCATGTTCGCGCTGCCGCGTTCGTCCTGGCAGGACTATGACAAGACCAAGCTGTCGGAAGGCGGCGTCATCGTCTCGCGCAGCCAGAAGTCGATCACGCTGCCTGCGGCAGCGGCCGCGGCGATTGGTCTCGCCAAGACCACGGCGACACCGGCCGAGATCATGACCGCCATCCTCAAGGCGAATGTCGATCTGTTGTGGTTCGGCGGCATCGGCACGTATTTACGGGCCTCGGGCGAAACCAATGCCGAAGTCGGCGACCGCGCCAATGACGCCATCCGCATCACCGCGCTCGATGTCCGGGCCAAAGTGATCGGCGAGGGCGCCAATCTCGGCGTCACGCAGCGCGCCCGCATCGAATTCGGCATGAATGGCGGCCGCTGCAACTCCGACGCCATCGACAATTCGGGCGGCGTCAACTGCTCCGACGTCGAGGTCAACATCAAGATCGCGCTGGCGTCCGCCATGCGCAAGGGGTCGCTGACCCGGCCGGCGCGCAACAAGCTGCTGGCCGAGATGACCGACGAGGTCGCCGGCCTCGTGCTGTCCAACAATTACGAACAGACGCTGGCGCTCTCCATCGCCCGCAAGCGCGGCCTTGCCGACATCGCGCACCAGAGCCGGTTCATGGCGGCGCTGGAGGCTCGGGGCCTGCTCGACCGCGCTGTCGAGACGCTGCCGTCGCCGGCCGCCCTTGCCGAGCGCGAGGCGCGTGGCGAGCCGCTGACCCGGGCGGAGCTTGGCGTGCTGCTCGCCTATGCCAAGATCGTGCTGTTTTCCGACATCGTCGCCAGCGACGTGCCGGACGACGCGCATTTCGACCGCGACCTGATGGGCTATTTCCCCGATCGGATGGCGAAGAAATACGCGGCCGAGATCCATGGCCACCGGCTGCGCCGCGAAATCATCGCCCGCGTCGTCGCCAACGATCTCGTCAATCGCGGCGGACCGTCATTCGTCAACCGGCTGCAGGAAGCCACGGGGCGCAGCGCGGCCGACGTGGTGCGCACCTTCGCCGTGGTGCGCGACGGCTTCGCCCTGCCGGCGCTCTATCGGGAGATCGATGCGCTGGACAGCCACATCGACGGCCAGGCGCAGCTCGATCTCTACCAGTCCGTCAGCCGGCTTATCTTCGTGACCAGCGGCTGGTACCTGAAGAACGATGCCGGCACCGCAGCGCTCGGCCAGCGCATTGCCGAACTGCAAGAGGCGCGCATGGCGCTGGAGCCGAAGCTGCTCTCGCTGCTACCGGCCTTCTCGCGCGAGCGGGTCGAGGAGCGGCGGCACGGCCTCTTCAAGGCCGGCGCCCCGGAAAAGCTCGCCGGGCAGCTGGCAATGGCCGATGTGGCGGGACTGATCCCCGACATCGCACTGACGGCGCGGACGGCCAATGCCGACGTCGTCGCCTCGGCCAAGGCGTTCTTCGCCGTCAGCGATGCCTTCCGCATTCCGCGCGTCGAAGAGGCGGCGCGTTCAATCACGCCGTCGGACTATTACGACCAGCTGGCGCTGTCGCGCGCCACCGACACGATCGGCGCGGCGCGGCGCGGCATTGCGGTGGCGGCTCTCGCCGGCCATGCCGGGACGGCGGATCCTGTGGCGGCCTGGCTGGAAGCCGGCGGCGAGCGCGTGGCGCGCATTCGCGAGCGGCTGCAGGCGCTGACCGAAGGCGGGGATATCACCGTGTCCAGGCTGTCGGTGGCTTCGGGGCTGATGAGCGATCTGACGGGGATGTGAGGCTCGGGACTTTACCCTCCCCCTTGTGGGGAGGGTCGCTGCGAAGCAGCGGGGTGGGGGTGCGGCACCGACCCCCACCCGGACCTTCGGTCCGACCTCCCCACAAGGGGGAGGTAGGGGCGCGGCGCCTTTCTTCGCGTCTCTATGCAGGTAGACAGCGGCGACATCCAGGTGAGGGGCAGCGCGAATCTTTGGCGGTTTGCATGAGCATTCGAAACATGCAGACATGGCGTCCGACGAGCGCGGTGTCCCGGGGGAATCATGATGGCGGCGGTAGAAACAGTGCAGCGGGCATCCGGGCGCGGCATCTGGGGATGGATGTTCTTCGACTGGGCGGCGCAGCCGTTTTTCACCGTTGTCACCACCTTCATCTTCGGGCCTTATTTCGTCTCGCGCATGGCGAGCGATCCGGTCTCAGGCCAGGCGGCCTGGGGCTACGGCATCGCTGTTGCGGGCCTGGTCATTGCCGTGCTGTCTCCCATCCTCGGCTCGATTGCCGACCAGACCGGGCCGCGCAAGCCGTGGATTGCGTTCTTCGCCTCGATCAAGATCATCAGCCTTTGCCTGCTATGGTTCGCCGCTCCCGGCTCGAACCTTTTCCTGGTGGTGCTGTTCTTTTCTCTCGCTTCGGTCGCGGCGGAATTCTCGACCGTGTTCAACGATTCGATGATGCCGCGCCTGGTGCCGAAGAGCGAGATCGGCCACGTCTCCAACATTGCCTGGGGACTTGGTTATCTCGGCGGCATGATCGCGCTGATCTTTGTCGTCGCCTGTCTGGCGGGTTCGCCGGAGACCGGCAAGACGATCATCGGCATCGACCCGCTCTTTGGGCTCGACCCGAAACTCGGCGAGGACGCGCGCGCCACCGGGCCGCTGTCGGCCGGCTGGTATTTCCTGTTCATCCTGCCGATGTTCTTCTTCACGCCAGACGCCATCAAAGGCATTCCGATCGGGCCGGCGGTGCGCGAGGGGCTGTCGGAACTGAAGTCGACGCTGACTGAAGTGCGCCGGCGCAAAGGCATCTTCCGCTTCCTTGTCGCCCGCATGATTTATCAGGACGGCGTCAATGCGCTGCTCGCTTTGGGCGGCACATTTGCGGCAGCGATGTTCCACTGGTCGATCACCGAGATCGGCATGTTCGGCATTATCCTCAACGTCGTCTCCATCGTCGGCTGCCTGGTTGCCGCATGGCTAGACACCGCGCTTGGCTCCAAGACCATCGTGATGATTTCGCTCGTCCTGCTCAGCATCGCCACCATCGGCATCGTTTCCACCGGGCCAGGCTACACGCTGTTCGGCGCCTGGATGATGCCGGGAGCCGATAGTGGCGGCCTGTTCGGCACGGCGGCGGAAAAGGCCTACATTTTCTATGGCCTGTTGATCGGGCTGGCGTTCGGACCGGTGCAGGCGTCGTCACGCTCCTACATGGCGCGCAGCGTGACCGCGGCCGAATCCGGCCGCTATTTCGGCATCTATGCGCTGGCCGGAAGGGCGACGAGTTTCCTGGCGCCGTTCATGGTGGCGTCGATCACGCTCGCCAGCGGCTCGGCGCGGCTCGGCATGGCGGCCATCGTGCTGTTCCTGGGCGTTGGGATCGCGATATTGATCAAGACGCCGTATCCGGCGGATCAGCCGGTGGAATAGCGCCGCACTTTTCCTTCTCCCCTTGTGGGAGAAGGCAGAGGCGCTCAATGCCTGAAATGCCTCACGCCGGTAAACACCATGGCGATGCCATGCGCGTCGGCAGCGGCGATAACGTCGTCGTCGCGCATCGAGCCGCCGGGCTGGATCACCGCCGTGGCGCCGGCTTCGATGGCTGAGATCAGCCCGTCGGCGAAAGGGAAGAAAGCGTCGGAGGCGACCACCGAGCCCTTGGTCAACGGCTCCGCGAGACCAGCTGCTTCCGCCGCGTCGAGGGCCTTGCGGGCGGCGATGCGCGAGGAATCGACGCGGCTCATCTGGCCGGCGCCGATGCCGACGGTAGCGCCGTCTTTTGCATAGACGATGGCGTTCGACTTGACGTGCTTGGCGATGCGGAAAGCGAATTTGAGGTCGGCCATCTCGGCCGCCGTCGGTGCGCGCCTGGTCACCACCTTGAGCTCGAGATCGTCGACTACCGCATTGTCGCGGCCCTGGACGAGCATGCCGCCGGCGACGGATTTCACAGTGATGCCGCCGGCGTGCGGATCGGGCAGACCGCCGGTGACCAGCAGGCGCAAATTCTTTTTGGCGGCGATGATGCGGACAGCGTCCTCCGACGCGTCCGGCGCGATGATCACCTCGGTGAAGGTTTTTACGATCTCCTGCGCCGCTTCCGCATCGAGGATGCGGTTCATGGCGACGATACCGCCAAAGGCCGAAACCGGGTCGCAGGCCAGCGCTCTCGCATAGGCAGCAGCCAGCGAAGCGTCCTCGGCGACGCCGCACGGGTTGGCGTGCTTGATGATGGCAACGGCGGCGCAGCGGTTGGGGTCGAACTCGCCCACCAGCTCGAAGGCGGCATCGGTGTCGTTGATGTTGTTGTAGGACAGCTGCTTGCCCTGCAACTGGCGAGCCGTGGCGACCCCCGGCCGCTTATCGCCATTGACATAGAAGCCGGCGCTCTGATGCGGGTTCTCGCCATAGCGCATGACACTTTCCAGCCTGCCCCCGAAGGCGCGCCAGGTCGGATGCTCGATCTCCAGCGTTTCGGCGAACCAGCCGGAGATCGCCGCATCGTAGCTGGCGGTGCGGGCAAAGGCCTTTGCCGCCAGCTTCTGGCGGAAATCCAGCGACAGCGAGCCGATGTTCATCTCCAGCGCGTTCAGCACCGAGGCATAATCGCCGGGATCGGTGACGATGGCGACATAGGCATGGTTCTTGGCCGAGGCGCGGATCATCGCCGGGCCGCCAATGTCGATGTTCTCGACAACAGCGGCATAGTCGGCGCCGGAGCGGCGGACCTCCTCGAACGGGTAGAGATTGGAGACGAGCAGATCGATCGGCTCGATACCGTGATCGTGCATCGCCTTGGCGTGTTCGGGATCGTCGCGCACGCCGAGCAGCGCGCCGTGCACCGACGGGTGCAGCGTCTTGACGCGGCCGTCCATGATCTCGGGAAAGCCGGTCAGTTCCGAGACGTCACGCACCGCCAGCCCCGCCTCGGCGATCGCCTTTGCCGTGCCTCCGGTCGAGACCAGCTCGACGCCGGCCGCGACCAGCCCTTTGGCGAAGTCGATCAGGCCGGTCTTGTCGAAGACGGAAAGCAGGGCGCGGCGGACCGGAAGGAGGTCGGGTGCCGGAATGTTCTTGGCGGCGACGGCCATGGACTGGCGGCCTTTCAGGGCTGATTAGAGAGCGTTGCCGGGCCGTAGCACATGACATCAGGAAATCAAGCCGGAAGCTCGATCAAGCCGGCGCCGGCAACGACGCTCAGCTGTGCTCGGGATAGCCGGCGATGCCGGTGCGCGTGAGCTGCCAATGCACTTCGGCGATCTCCGAGGCCTTGAAGGCGAGCACGATCTGGCGGCTGCGGCGCGGGCCGCCAAGGCCGGCGAAATAGATCGATTCCTCGACCTCCGGCACCACTTCGGTGCAGGTGAACACCCAGGTGTCGGCCTGGTCGGCGGTCAGCACCAGGCGGTCATGCTCGTCCTGCAAAAGGTTGATATCAGGGTGGATGTGGAAGCGCACCACGACGAAGTCGCGGCCATTGTTGCGGATCGCCGCACCGCCCGGGCGGAGGAAGCGATCCCTGCCGGCGAGCACATTGCCCTCGCTCGACAGTTTCAGCTCGCGCTCATGCAGGAAGCCAAAGCGCTGCATATAGCCGTCATGGCGGGCGATGAAGCCTTGCGTGCCCTTCTGGTCGATGCGCTTGCAAGGCACATGCTGCGGGCCGCCGAGCAAGGGTGAGCCGAGCAGGTCGTTGACGCGCAGCGAATGGGAAAACCGCGCCGACGAAGTGTCGTTGATGGTGGCGGTCGAATGCGCCGCGGTGGCACGGGCCAGCGGCCGGAACTCGGCGGCGCCATAGGTGTCGATGCCGGCATTGACGATATAATGCTGGCGGCCGGACGAGAGTTCGAAGGCCAGGCACCCGGCATGCGCGGCGTTGGACACATCGACGGCCGGCGACGGGCCGGTATCGGCAATCACCGTAACGCCGCCCATACACAGCCGCTCATAGCCGGAATGCGGCGCGTGCAGCAGCGGCGCGCCGGCGGTGTCGTCGTGGCGCAAGATGGTGGCAATGCGGTCGTGGATGGTCGCGCCCATGCCGTTGAAGCGGGCCAGGCTGCCATCCTGATGGCGGAAGAAACGGAGCGCCGGCAGCATGCGGTCGATGGCGCCCATCAGGGCTGCCGGTGGCGTTTCGGCCTGATTGGCATAGGTCTGACGCAGCGGCAGGAGATCGGCGAGCAGTTCGAGCACCGCCATCGGGTTGCGCGAAATATGGCCGCCATCGGGAAGGATCTGGCGGTCGAGTTCTTCCGCCAGGTTGCGGGTGGCGCCGCGCAGTGCGGAGGCCGGCGCCGGCAGCGACAGCGCGGCGAAGGCAAGCGCGATGCGAGCGCGCAGCCTGTCCTTGCCGTCCGGCATTTCGCGCGCCATCGAGCGGAGATAGCGGATCTGCACGGCGAGCGATTTCAGGAAGGCGCGATAGAACGGAAATTCGGCCCCTTGTAGGACAACCGACGAGTGTTGCAACCAGGCAATGACGCGCTTGGCGGTGGTGCCGGGCTCCCAGGCTATGCCGGAAATCTGGTTGCCATGCATGGCGACCCAGTCGGAGACAAGCGCGCGTGCATTGGCGGCGGCCAGCTCGGTGCCGGCGGCGCGCATATGGCGCAGCCAACGAAAGCCGTGCAGCGTCTTCACCCAGCCGCGATTGGCGACATCGATCTGGAATGGCGATTTGCCGCCGGTCTCGACGAGGTGTCCCGACAGCGGATAGCGGCCATAGTAGATCTCGAGCGCGATCTGCGGATCGGCGAGCCTGAGGTCGGGCGGTGCAATCAGGACGCGTTCGGGCGTGCGCCCGGAATAGCGCCAGCGATAGACTGGCCCTGCGCGAAGGCGCCGGCGCGTCTTGCGCCAAAACTCCTTAGCGACAAGCGTCCACAGACGTGTCGTGCTGCCGGCAGCCAGTGCCAAAACCCCTCCTCGTCGCCTGGAGATAGAGCATGCTGTCGCCCGAAAACCGCGTCACACTTTTCGGCATCATGTTCCGGTACCCCAGCGAAGCTTATATGATTCAAGAACTTGTGCGAAGTCGAATTCCGCCGACGTGAAGCGCCTCACGCTGCCGGCCACCGACCCGCCCCGAAAAAAGTCAAGCGCTTCGCGGGTTTATGCCCGGCAATCCGGCACTCACTTGCGGTTGTGGCGAGACCGAAATTCGCTGGGCGAACAGTTTTCCCGGTCGCGAAACAGACGGGAGAAATAGAAGGCGTCGTGGATGCCGACGGCGGCCGCAATGGACTCGATGGGCGAATCGGAGGCGGCCAGCATCTGTTTGGCGCGGTCGAGCCTCGTGCGCAGTTGGAAGGCCTTGGGCGACATGCCGGCTGCCCGCGCAAATCTGCGCCGCAAGGTTGCCGGCGACATCGAGAATTTCGCGGCGAAGGCATCGAGATCGACCGGGTCGCACGCGCAGCGGCGCAATTCGTCGATGATGGGCTGCATGTCGGCATGCTGGAAGCCGGGATTTCGTTGACGGTTGTTCCAATCCATTGCCTGGCGGGCAGCACGCACGACGATGCGATGCATCGTGGCGGCGGCTTCTGCCTGGCTCAGCATCGTATCGAGCGACAGCTCACCATGCAGCCTGTCGAACAGCCGCTGCATTTTGCCGAGGTCGCGCAAGGGGACGACAGGGGCGTCCTCGGCGATCAGCCGCAGCCGGGTGAAATCGCGTATCAAGGCGCCGTCGAAGAGCGCCCAGCGTTCGAGCCATCCCGATGCATCCGGCCCGTAGGAATGCATCCTCCCGGGAAACAGCCAGAACAGGGCCGGCGCTCGGATCGTCTGCATGCCGGCTGTCCTGGTTTCAAGCCAGCCTTGACCATCCTCAATCAGCACCACGGCGAATTCCGGCAATTTGCGCGCTTGGATCGCCTGCGTGACGCGATGCCGACCAATCCCTGTAACCGACAGGCCGCCGGCCGCGGCCGGTGCGGATCTGTAGAGCGCGTAAGGGTGATCGTTCATGAGCGAAAAGTCCATGGCTTCGTTCCGTCCATGGGCGAGCGTGCGAACAGTATGCCATTTCCAGCTAAGGATGGAAAATCGCAGGTGGCTGAAATGTCAAGCTCAACAGGTGGCACGCAACGACGGATTCCTGTTGCGTCAATCGATCTGAACGCCAACGGCAAGACATTATCGATGGCGCCGAACCGGTTGGGTCATCTCGTGCCAACCGACGCCGGGGTCGGCATCGATGCCATTCGCGGCCTCCTTGCCGAGCAAGGCTATGTCTGGCTGAAAAGTATGCTGCCGCGCCGCGACGTCATCGATTTTCGCGGCTGGGTGTTTTCGTATCTGGCCGACACCGGCTTGCTGCAGCCCGGGTCCGATCCCGCGCTTGGCCTAGCGGCGGCCGCCGGCACGTTCGACCGTCAGCTCGCCGATCGCCGGTTGATGGCGCTGGTTCGCTCCACCGCCTATGAAGGGTTCTGCGCACAGCCCCTGATGGCCCGGCTGATGGATGCGTTCGTCGGCGGGCTGTCCTATTTGCACAAGCGCAAGATCATGCGTTTCACCCAACCGGGCACCACTGTGGCGACGCCGGCGCATTACGACCTCGTTTATCTGCGCGGCGGCACCAGCCGCATCGTCACGGCCTGGATCCCGATCGGCGACGTTCCCGTCGACATGGGCGGCCTGGTCTATCTCGAGGGATCGCACGCCATCGGCCTCGACATGGAGGCCCGGTTCGCCAGGGAAAATGCCGGGCTGAGCCCGCAGGAGCGCATCAGCGCCTACAACAGGAACATGAGCGAGGGCGGCTGGGTGTCGAAGGACCTGCCCGACATGGCGGAGCGGTTCGATACACGCTGGCTGATCGCGGACTTCGAGGCCGGCGATGTCGTCCTCCACTCGCCCTATATGATCCACGCCTCGACGACCAACCAGAGTGCGGAGGGGCGTATCCGGCTCTCCACCGATATCCGCTACCAGAATGTCGATGATGAGATCGATGCAAGGTGGGGGAAGCACTGGAGTCTGAACGACATGCTTTAGGCATGTCGTCGCGTCGGAGTCAGGCCAGACGTCGCATGCGGGCGGCGAAGAAGCCGTCCAGGCCGGAAACCCCTGGCGAACCAAGGTCAAGATCGGCGGGTGTGGTGCGCAGCGTGCCTTGCGGGGTCAGGAAGGCGTCGATGCCAGCGATTTCGCCGGGCTGCAGCGGATCGTCGGCGACGGTCTTGTTGCCGGCCAGAAAGGCGCGATACAGATCCTCGCCTTCGATCGGGTCCAGCGAACAGTTGGAAAAAACAATCCGGCCGCCCGGTTTGACCAAAGTGACGGCGCGGGCGAGCAGCTTTGCTTGCAGATCGGCTAGCTTTTCGACGTCGGCTACCGTCTTGGTCCATGGCACGTCCGGGTGGCGCCGAACCGTGCCGGTGGAAGAGCAGGGCGCGTCGAGCAGGACGGCGTCGAAAAGCTCCGCCGGCTGGTATTTCAGCAGATCGGCCTGCACGATCTCGGCGGACAGCCCAAGCCGTTCGAGGTTCTGCGTCAGCCGCGCCAGCCGGTTCTTCGAGGTGTCCAAGGCGGTGACTTTGGCGCCGGCAAGGATAAGCTGAGCGGTCTTGCCGCCGGGGGCGGCGCAGAGGTCGGCGACGCGTAATCCTTTGACATC
This sequence comes from Mesorhizobium sp. LSJC269B00, assembly GCF_000502815.1. Taxonomy (NCBI): domain Bacteria; kingdom Pseudomonadati; phylum Pseudomonadota; class Alphaproteobacteria; order Hyphomicrobiales; family Phyllobacteriaceae; genus Mesorhizobium; species Mesorhizobium sp. LSJC269B00. The sequence continues at coordinate 61,148 of NZ_AYVN01000007.1, forward strand.
GCCGAACAGCCGCGCCGGAAAACTGGCGGCGGCGTCCTGGACCCACCATGCGCCTTCGCTGAAGCCCGGCAGTTCGGTGACGGAGGCGCTGAGCTTTTCCACTCGCACCGTGCCGGTCGGCAGCACGATGCCGCCGAACTTTTCGGCCCACAATTCGGGATCGGCCTTGACCGTGAAATCGACCGGCGCCTCAACGCGATGCGCCGCCAGGATCTGTCTGGTCATCTCGGCGCCATAGGCGGCCTTCAGCCGGTCGGAGAACCATTTTGGCGCCTCGTCGGTGGCGGCAAGAGCTGCCGGCAGTTCGGTCTCCTTGGCGCGCACCAAAGTGCGCAGCACGCCATTAACGAGGCCGGAAAAGCGCTGCGTGCGTGGGTCCGACTTGGCGTGGGTCACAGCCAAATCGACGGCGGCGCTGTCGGGGATGTCGAGGAACAGGATCTGCGCCGCCGCAACATGCAGGATGTGCGACAAAGCTGTGGCGTTGGGTGGCAGCGGCTTTTCAAGGCGGCGGGCGAGGAGCCCGGCAATGGTCATGCGGTAGCGCAGCGCGGTCACCAGTATGGCGCGCACCAGGCCGCGGTCGCGCAGGTCGAGCACCTTGTATTGCGGATGGCCGTTCTCGTGGTCCGTCAGCCCGTCGAGCGGCGTCTTGGCGTCGATAACGGCGGCCAGCAGCCGCGCCGCTGCCTTGCGCGCGGCGAGGCCGGCGACGAATTCGTCCGAGCTGTTTTCGCGATCGCCTGAATGTGCGGGCCGGGATCTGGCGCCGCTCACGACCACGGACCTTTGGGTCCGGTCGGATTGCGGCCCCACGGATTGGCTTTCGGCTTGGCCGGTCTGGTCGGCGGAGTGGGGCGTGCTGCCTTGCCCCACGGGCCTTGCACGGCATCGGCCGGGAATTCTTCTGTTTGCCCGGGCGTCGGCGCTTGGCGCGGCGCCGGCTGGCGGCCTGCCATGTCGCGCGCCATCGCCTGCAGCGCGGCGATGCGGTTGTCGGTATTCGGGTGGGTCGAAAACAGGCTGTCCATGCGCTCGCCGTGAAGGGGATTGATGATGAAGAGATGCGCGGTCGCGGGATTGCGTTCGGCATCCTGGTTGCGGATGCGTTCGGCGCCGCGGGCGATCTTGTCAAGCGCCGATGCCAGCCAAAGCGGATTTCCAACGATTTCGGCGCCGCGCCGGTCGGCCTCGTATTCGCGCGTGCGGCTGACCGCCATCTGCACGATCATGGCGGCGAAGGGTGCGACCAGCATCGCCACCAGCACGCCGACAAAGCCGAACGGGTTGTTGTTGTCGCGGCTGCCGCCGAAGAAGAAGGCGAAATTGCCGAGCATCGAGATGGCGCCGGCGAGTGTCGCGACAATGGTCATGGTCAGCGTGTCTCGATGCTGGATGTGGGCCAGCTCATGCGCCATGACTGCCGCCACCTCCTCATGCGACAGGCGCTCCAGCAGCCCGGTCGAGGCCGCGACCGCGGCGTTCTCGGGATTGCGGCCGGTGGCGAAGGCGTTCGGCTGCGGATTGTCGATCAGATAAGTCTTGGGCATCGGCAGGCCGGCCTGCTTGGCCAACGCCTCGACGATGGCGTGGAATTCGGGCGCGTTCTTCGCGTTGACCTCGACGGCGCGGTTCATCGACAGCACCATCTTGTCGGCATTCCAGTAGCTGAACAGATTGGTGCCCGCGGCGACCAGGAAGGCGATCATCATGCCGCCGGTGCCGCCGATCAGAAAGCCGACGCCCATGAACAGCGCCGTCATCGCGGCCAGAAGCATGGTGGTGCGTAGCGTGCTCATCATCTGCTCCCTGTGCGGCCGTGGCAAAAAAAGGTCGATCGGGGTGAACTCATGGCTATATGATGGGAAACGCCGCCCTTCGTTTCAATCCGCCCGGACTATCGCATGACCGACCAACCCAGCAAAGCCGATGCCGACCGGGAGAAGGACCTGACGCCGGCGGCCAGCCGAGCGCTGGCTGAAGCCGAGGCGCGCCGTGAAGCGTATCGCCAGAAGGAAGCTGCGTTGCCGAAGGAAATCGGCGGCCGCGGCGGCAAGGAACCCGGCCGCTACGGCGACTGGGAAGTGAAGGGACTGGCTAGCGATTTCTAGGGGTTCAGGAACGGAAGAACTGGGGAACTGGTGAACTGAAGAGTTGAAGAAAAAGGCGCATAGCAGTTCTCCAGTCCTCCAGTCCTCCAGTCCTCCAGTCCTCCAGTCCTCCAGTCCTCCAGTTCCTCAGGCCGCGCTGCGCTGTGCCCCCAGCGTCATCCAGCCGCTGTCATCGATGGCGATGGAGACGGTTTCGTAGCCGCCAATCGAGTTGTGCTGAGTCGTCATTGGATGCTGGTGAGTGGCGCTGATCACCATCACCGACGCGCCCGCTGCTTCCGCCGCCGCGATACCGGCCGGTGCGTCCTCGAAGACCAGACAGTCGCCGATGTCGACGCCGAGCCGTTTTGCCGCCAGCAGGAAACAGTCGGGCGCCGGTTTGCCGTGCGACACATCCTCGGCCGCGACCACCAAGGCGGGAACCGGGATGCCGGCGGCCCGCATGCGCAGCAGCGCCAACGGGCGCGGCGCGGAGGTGACGATCGCCCAGCGCTCGGCCGGCAGCGCGTTGAGAAACCGTACTGCGCCGGCGATCGGCAGCACGCCTTCGACATCGTCCGACTCGGCCTGCAACAGCACAAACGCCTCATGAACAGGGTCGACGCCGGGAAGCGCCAGCCTGGTGATGGTCTCGACCGCCCGCACGCCATGGATCGTCGGCAGGAAGGCTTCGACGTCGAGACCGTGCTTAAGCGCCCACGCCGCCCAGACGCGCTCGGCCGAGGCGATCGAATTGAGCACCGTGCCATCCATATCGAACAGGAACGCGGCGAATTTTCTGCCTGCAAACATCAGATTTTCCACGGGTTAGGGATCGTTTCGGGAGGTCGAAACATGTCGTTCGACCGTAACGTCGCCACGCCTGCCTGGGAAGCCGCGGGAGAGCCTTTTCGATAGTTCCAGGGAACCATGGTCCCGCCTCTGGCGTTTTGAGCATACTGTTTTCCACGGGATCGAAGGGGCAATCATTGTGCTGATCCGGCTCGGCTACGAAATCGCCATTGAATGCGTCGGCGCCACGCCGGTCATCTCGCTGCTTGATATCCACAGGGATCGTCAGGCCGACATCAAACGGCAGACGCGCGTGCTGACGTCGCCTTCAGTGCCGAGCAAGGTCTATCACGATCTGTTCGGCAATACCTGCCGCCGCTTCACCGTACCCGCCGGCAGTTTCCGCATTCTCTATGACGCAGCCGTCGAGGACAGCGGCGAGCCTGACGCGGTCAACACGCTGGCCAGGGAAGTGCCGGTGGCGGAACTGCCGGACGATGTGCTCGGCTACCTCCTCGGCAGCCGCTATTGCGAGACCGATCATCTGAGCAGTCTGGCCTGGCAGCTTTTCGGCCATGTTCCCTCCGGCTGGGCGCGGGTGCAGGCGATCGTCGACTATGTCCACAACCGGCTGTCCTTCGGCTATGGCTATGCGCGGTCGACGCGTACCGCAGCCCAAGCGCATGAGGAGCAGGTTGGTGTATGCCGCGACTTCGCCCATCTGGCGATCACGCTCTGCCGCTGCATGAACATCCCGGCCCGCTATGTGAACGGTTATCTCGGCGACATCGGCGTACCGGCCGACCCGGCGCCGATGGATTTTTCAGCCTGGATGGAAGTGTTCCTCGACGGCAAGTGGTACACGTTCGACCCGCGCCACAACAAACCCAGGATCGGCCGCGTCGTCATCGCGCGCGGCCGCGATGCCACGGATGTCCCGCTGCTGCACAGTTTCGGCCCACACCAACTCTCGCTGTTCAAGGTCTGGACCTACGAGCAGGAAGGCAAGCTGTTCAATCCGCCCTATCACGGCGTCGACAAGACGATCAGCGCGCGGATGCTGGCGTGACCGGATTCTGATCTGCTTCGACACACAATCCGGAAATGGAAAAGGCCGCCGCTTCTTGACGAAGCCGGCGGCCTTCCGTGTTTCCGTCCGTGGCGCGGCCAATGGCGGCGACCGAGGTCACCCGCCGCGCTTATCGCGCCTTAACGGGAAGACTGCTTCCCGAAAGTGCAATCCGCTGAGGCCACGTTCTGGAAAACGAAATCACTCGACATCGGATCACCTCCTTTCGATTTGTTGAACACGTACAGATGATGGGGTGCGTTGCAGCAAAAAACAAGATGCCGATTTGAAATAGCTGGCGAGCCGCCTTTTGCGCCGGGTTGCGAAGAGCCGCGAGGGCGGGCAAAATCCATGCAAGGTGGATTGTCAGGACTCGGGAGGATGGCCATGGAGGCAGCCGAGAAGGCCGCGCGCATCGTGCGAACGGTGATCGAAACGCTGAAGCCGGGTTTTGCGGTCAAGCTGTGGACCGGCGAGCGGATCGGTCCCGCCATCGGGCCCGTGCTCACCATCAACGACCAGGACATCGTCTGGCAGGTGGTGAAGCGGCCATCGCTGTCGACGCTGATCGAGATGTGGATCTCCAAGACGATAGACATCGAAGACGGGACGATTTTCGATTTCTACGCACTGCCGTCGCAAGGCAAGCTCAGGACCAAGCTCAAGTCGCTGCCGAAGCTGGCGATCCTGCGCGACCTGCCGGCGGTGCTCCTGTCACGCAAGCAGATGAGTGCACGCACCGATCTGTCGGGTCGCAACCCCTATGTCAGCGGGTCGAGCCAGGAGGCGATCCAGCATCACTACGACATTTCGAATGCCTTTTACCGGCTCTTCCTCGACGAGCGCATGGTCTACAGCTGCGGCTACTTTAAGGATTTCGCCGATGGCATCGACCAGGCGCAGGCCGACAAGCTCGACCATATCTGCCGCAAGCTCAGGCTGAAGCCGGGCGAAAAGCTGCTGGACATCGGCTGCGGCTGGGGTGCCATGCTGATCCATGCGGCCAAAAATTACGGCGTCGTCGGCCATGGCGTGTCGCTGTCGCAGGCGCAGACCGATCTCGCCCGCGAGCGCATCCGCGCCGAAGGGCTGCAGGACCGCATCACCATCGAAATCAAATCCTATACGGAGCTCAAAGGCTCCTTCGACAAGATATCGTCGATCGGCATGTTCGAGCATCTCGGCCTCGCCAACCACGCCACCTATTTCAAGACCATCCATCGCTTGCTGAAGCCCGGCGGCATCTATCTGCACCACGCCATCACCAGGCGCAGCAAGGGCGACTTGAAGAAAACCTTGCGCAAGGGGCCGGAGTTCAAGGCGCTGCTCAAATACATTTTCCCAGGCGGCGAACTCGACACGATCGGCATGACGCTGGGCAATCTGGAGGCGCATGGCTTCCTGGTCTACGACGTCGAGAATCTGCGCGAGCACTATGCGCGCACCTGCCGGCTGTGGGCCGAGCGGCTACAGGCTCGCTTCGACGAGGCGGTCGCCGAAGTCGGCGAGGCCAAGGCACGGCTGTGGCTGCTTTATCTCACCGGCTGCTCGATCACCTTCGAGCGCGCCTCGGCGCAGATTTTTCAGACCGTCGTCACCAAACGCGCACGCGGGCCGAGCGGGCTGCCGCCGACACGGGCGGATCTGTATCGGTAGAGATAGGATTCGGGGCCGAACCCCACGCTTTCCAAGGTCTGCGATTCGCTGCCTCGCGGTAGAGGCCTACACGAACCGCATCGGCGCGCCGATCTCGACGCGGGCAGGCCTGTCCACAGTGCAATAGACGCCAAGATTGTGCGCGTTGTGGCGGACCAGATTGCGCAGGATGCCGGGATCGTGGTCGAAGCCGTCCTGGCTGATGATGGTGAAGCCGCAGCGGCGGCACGGCTCCGAGACGGTCACCAGCAGATCGCCGATGGCGAGCTTGCGGCCAATCCATTCGGTCTCGGGAAACGAGCCTTTGACCGCCGCCATGTCGACGACGATGTTGGGGCGGAAGCGGCGCGGATCGGGAATGCCTTCGGGGTGCAGCGCCTTGAGCCGCGCCAGCGATGCGGTGGTCAAGAGATGGATCGGCGCTTTGCGGTAGCGCGCCGCGGTGAGCGGGCCGGTGTAGCCGGGAGCGTTGTCCTGGCTGAACGGCCTGATCGAGGCGGCGAAGCCGAGATAGGCCGAGATGGCTTGGTCGCATTCCACACCCGGCACTGCCAGCCAGTCGCCGTCGGGAACGGCGATCTCCAGCTTGCGGTCCTTGCTCAGCCGGGTGCGGATGCGCGGCACCTTGTGCCACTTGGCGTCGCGGTCGGGCCGCGCGATCTCATTGTCCGAGACATCGACAAGGCCGAACAGCCGGTCGCCGTCGATGGTTTCAAGGCCGACCGAAATGGCGTCCTGGCGTTCGCCGGCAAGCGAACTTGCGGGGTAACGCCAGAGCTCCGTGACTGCGCCCAGTGCAGCCATCAAATCCCCTCAGCCCTTCTTGTTCTGGCGGTTGGCGATCAGATCATCGACCACGGCCGGATCGGCCAGTGTCGAGGTATCGCCGAGCGCGGAAAAATCGTCCTCGGCGATCTTGCGCAGGATACGGCGCATGATCTTGCCGGAGCGGGTTTTCGGCAGTCCGGGCGCGAATTGCAGCTTGTCGGGCGAGGCGATGGCGCCGATCTCCTTGCGGACATGGGCCACGAGCTCCTTGCGCAGTTCCTCGCTCGGCTCCACGCCTTTCATCAAGGTAACGTAGCTGTAGATGCCCTGGCCCTTGATGTCGTGGGGATAGCCGACGACAGCTGCTTCCGACACCTTCTCATGGCTGACGAGCGCCGATTCGACCTCGGCCGTTCCCATGCGGTGGCCGGAAACGTTGATGACGTCGTCGACGCGGCCGGTGATCCAGTAATAGCCGTCGGCGTCGCGGCGACAGCCGTCACCGGTGAAGTATTTGCCCTTGTAGGTGGAGAAATAGGTCTGCACGAAGCGGTCATGATCGCCATAGACCGTGCGCATCTGGCCGGGCCAGGAATCGGCGATGCAGAGATTGCCGTCGGCCGCCCCTTCCAGCACCCTACCTTCGCCGTCGACCAGCTGCGGCCTGATGCCGAAGAAGGGCCGCGTCGCCGAACCAGCCTTGAGGTCGGTGGCGCCGGGCAGCGGCGTGATCAGGATGCCGCCGGTCTCGGTCTGCCACCAGGTGTCGACGATCGGCACCTTGCCGTTGCCGACGATGTTGAAATACCACTCCCAGGCTTCCGGATTGATCGGTTCGCCGACCGAGCCCAGCACGCGCAGCGACTTGCGCGAGGTCTTCTTCACCGGTTCGTCGCCGGCGCCCATCAGCGCGCGCAGCGCCGTCGGCGCGGTGTAGAAGATGTTGACCTTGTGCTTGTCGATGACTTCCCAGAAGCGCGACTGCGAGGGGTAGTTCGGCACGCCCTCGAACATCAGCGTGGTGGCGCCGTTGGCGAGCGGGCCATAGACGATATAGCTGTGGCCGGTGACCCAACCGACATCGGCGGTGCACCAGTAGATATCGCCATCATGGTAGTCGAAGACATATTGGTGGGTCATCGCGACATAGACGAGATAGCCGGCGGTGGTGTGCAGCACTCCCTTCGGCTTGCCGGTCGAGCCTGAGGTATAGAGGATGAACAGCGGATCCTCGGCCTTCATCTTCTCCGGCTTGCAGTCGCCTTTCACCGTGGCGATCTCGTCATGGTACCAGATGTCGCGTCCCTGGACCCAGCCGGTCTTGCCGCCGGTGCGACGAACGACGACCACCTTATCGACCTTGGTGCCGGCCTTGGCGGCGATTTCGATCGCTCTGTCGGTGTTTTCCTTCAGCGGGATCGGCTTGCCGCCGCGCAGGCCTTCGTCGGCGGTGATGACGAAGGTCGACTTGCAGTCATCGATGCGGCCGGCCAGCGCGTCCGGTGAAAAGCCGCCGAAGACGATCGAGTGGATGGCGCCGATGCGGGTGCAAGCCAGCATCGCGTAGGCCGCTTCCGGGATCATCGGCATGTAGATGGTGACGCGGTCGCCCTTCCTGACGCCGTGCTTCTTCATCACATTGGCGAGCCGGCAGACATGCTCGTAGAGCTCGTTATAGGTGATCTTCTTGTCGTCGTAGGGATTGTCGCCTTCCCAGATGATGGCTGTCTGGTTGCCGCGCTTCTTCAAATGGCGGTCGATGCAGTTGTAGGAGACGTTGGTTTCGCCGTCCTCGAACCATTTGATCGAGACCTTGCCCTCGAAGGAGGTGTTCTTGACCTTGCTGAACGGCTTGAACCAGTCGATGCGCTTGCCGTGCTTGCCCCAGAACTTGTCCGGATTCTTCACGCTGTCGGCATACCATTTGAGGTAGGTGTCGTTGTCGATCAGCGCATTCTTCTTCCACGCCGGCTGGACGCGGTGGATCTTCACCTCGGACATGTCTTCACTTTCCTCCCAAACCACCCCGCCGGCTTGACCACAGCCAGGATCACGGCGACGCAGCCGCGAATTCGGCGGCATTATTAACAGTTCCGCGCTGACGGCAACATTAGACGTTGGATTCGCGTGGCGCGATGCCGCAGCTCCCGTTTCGGTTGTATCAGCACTCGGCAGCGGTCGCTGCTAACTGCATGTTTTCGTGCATAAAACCCGACTGGGATCAGGAAAATCATAGACAGTTAAGGAACGGCGCGCACAATTCGGTGTTGGGAGGAATGGAGAATCAACTAGGCCAAGGGGCTGTCATGCGCGATCATTCCGAAATGGACCTGATGCTCAAGGGGTATGGCCTGACCACGGCCAAGATTCTGTACCATTTTCCCGACCACCCGCATCTGCTGCAGAGCTTCATCTGGCAGGATTACGATCTGGCGCCGAAGTTTCCGGTGCTGATCAAGTTCATCGAGTTCTGGAAGGCCAGGCTCGACGGGCCGCTGCATTCGATCAGCTACACGCACCAGAAGCTGATCGCGCCGAACGAATGGCGGAAGGTGGATGGGGAGTTCGTGCTGCACTGAGCGGCAGTATAGCTGATCTCCCCCGCAAGGGGGGAGATTGGCAGCTTCAACGTCGTGCGATCACACCGCAGGCGGGTTCAGTCGGGCGAAACCTTCCTGGCGGCGATAAGGGAAGTACGGGTAGGGCGCGGTCACTTCGCTTGCGGCGTCGAGCTTTTTGACCTGCTCCGGCGTCAATGCCCAGCCGACGGCGCCGAGGTTCTGGCGCAGCTGTTCCTCGTTGCGGGCGCCGATGATGACCGAGGACACGGTCGGGCGCCGCAACAGCCAGTTGATGGCGATCTGCGGCACGGTCTTGCCGGTCTCTTCAGCCATCGCATCAAGCGCATCCATGACCCGGTAGAGATGTTGGTCCGCGACCGGCGGGCCGAAATCGGCGGTGTCGTGCAGCCGGCTCTTTTCCGGCAGGGGCTGGCCGCGGCGGATCTTGCCGGTCAGGCGGCCCCAGCCGAGCGGGCTCCACACCAGCGCGCCGATGCCCTGGTCGATACCGAGCGGCATCAGCTCCCATTCATAGTCGCGACCGACCAGCGAGTAGTAGACCTGATGCGCGGCGTAGCGCGGATAAGCATGCTTGTCAGCTTCCGCCAGCGATTTCATCACCTGCCAGCCGGAGAAGTTGGAGACGCCGACATAGCGCAGCTTGCCGGCGCGCACGAGGTCGTCCAGCGTCGACAACACCTCCTCGATCGGCGTGCCGGCATCGAAGGCGTGCAGCTGCAACAGGTCGATGTAATCGGTGCCCATGCGCTTCAGGGCGGCGTCGACGGCTTTGATCAGCCGCGAGCGCGACGAGCCGTAGTCGGCCGGTCTGTCGCCCATCGGCAGCGAAGTCTTGGTCGAGATCAGCACCGCGTCGCGGCGGCCTTTGATGGCTTCGCCAAGCACTTCCTCGGAGGCGCCGTTCGAATAGACATCGGCGGTGTCGAACAGATTGACGCCGGCCTCGAGGCAGATGTCGATCAGCCGCCGCGCTTCCTTGGCATCGCTGTTGCCCCAGGCCCCGAACAGCGGCCCGGAGCCGCCGAAAGTGCCGGCGCCGAAAGAGAGTGCGGGCACTTTCAGGCCCGATGCGCCGAGACGTCGATAATCCATTTTATGCTCCTTGATGATGTCGAAGAAGGATTGCGCGTGATGCTCATGACTGGGCGCAGACCGGCACCCCGATTGTGGGGGCGCGATCGAGGCGCAGCGCCAGGGCAGCGACGCCAAGAGCCGCGACCGGCAGCAAAGCGGCGATCCAGGTTAGTGAGCCGAGGCCGAGGTCATGGGCAATCACCGCGCCGCCAAGCCAAGCGCCGGCGGCATTGCCGAGGTTGAAGGCGGCGATGTTGAAGGACGAGGCGAGGCTCTGGCCCGCGCCTTGCGCCTTTTCCAGCACCCACATCTGCAGCGGCGCCACGGTGGCGAAGGCGGCGGCACCAAGCAGGCCGACATAGATGACGGCCAGGATTTGGCTGTGGACGGCGAAGGTCATTGTGGCCAGCACCAACGCCAGCACCACGAGGCTGCCGAGCACCGCCGGCACCAGCCAGCGGTCGGCGACCTTGCCGCCAAGCAGATTGCCGGCGATAAGACCGCCACCGAAGACGAGCNTCTCGGTGAGCAGCGGGGCGATGTAGGTGAAGACGGCGAAGACGCCGGCATAGCCGAGCACGGTGGTGGCGAGGCCGAGCAGCACCGGCGTGCGGCGCAGCACTGCGAGGTCGGCGCGCAGATTGGTCTTCTCGGGCGCTTCCTTGCTGCGCGGCACCAGAAGCAGGATGACGGCAAAGGCTGCCAAGCCGACCAGGGTTACGGCCCAGAAGGTGGCGCGCCAGCCGAAGGTCTGGCCGAGCCAAGTGCCGAAGGGCACGCCGAGGATGTTGGCGATAGTCAGGCCGGTGAACATCAGCGCGATCGCCGAGGCTTTCTTGTTGGGCGCGACCAGGCCGGTGGCGACCACCGAGCCGACGCCAAAGAAAGTGCCATGGGCAAAGGCGGTGATGATGCGGGCGCCCATCAGCGTCCAGTAGTCGGGGGCGATCGCACAGGCGAGGTTGCCGAGCGTGAAGATCGCCATAAGGGCCAGAAGGACGGTCTTGCGGGGCCAGTTGCCGGTGGCGATGGTCAAAAGCGGCGCGCCGATGACGACGCCCAACGCGTAGCCCGAAATCAACTGGCCGGCGGCCGAGATCGAGACTCCGAGATCTTTGCTGACATCGATCAGCAGCCCCATGATGACGAATTCGGTGACACCGATGCCGAAGGCGCCGGCAGCGAGGGCGTAGAGAGCAAGAGGCATGGCGGTTTCCAGTTCGAACTCGATGAACGCGACCAGACCCGCGCCCCGACCGCAGAGATCGTGTTGCCATGCCTTGTGAACCAGACTTGCCTTGGGCATATTTCCTGTGAAATAGATTCACAAATGGCCAGACCCGATATCAACCGTTCCGGCGAGATCGAAGTGTTCGTCCGCGTCGTCGAGGCGAGCAGCTTCTCGGCTGCGGCTCGTTCGCTGCGTATGACACCGTCGGCGGTGAGCAAGCTGATCGCGCGACTGGAGGCAAGGCTCGGCGCGCGGCTGGTCACCCGCTCGACGCGCAAGCTGCAGCTGACGCCGGAAGGGACGGCGTTCTATGATAGCGGGGTGCGCATCCTGGCCGATATGGCGGCGGCCGAGCGCGAGGCCGCCGTGGGTGCCGCGCCACGCGGACGGCTGCGCGTCAACTCCTATGTGCCCTTCGGGGTGCATCGGCTGATCCCGCTGCTGCCTGATTTCCTCGAACGCTACCCCGGGATTTCGGTCGATCTGGTGCTGACCGACAGCGTCATCGATCTGATGGCTGAACGTGCCGACGTCGCCATCCGCGCCGGGCCGCTCGGCGAGTCGCGGCTGGTGGCGCGCAAGCTCGGGCAAAGCCGGATGACAGTCGTTGCCGCACCGTCCTATCTCAAGACGCATGGCACGCCGCTGGTTCCAGCAGATCTCGACCGGCACAATCGCATGGCTTTCGGCTTTGTCCGGCATGTCGATGGCTGGTCGTTTGTCGATGCAACCGGGAACGCCGTCATGGTGCCGATCACCGGAAACACGCTGGTCGGCGATGGCGAGTCGATGCGGTTGATGGCGGTCGGCGGCGCCGGCATCGCCCGGCTGGCACACTGGCATGTGGCCGATGACATCGCGGCGGGGCGGCTGACGGCGCTGCTGGAGGATTTCAATCCGGGCGACGAGGAGCCTACCCACGCCGTCTATGTCGGCCAGGGCCGGCATTTGCCCGCACGGGTGCGGGCGTTTCTCGACTTTCTGGTCGAGAGCGTGCGGATGAGCTGAAAAGACGTTGGGGAGCCAGATGACCCCCCAAGCATCAGGCGACAGCGATGACTATTTCTTCAGGGTGAACGGCGCCGGGCGGCGACCGGCGCCCTGACGCTCCAGCATCCAGCCGGGATATTCGGCCGGCAGCGCACTGACCTCATCCAGTCTGGCGAGATCGTCGGCGTCGAGCTTCACCTCTGCCGCGGCAAGGTTCTGCTCGAGCTGCTCCATGCGGCTGGCGCCGATGATCACGCTCATGACGAAAGGTTTGGCCAGGACATAGCCGAGCGCCACCGTGGCGACGCTGACGCCGTGCTTCTGGGCGATCTCGCGCNCGAAAGGTTTGGCCAGGACATAGCCGAGCGCCACCGTGGCGACGCTGACGCCGTGCTTCTGGGCGATCTCGCGCATCACGGCGACAGCCGCCCAGGCGCGGTCCTCATCGACCGGCGGGAAGTTGAAGGCAGCGCGGCGGCCCTCGCCATTGCCGGGCGCGCCCGGTCCGTATTTACCCGACAGCAGGCCGCCGGCCATTGGCGACCACACCATCAGGCCGAGCTTTTCCTCGTTGATGAGCGGCACGATCTCGCGCTCGAGGTCGCGGCCGGCGATCGAATAATAGGACTGGATGGTCTCGAAGCGGGAAAACCCCTTGCGCTCGGCTATGCCGAGGGCCTTAGAGATGCGCCAAGCCGCCCAGTTGGAGACGCCGACATAGCGGACCTTACCGCTGGCAACGAGATCGTCGAGCGCCCGCAGCGTCTCGTCGATTGGCGTCACGGTGTCGGTGCCGTGCAGCTGGTAGAGATCGATATGGTCTAGCTGCAGCCGCTCCAGGCTGCCCTCGACCGAATCCATGATGTGGCCGCGCGAAGAGCCGCGCTCGTTCGGGCCCTGGCCCATGGCGCCATGCACCTTGGTGGCAATGACGACGTCCGAGCGCTTGACGCCAAGATCCTTGAGCGACTGGCCAAGCAGGCGTTCGGACTGGCCGAATGAATAGACGTCGGCCGTGTCGAAGAAATTGACGCCGGCGGCGATGGAACGGGCAACGATGTCGTTGACGCCCTTCTGGTCGAGGCTGGCGATCAGGCCCCATTGGGCATTCTCGCCGGCGGCGCCGAAGGTCATGGTGCCGAGGCACAGTTCGGAGACGAACATCCCCGTATTTCCGAGTTGATTGTAGCGCATGGTGGCGGCTCCAGCAGATTGGTGATGACGCCAAGCAAATAGGAACGGTGCGTTTCGTTTCCAGTGGTGGCACAATGGACGCGTCGCGTCTGGCATCATGGAACCTTAGCCACGCCGGGCATTCGCTGGGGTTGTCCGGTGGATCATAATTGCTCGGAACGGAAACGTTGGAGATTAGCCGAAACGTTTCTCACTTCGTCATCCACGGGCGGAGCAGCCGCGGAGCGGCGTCGCGAAGACCCGAGGATCCATGCCGCGACCCTGACCAAAGGGCGCGGCGGAGCAGAAATTCTTCACTGCAGCGGAGCTCAGATGTCGCGGCATGGATCCTATGGTCTGCGCCGCGTCGCTTCGCTCCTTGCTTCGCCATAGGATGACGAAAGCACGATCGCCCGCTGCCAATCGTATATCGTCGAAATTGGCTTACCGGCTCCCAAAAATCGCCGAGCCGACGCGGACGCTGGTGGCGCCGAAGGCTATGGCGGTCTCGAAGTCGCCGGACATGCCCATCGACAGTTTTGCGACCCCGGCCTCCTTGCCGAGCTTTTCCAGCAGGGCGAAATGCGGGCCGGGGTTTTCGTCGGCCGGCGGGATGCACATCAGGCCTTCGATGGCGAGGCCATGGACATCGCGGCAGCGGGCGACGAAGGCGACGGCGTCGCGCGGCTCGATGCCGGCCTTTTGCGGCTCAGAGCCGGTATTGACCTGGACGTAGAGTTTCGGCGTGCGGCCCTGGCGCACGATTTCCTTGGCGAGTTCGGCGGCGATCTTTTCGCGGTCGACGGTCTCGATGACGTCGGCGAGAGCGACGGCTTCCTTCGCCTTGTTCGACTGCAGCGGGCCGATCAGATGCAGTTCGATATCAGGGAATTCCGCTTTCAAGGCCGGCCATTTGCCTTGCGCTTCCTGCACGCGGTTTTCGCCGAAGACGCGCTGGCCAGCCTCGATGACCGGGCGGATGACGTCGGCCTCAAAAGTCTTCGACACCGCAACCAGCGTCACCGAACCGGCGTCGCGGCCGGCCTCGCGCTCGGCGGCAGCGATCCTCGTCTTGACGGCGAAAAACTGTTCAACGGCGCTGGCCATGTCCATATCCTGCCTGTCTTTAATCGTCTTGGCCGGCTCGCCGCAGTTGACGGGTCCGGCAATCCATGGTGAACACCGCGACGACATTTACCTCGGCCACCGGGCCTTGTCCGGCGGTCTGCGCCTGCTTTTAAGTGAAAATCATCCGATGGCAACCGAACGATACAATCCGCGCGCGTCAGAGCCCAAATGGCAGAAGGCCTGGGCCGAAAAGAAGCTGTTCGAAGCGCATAACAACGATCCAAAGCCGAAATACTACGTGCTGGAGATGTTCCCCTATCCCTCGGGGAAGATCCATATCGGCCACACCCGCAACTACACGATGGGTGATGTGGTGGCGCGCTACAAGCGGGCCAAGGGCTTCAACGTGCTGCACCCGATGGGCTGGGACGCTTTCGGCATGCCGGCTGAAAACGCGGCGATGCAGAACAAGGTCCATCCCAAGGAATGGACCTACGCCAACATCGCCGCCATGCGCGAGCAGCTCAAGATGATGGGCCTGTCGCTGGACTGGGCGCGTGAGTTCGCCACCTGCGACGTCGACTATTACCACCGCCAGCAGATGCTGTTCCTCGATTTCGTCGAAAAGGGGCTGGTGACGCGCAAATCCTCCAAGGTCAACTGGGACCCGGAGGACATGACGGTGCTCGCCAACGAGCAGGTCATCGACGGCCGTGGCTGGCGCTCGGGCGCGCTGGTCGAACAGCGCGAGCTGACGCAGTGGTTCTTCAAGATCACCGACTACGCGCAGGACCTGCTGGACTCGCTGAATGGTCTCGGCGAGTGGCCGGAAAAGGTCAAGCTGATGCAGCAGAACTGGATCGGCCGCTCGGAAGGGCTGCTGATCCGCTGGCCGCTGGCCGCTCCGGTTGGCGATGCGAAGGAACTGGAGGTCTACACGACCAGGCCCGACACCATTTTCGGCGCGTCGTTCATGGCGGTTGCCGCCGACCATCCGCTGGCCAGGAAGGCCGCCGAGACCAATCTCGATCTGGCCAAGTTCATCGACGAAATCAGGCATATGGGCACGTCGGTGGCCGCACTGGAGACGGCCGAGAAGAAAGGTTTCGACACCGGCATCCGCGTCGTGCATCCGTTCGACGACTCGTGGACCCTGCCGGTCTACGTCGCGAATTTCGTTTTGATGGAATACGGCACCGGCGCCATATTCGGCTGCCCGTCGGGCGACCAGCGCGACCTCGATTTCGCCAACAGATACGGCCTGCCGGTGATCCCGGTGGTGATGCCGGAAGATGCCGACGCCAAGACCTTCCAGGTCACGGAAGAGGCCTATGTCGATGACGGCGTGATAATCAATTCGCGTTTCCTCGACGGCCTGAAGCCGGAGCAGGCGTTCGACGAGGTGGCAAAGCTCCTGGAGCAGAAGACCATAGGCGGGCGGCCAATGGCGGAGCGCAAGGTGAACTTCCGCTTGCGCGACTGGGGCATTTCGCGTCAGCGCTACTGGGGCTGCCCGATCCCGATGATCCATTGCGAGGATTGCGGCGTCGTGCCGGTGCCGAAGGCCGACCTGCCCGTCAAGCTGCCCGACGACATCGAGTTCGACCGTCCCGGCAATCCGCTCGACCGCCACCCGACCTGGCGGCATGTGAAGTGCCCGCAATGCGGCAAGGATGCGCGCCGCGAGACCGACACGATGGACACGTTCGTCGATTCGTCCTGGTATTTCGCGCGCTTCACCGCGCCCTGGGCCAATGAGCCGACGGAGCCCAAGGCTGCCGATGACTGGCTGGCCGTCGACCAGTATATTGGCGGCATCGAGCACGCGATCCTCCATCTGCTCTATTCGCGCTTCTTCACCCGCGCCATGCGCGCGACCGGGCATCTCGACCTGGCCGAGCCATTCAAGGGCCTGTTCACGCAAGGCATGGTGGTGCATGAGACCTACCGCGTCGGCGGTGCGTCGAACAATGGCCGCTGGCTGTCGCCGGCTGAGGTCAGGATCGAGGATGTCGGCGGCAAGCGCCGCGCCATCGAGATCGCCACCGGCGAAGAGGCGGCGATCGGCTCACTCGAAAAGATGTCGAAGTCGAAGAAGAATACGGTAAGCCCGGAAGACATCACCGACGGCTACGGCGCCGACACCGCACGCTGGTTCATGCTGTCGGATTCGCCGCCCGAGCGCGACGTCGAGTGGACGGACGATGGCGCCGCCGGCGCACATCGCTTCATCCAGCGTGTCTGGCGCCTGGTGTCCATTGCCGCCGAGACGCTTGACGGCGCCAAGCCGCAGGCGGCGCCGGAGGGCGAGGCGGGCGCCGTTTCCAAGGCCGCGCACAAGATCCTAAAGGCTATCGGCGAGGATATCGAGAAGCTCGGCTTCAACCGGGCCATCGCCCGCATCTACGAACTGGCCAATGCCTTGACCGCGCCGCTCAGCGACGTCGCCGAGGGCAAGGCCGACGCGGCGCTGAAAGGCGCCTGCCGCGAGGCGGTGGAGATCCTTGTGCATGTGGTCGCGCCGGTCATGCCGCATCTGGCCGAAGAGTGCTGGCACACGCTGGGCGGCACCGATCTGGTCGCCGAACGGCCTTGGCCGGTCTACGATCCGGCACTGGTGGTCGACAACGAGATCGTGCTGCCGGTTCAGGTCAACGGCAAGAAGCGCGGCGATTTGACAATTGCCCGCGACGCGGACCAAGGTGCGGTCGAAAAAGCGGTTCTGGCTCTCGACTTCGTGCAGAAAGCGCTGGAAGGTAAGGCGCCCCGCAAGGTGATCATCGTGCCGCAGAGGATCGTCAATGTCGTTGCTTGACTTCAGAAGGATGGGGCCTGATCTAGAAAAGACGACGCTATTGCTGCGCCGCGCAGCGCTGTACGGCATGGTCGCCTCGGTGGCGCTGGTTTCGGCCTGCACGGTGAGGCCGCTCTATTCCAGCGCGCCGCTGAGCGCCGGTTCCACGGTCAGCGCTTCGGCGGAACTGGCGTCGATCGCGGTCAAGCCGGTCAAGACACGCTACGCCCAGCAGGTCCGCAACAATCTGATCTTTGCCTTCGGCCAGGGTGCCGGCGAGACGACGGCACCGGTCTACATGCTCGATCTCGGTGTCACCGAACTGGTCGAATCGGCCGCGGTGGTGCAGATCCAGACCGACGAAGACGAGCCGACGGCAGGCACGGTGACGCTGACCGCAAACTATGTGCTGACCGATGCCAGGACCGGCGTGGTGATCGCAACCGGCAAACGGTCGATCCCATCATCCTTCGACAAGCCGACGCAGGAGTTCGCCTCCTACCGGGCACAGCTCGACGCCGAGAACCGCGCCGCGCGTGAACTGGCTGAAATGGTGAGCCTGTCGGTCGCCCAGGACTTGGTCAGGCACGGCAAGAAGGCCTGAGCATTCCCTGGCGCTGCCAACTAGACTTTTAGCAGTCCGCAACAAAAAGGCCGGTTTCCCGGCCTTTCTTCGTTTGTATCGAACCGATCTCAGCCGATCTTCTGGCCGGTCTTGGCCCAGTCGGCAGCGAACTGATCCAGGCCCTTGTCGGTCAACGGGTGCTTGACCAGCGCCTTCAGCGTCGCGGCCGGCGCGGTAACGACATCGGCGCCGATCAGGGCTGCCTGCTTGACGTGGTTCACGGTGCGAACCGAAGCGACGAGGATCTCGGTGTCGAAATCGTAATTGTCGTAGATCTGCCGGATCTCCTGGATCAGTTCCATGCCGTCCGCGCCGGTATCGTCGACGCGGCCGACGAAGGGCGAGATGAACGAGGCGCCGGCCTTGGCCGCCAGCAGCGCCTGGTTGGCCGAGAAGCACAGCGTTACATTGACCATGCGGTTCATCTCGGTGCGGATCGTCTTGCAGGCGCGCAGGCCGTCGAGCGTCAGCGGCACCTTGATGCAGACATTGTCGGCGATCTTGGCCAGGATGTTGGCCTCGGCCATCATGTCCTTGTATTCGACCGCAACAACCTCGGCCGAAACCGGGCCCTTGACGATGTCGCAGATCTGCTTGGTGACCTCGGCGATCTTGCCGCCGGATTTCAGGATCAGCGAGGGATTGGTGGTCACGCCGTCGAGCAGCCCCAGGTCGTTCAGTTCCTTGATGTCCTTGATGTCAGCGGTGTCGACAAAAAATTTCATGGGGGTCTCCTGAAAGATTTCCATGTGCATGCCATGCACATTCGGGGTTGCCCTTTGATCTAGACCAAAGTCGGGGCAAGGTCACGCCCGATGATCGAAGATTCGCCCTTTGTCGCAGCCGCGCCGGTGCTGGTGCCGATGCCGGCCGAACGGCCCTACACCTACGCTGTGCCTGCCGGCGTGCGCGTGGTGCCGGGCTCGATCGTGCGCGTGCCGCTCGGTCCGCGCCAGGTTGCCGGCATCGTCTGGGATGGTGCGGTCGAGAATATCGACGCCAAAAAGCTGCGCCCGATCGAACAGGTCTTCGACTGCCCGCCGATCGACCGCGGCATGCGCCGCTTTGTCGACTGGCTGGCGCAGTACACGCTGTCGCCGCCCGGCATGGTGGCGCGCATGCTGTTGCGCGCGCCGGAGGCGTTCGATCCCGAACCATGGATCGAGGGCCTGCAGCGGACCCTCGTCATGCCCGACCGGATGACGGATGCCAGGACGCGCGTGCTGGAGACGGCGGAAGGGGGGCTTGCCTGGACGCGATCCGGCCTGGCGCACGCGGCGGGCGTGTCGTCGACGGTGGTCGAGGGGCTCAAGGCGCAAGGCGTGTTCGAGACGGTGATGATCCCGCCTCGACCGGTGGTCGCCGCGCCCGATCCCTCCTACGCCATGCCGGAGCTGATGCCGGACCAGGCAGACGCGGCCGCCATGCTGCGCGCCAATGTCGCGGCCGCTGCTTTCAACGTCACGCTGCTCGACGGCGTCACCGGCTCGGGCAAGACGGAAGTTTATTTCGAAGCGGTGGCGGCAGCCCTGGACCAGGGCAGGCAGGTGCTGATCCTGCTGCCGGAGATCGCGCTGACGCATGCCTTCCTCGAACGCTTCCAGCAGCGTTTCGGCGCCAAGCCGGCGGAATGGCATTCCGACCTGCCGCCCCGAATGCGCGAAAAGGTCTGGCGACAGGTGGCGGAAGGCGGCGTGCGCGTCGTCGCCGGCGCACGCTCGGCGCTGTTCCTGCCGTTCCGCGAGCTCGGGCTGATCGTCGTCGACGAGGAGCACGACCCCGCCTACAAGCAGGAGGATCGCGTCTTCTACAATGCGCGCGACATGGCGGTGGTGCGCGGCCATATCAGCGGCTTCCCGGTGGTGCTGGCGTCGGCGACGCCATCGGTCGAAAGCCGGGTCAATGCGCAGCAGGGCCGCTACAGCAGGGCGGTGCTGTCGGCGCGCTTTGCCGAAGCCGCGCTTCCCGATCTCAAGACGATCGACATGCGGCGCGCGCCGCCGGCCCGCGGCGGCTTTCTGTCGCCGCTGCTGATCGACCAGATGCAACGTACGCTGGAGAAGAAGGAGCAGTCGCTGCTGTTCCTCAACCGGCGCGGCTATGCGCCGCTGACGCTGTGCCGCGTCTGCGGCCACCGCTTCGGCTGCCCGGTTTGTTCGGCCTGGCTGGTCGAGCACCGCTTTCGCGGCCAACTCGTCTGCCATCATTGCGGGCACAATGAGAAGCGGCCGGAGGCTTGTCCGGAATGCGGCACGCTCGACCATCTGGTCGCCTGCGGGCCTGGCGTCGAGCGGATAGCTGAAGAAGTCGTGGCGCATTTCCCCGACGCGCGCACGATCGTCCTGTCGTCCGATTTGATGGGTGGAGTGCGCCGGCTGCGTCTGGAGCTCGAGGCCATTGCCAATGGCGAGGCCGACATCGTCATCGGCACGCAGCTGGTCGCCAAGGGCCATAACTTTCCCAACATGACGCTGGTCGGCGTCGTCGATGCCGATCTCGGCCTCGCCAATGGCGATCCGCGCGCCGCCGAACGGACCTTCCAATTGCTCAGCCAGGTGACTGGACGCGCCGGCCGCACCGGCAAGAAGAGCCTCGGCCTGCTGCAGACTTTCCAGCCGGACCATCCGGTGATGCGGGCGATCGTCTCGGGCGATGCCGAGGCCTTTTACGAACGCGAGATCACTGAGCGCGAACGGGCAGCCCTGCCGCCCTTCGGCAGGCTTGCCGGCGTCATCGTCAGTGCGGTGACGCGGGCCGAGGCCGAAGGCCACGCGCGCGGCCTGCGCCGTGCAGCACCCCAGGCCAGCGACCTGTTCGTGCTCGGCCCGGCCGAGGCGCCGCTGTCGCTGCTTGGTGGGCGCCATCGTTTCCGCTTGCTGATCCAGGGTGAAAAGCGCGCCGACATCCAAGGCTTCATCCGCACCATGCTGGCCGAAGGGCCGAAGCAGCGCGGCTCGGTTCGCGTGCAGGTCGACATCGATCCGCAGAGCTTCTTGTAAGCACAAAGGCTGACGACGCCGCCGGCTGCCCTATGCCGTTTTGTCAAGAAAGCTCAACATCTTAGCGCCGGCTAAAATGCGCGCCGTTCATGTACCCGGCTCCCATCCGTTCGCTGACTAATCCTGATTTGAAAAGCCACAAAATAAATGTTGACTCGTTTTATCATGAATTATAACTGGGCCTTTCCGCTCTGGCGCTGGGGACCAGGGCATAGATGGGGACAGCATGCGCAGATTTTTCAGTACGCTTCTTTGGTCATCGGCTTTGGGTTCGTCGATTATGGCAGGCGCGGCATTTGCCCAGGAAGCCGCTCCGACGGACCAGCAGGGAGCCACCGTGCTCGATCAGATACTGGTCACCGGCCGCAATGAAAGGTCGATTTCCAGCGTCGCTCAGTCTGTCCAGGTCGTGGAACAGGAACAGGTCGAGGAAGCCGCGCAGGAAAATATCGACGCCGCGACCCTGATCAGCCGCATCGTCCCCGGCTACGCGCCACGCAACCAGACCATTTCCGGCGCTTCGGAAACCTTCCGCGGGCGCAGTCTTCTCATCATGGTCGACGGTGTGCCGCGCAACACACCGCTGCGGGACGTCTCACGCATCCTGTCGATGATCGACCTGAATTCGGTCGAGCGCATCGAAGTCATCAATGGCGCGTCCAGCCTTTATGGCGCCGGCGCCACCGGCGGCACGATCAACTTCATCACCAAGCGCGGCGACAGCGACAAGCCGAAGGTGACGGTGCGCACCGGCGTCACCGCCTTCACCGAAAACCCCGGCAAATCGGCCGGGCCCAGCACCAGCGTCTCGGTCGAGGGCAAGAAAGGCGATTTCGACTATTTCTTCTCGGCGTCCGGCGATCTGTCGCGTCGCACCTATGACGGCCACGGCAACGAGGTGGCTTCGGACGCCATGCTTGGCCAAGGCGGCGGCGACCGCACCGGCACGGGCAATCTGTTCGGCGTGGCCGGCTACCAGTTCGATTCCAGGCGCTTCGAGGCCAGCGTCGACTGGACCTATGCCAACCAGAAGCCGCACTGGTTCACCGATTACACGACCAATCCCGTCTCCCCGGATTTCGGCGATCCCTATGAAGGCAAGCCGCTGAAGGAAGATTCGAAATATCTGACCGCCAAATACACCGACAGCGACTTCGCGCTCGGAAACCTCGAGGTCAAGGCGTTCTACAACGACATCTTCAAGCAGTCGCCCTTTACCAAATTCTCGGCCGTCAACAGCCAGGTGTATTTACCGACGAACCCGACGCGGCCGGTGATCCTGCCGCCGGGTACCGACCCGACCGCCGACTTCAACCAGACGGCGCTGCAATCGCGGCGCAGCGGCGTCAACCTGACCGTCAACACGCCGATGAACTTTATCACTCAGGGCAGCACGCTGACCTGGGGCGCCGACTACGTCTTCGATGCCACCGATCAGCAGCTGACCAACGGTCAGGACGCCATCTCGCCCACGACCCAGAACTCGGTTGCCTTGTTTGCGCAAGGCGAAATTCCGGTGACGGATCGCTTTCGCATCAGCGGCGGCGCGCGCTACGACCAGTTTTATCTCAATGTTGAAGACTTCACCCGGCCTGCCGCTGCCGTTCTGCTCGGCCGCAACATTATCGGCCTGCCGGCGATCCGGGTGACCGGCGGCTCGTTCGACTACGACGCCGTCACCTTCAACGCCGGCGCCGTCTACGATCTGACCGAAAGGATGCAGCTTTTCGGCAATTTCTCGCAAGGCTACAGCCTGACCGACATTGGCGGCTTCACCCGCCGGGCCGGGTTGAACTCCAACGCCGAAACCTGCGACGCCTATGGCACCGCCATCCGGCCGCTGCTGCCGTGCACCAACGCGCCGGATTATGCGATCAGCTATGCCGATATCGCGCCTGAACCCCAGCTGGTGAACACCTGGGAAGCCGGTCTGCGCGGCGATTGGGGCGACTATCGCGGCGGCGTCAGCACCTATCTGTCGACCTCGGACAACGGCGTCAGCTACGACATCGTCAACAACCGGGTATCGCAGCAGAAGGAACGTATCTGGGGCGTCGAAGCCAATCTCGAGGCAGACCTCAGCGGCATGTTCACGCTGGGCGGATCGGTCGGCTATGTCGAAGGCAAATACGACGCGGATCACGACGGCCACATCGAAGCGAACGAGTATCTGCCGAACAACCGTGTCCCCTCGACCTACAAGGGCCTGGTCTATCTCACCACCCGTTTCGAGAACGAGCTGACCCTGCGCAGCGAGTTGGAGCTGTTTTCCGGACGCGACCGCATCGCCACCCAGGAACTGGACGGTGCAGCACTGGTCAATCTCGCCGTCTCGAAGACGTTCGGCAATGAAAGCGTGCTGAACCTTGCCGTGCGCAATGTGTTCGACACCTACTACATCAACCCTTCCGCATCGGCGACCCGCGGCGCCGACGTTCCGGGTCTGGGACGTTCGGTCGCTCTGTCCTACCAGATCACATTCTGAGGGGCGGCGGTGGCGGTGTCTCTCCAACGAAACGGTGCATTAGTCTCGCTGCTGGGAGAAGCGCCAGCCGATCCGGCGGATGGCGCGCGCTATATCGAGGCGCTCGGCCGCCTTTCGCAGGAACGGGAGCCGTTCGTGCTCCTGGTTGATATCCGCATCGAGATCGCGCTGAGCGACGCCCGGCGCAAGGCGCAAAACCTCTGGTACAAGGCGGAACGCGAGCAGCTCGAAAAAGCCTGCCGCGCCTGTGCGCTGGTGCGCCCCGCCGCCGACGAGAACATGCAGCGCGTCTGGCAAAGCCTGTTCGGCTTTCCAGTGCTCGTCACCCGCAGCCGGGCGGAGGCCGGCGCCTTCCTGAACGGTTACGCACCGAAGGACTATGTCAAATGAGCGCCGACGCAGACCGGCCGGCGCCCGCCGGGCTTCCGCGCCTGCGGCTTTTCGTCGTTCTCGCCTGCCTTTATCTGGCGCAGGCCATCCCGAGCTATCTGTTTGCCGCGGCGATCCCGCCGATCCTGCGCGAGCAGGGCGTGTCGCGCACCGCCATTGGCTTGATCGCGCTGCTGATGCTGCCGCTGGTGCTGAAATTCCTATGGGCGCCGCTGGTCGACCGCTTTCGGCCAATGGCCCGCGCCCATCGCGCCGGCTGGGTCATCATCACCCAGATCGGCGTCATCGCCGGCATCGCCGCCATGCTTTGGATCGAGCCGACCGATGTCGCCGGTATCTTTGCCGTCGGCCTTGTCGTGAGCCTGTTGATGTCGACCCAGGACATCGCCACCGACGGCTACGCGGCCAAATATCTCGACCCGAAGGACAGGCCGATCGGCAATGCGATCCAGGGCGGCGCCGTCGCGCTCGGCGTCGTTCTCGGCGGCACGCTCGGCCTGTTGGCTTATCATCATGCCGGCTGGCAAACCATGGTGGCCATGGTGGCCGCGCTGTCCATCATCCCGCTGGTCGCCGCCTTCGCCATGCGCGAGACCGATCCCGTCGCCAGCGCGCCGCAGGCGGCCATCGACCGCCCCTCGATCCTGCGCTTTCTGCGCCGGCCGGAGGCACGCCAGATCCTGTGGATCGCGCTCATCTACCGCGCCAGCGAGGGGCTGGTGAAGTCGATGGAAGGCTCCTATCTCGTCGATGCCGGCGTGCCGCTCGATATCATCGGTTATCTCTCGGGCGGTGCCGCGCTCACCGTCGGGCTCGGCGGCTCGGCGCTGGCGGCGTGGCTGCTGCACAAAAGGGGCGCCGCCTCGGTGCTCGGCCTGCTCGGCGCGCTGCGAACCATCTGCTTCCTGATCTTCGCGCTGCACGCTTTCGGCGCTATCGCCGGCTTCTGGCCGATCTTCGGCGCCTCGTTCCTGCAGACGCTGGTGCGCTACATGGAGATCGTGGCGCTCTACAGCCTGTTCATGTCCGTCACGTCGTCGGACCAACCCGGCACCGATTTCACCATCCTGTCCTGCGCCCAGCTTATCGTCTATCTCGTCGGCTCCATGCTGGCCGGCCGCCTCGCCGACATGCTCGGCTACTCCGCGCTGTTCACCCTGGCGACAGTGCTGTCGGGCATCGCCGTGGTGGCGACCTATCGCATGCTGAATGCCCATTTCGCCGATGCCGCAAAAGCCCAGCCGGGTACTCCGATGCAGCCGCTGCCGGAGGTCGCCGAATGAGCGCGGTTTGGCTAGTGCTTGCGAACCATGGCAGCGAGACAGGCAGCGGCCAGCGCCAGCGCCGCGCAGTCGGCCAGCGGCGCAAAGGGCCAGAGCGTGAAGGCAAAGCCGCCGGCCAATGCGCCGATGCTCTGGCCGAGCACATGGGTGCTGGTGAGCCAGCCGGCCGCCGCGCCCTGCTCGCCGGGCTCCAGGCGCTTCATCAGCCAGGCGGTGTAGCCGGGTGTCGCCAGGGCAATGCCGGCCGCCGCCACCACCAGAGACGCTGCCGAGGCAACATGGCTGGCCGCGACGGCCAGCGCCGTCATGCCGACGCAAACCATGAAACAGCCGACGACGACGCTGTTGCGCTCCGCCAGCCGCAGGCGCGCCATGAGCAGTCCCTGGACCAAAACCATGACGATGGCGACCAGCATCAGGGCCAGGCCGGTCACCGTCGTGGCCTGCGTCGCACCAAGGCCAAAACGCTGCTGGGCCATCGGGCCGAGCATCATCTGCACCTGTCCGAAGCCGAGCGTCAGGCACAAGCCCATCGCCAGGCAAGGCAGAGCGCGGCGATCGAAGGGCGATATTCCACGGCCGACGTCGGCTGCCTTGCCGTCGCCCCGTCCGCCGGCTTCCCCTTTGCCCGGCGCGAGCCACAGCAACAGCGGGCTGAACAGGAACAGGATGGGCGGCAGCAGCGGCGACAGGACGGCAGCCGTTGCCGCCAGCGCGCCGGCCAGCCGCCCCATGCTGACGCCGGCGCCAAGCAGTCCCAGCGCGGCCTGTCGCCTGTCATCGGCAACCGAGCGGCTGGCCCAGACCTGCGCCGTCGGCATGACGCCGGACGTGGCAAAACCGTACACGGTTCGCGAAAGCATCAGCAAAGCGATGCCGAGCGCGGCTCCCATGCCGGCTATCNATCCGCCGCGCCGCGGCCGAACCGGGATTCCTTAGCGATGCCGAGCGCGGCTCCCATGCCGGCTATCAGCAGAATGGCGAACACCGCCTGGCCGGCCAGCATGGAGAGGCCGAGCAAGCGCAGCAGCCTGGCATGGCCAAGCCGCTCGCCCATACGGCCCCACAGCGGCGAGCCGACCAGAAAGGCCGCCGCGCCGACAGCAGTTGCCGCGCCGATCGCAAACGTGTCGAGCCTCAGCCGCTCCATCACCAGGGGAACGAGCGATACGAAGGCCGACTGGCCGAAGCCGATTGCCGAGACCGCGATTGCCAGGCGGCGAAGAAGCGAAGATCGATTTTTCATACTGGTCGTCATAATGCGAAGCTTATTTCCTGGTTAGAATAAATAATCAACAGAAATGTTCTAATAACCACAGCGTATAAGATATAATACTACAGTATTGCGTGGATTTATGAGGATGCACATGGAACAAGTAAAACCAGAATCTTCCTCTGCATTAAGCCCGTTCCTCAACGCGTTGCTGCGGGAATGGGATGGCTGGGAATTCGTCGACGCCAGCCAAACCGGGCTGTTTCGGCCGCAGGCGGCCGTGCTGCGTCTGAATTTCCCTGCCTCGCGCGCGGCGGTGCTCGTCGAGGCGCGGCATCGCTCGAAGGTTGGTTACCACGATTTCGCGATGCCGCTCTGGCGCCTCGATATTAGTAACGAGGGGGCCGATGGCGAGGCGTCCGAGATCGACCTTTTCAGTCTTTTGGCGCTGATCCTGGCGGAGCCCGACATTGCCGGCCGGGCGACAGCGAAAAGCCGACTGACCTTCCTGCGCCGCAGCCTGGCCAGCATCGCCGCAATCGCTGACGCGACTGCGGCGCGTGGATCTTCGCGGCCCTTCTCCGAAGGCGATCCTGATTTCATCGATGCCGAAAGCGCCCTGCGCTTCGGCCATGCCGTGCATCCGGCGCCGATGAGTCGCGAAGAGTTCACGCACACGGATTCCGCGCGCTTCGGGCATGAATACTGCAATGCGTTCAAACTGCGCTGGTGGGCCGTCGACCCGACCATCCTCACTGGGGGCAGCGTCGAGCCGCTAGATGTCACCGAGATGGTCCGCGGGCTTGCCGCCAGCGATCCGCAGCTGCTTGCTCGGGCTGGCAAGCAACAGGGCAAGGTTCTCGTTCCGATGCATCCGTGGCAGGCCGTACGGCTCATGCTGGAAGACCGCGTCGAGCGCCTGTTTTGCGCCGGCCGTATCGTCGATGTTGGGCTCGGCGGACCAGCGTGGCGGGCCACGACCTCGCTGCGCACGGTTCATTCAGCTGAAGCCGAGTGGATGCTGAAATTCTCGCTCAGCCTGCGCCTGACCAATTCCAGGCGCATCGTCGAGGAGCATGAGTGCCGGCGCGGCCTTTCGGTGCACCGGCTGGTCAAGGGCAAGCTCGGCTAAGATCGGAAGAGCACACGTCNGTTCGGCCTGCGTGGCGAAGACGGCCGGCTGATGACGGATACCATCGTCTCGTTTCGCGAAAATCCGTTTCGCGGCACGGGCAATCCGCCGGCTGCCGTTCTCGGCGCGCTTTGCGAGCGCCATCCCGGCCGTACCGAAAGCCATCTGTCCGACCTGGTCCACCGTATCGCCCGCGACGAGAAGCGACCTGTCGAGGAAACGGCGCGTTTGTGGTTCGAGCGTTTCCTTCATGCCGCCATCGAGCCGTTTATCGTTGCCTTCTCGGAATTCGGCCTGCTGTTCGGCGCCCATCAGCAGAACCTCGTCGTCGGTCTTTCCGGAGGCTGGCCGAATGCGCTCTATTTTCGCGACTGCCAGGGCACCGGTTATGTCGAGGAATTTCTGCCCAGGCTGCGCGAATTCGTGCCCGAGGCCGGTCAGGCGGGCGATCATGTCTTCCCAGCGGAAGCGGCCGCGAAGCTGTTCGGCTACTATCTGGTCGTCAATGGCGCTTTCGCCGCCGTCGCAGCCCTTGCCGCCGCTGGCCTCACCAACGAAGACGATCTGCTGGCGATATTCCGCCGCTCGCTCGAGCGGCTGGCCGCCACGCCGATGGCTGACCGGTCCTGCGTCGACTATTTGCTCAACGCGCCGACGCTTGCTGCCAAGGGCAATTTCCTGATCGCGCTGCGCGACATCAATGAGAACACCGAGGTGACCGACCCGCTGGCCGGTTACGTCGAGCTTCCCAACCCCCTGCATGTGAGAGAATACGCATGAACATCGAGGCTGCGAAAAACTGGTCACCCGCCACCGTCGCCGGCAACGAAGGATGGCAGCATCTGGCCTCGGCCGCGGAGCCGCTCGCCATCCGTGCCGGCGATGGCCATGTCAGCCTGGTCAACGCTGAGGGAACAGCGGTGGGACAGGCCCGCATCTCCATCGCGGATGGCCGCCTGCTCATCGATGACGTCGCGTTCACGGGAGGCCGTCTCGATCAGCCGCAGGTCCTGGCGGGCCTCGTCGACGCGGCACTGTGCCTGCATCCTACCTTCGACCGCGCCTTCCTGCCGGCGGCCAAGACGCTGTGGCCGGTTTCGGCGCTGGCCACCGAGACGGCCGCAGGCGAACCGGAGCGCGCCGTCATTCATCGCTCGGTCCTGCGCCAGCTGCCGCTGCTGTGGCGCAGCCAGGCCTCGCATGTCACCTATCCGGCATTGACGACCGCTATCGGCCCGGAAGACCGGCTGCCGCCATTGCGCCAACCGCGCCCCTGCGGCCCGATGTACGAACGCTGGATTCCGGAAATCGGCCTCACCGTGTCGCTGCGGCCGATCGACCGCCGGACCGATCTCGACCTCTTCCATCGCTGGATGAACGATGGCCGCGTCGCCTTCTTCTGGGAACTTGCCCAGAGCCATGAGGATCTCGACAAATATCTCGCCGGGCAGGAAAGCGATCCGCATATTTTCGGCGTCATCGCCAGCTTCGACGGCGAGCCGACCGGCTATTTCGAGTTCTACTGGGCCAAGGAGGACCGGCTCGGGCCCTATTATGAGCCGCACGACTGGGACCGCGGCTGGCATGGGCTGATCGGCAATATGCGCCATCTCGGCCGGCCGAAGACGCTGTCACTGTTCCGCTCCGTCACCCACTATCTGTTCCTCGACGAGCCGCGCACGCAGCGCGTCGTCGGCGAGCCACGCGCCGCGCACCAGAAGATGCTGAGCTATTGCGCCGGCGCCGCCTACGACAAAGTCAAGGAGTTCGACTTCCCGCACAAGCGCGCGGCGCTGGTCTGCTGCGAACGCGAGCGCTTCTTCCGCGAGGTGCCGCTGTGACGGTGCAGCAACCGATTGCCAAAGCGGGGGAGGCGACACGCTGGGCCGCGATCAACCGCGACGCCGTCGCCAAGGCCATTTCCGAACTGACCTTCGAGGAGTGCCTGTCGCCGCGCGAGCTTTCGCCCGGCCGATGGGAGCTGACGCCCGGCCCCGGCGTGACCTATCGCTTTGCCGCGACGCGGCGCCTGTGGGGCCAGATCGCCGTCCGTCCGGAGACGCTGACTCGCGACGCCGGCATCGAGCTGCCGGTCGACGATGCGGTCGCCTTCTTCGCCGACGCGCGCGAGACGCTCGGCATGTCGCCGGCAACATTCTGCACCTATGCGAAGGAGCTTTACAACACGCTGATGGCCGACATGCGGATCGCCAAGGCACGCGGCAATCGACCGGCCGCCGATCTAGCCGCGCTGCCGGATACCGAGTTGCAGGCATTGCTCGACGGCCATCCGAAGGCCCCTGCCAACAAGGGACGGCTTGGCTGGGGACGGGACGACTTCGAGCGCTACGCGCCAGAATCGGCCACCGCATTCCAGCTCTTCTGGCTTGCCGCCGCCAGCGATCGCTGCCTGCTGGCGCTTGACTGCGGGCTCGACGGAGAGGCGCTGCTGCAGGCCGCACTCGGCGACTACGAGCGCGCAAGGCTCGAAGCGGCTTTCAGCGCCGCCGGGATCTCGCGATCGACGCATAGGCTGCTGCCGGTCCACCCCTGGCAGTGGCAGGCGATGATCGCCTCGCAATATGGTAGCGAGATCGCCGCCGGCCGGCTGGTGCCGCTTGGCCAGTTCGGCGATCCGTTCCTGCCCTTGCAGTCGCTGCGCACGCTTGCCAATGTGGCACGGCCCGAGGCGCTGCACGTCAAGCTGCCGCTGACCGTCCTCAACACCTCAGCGTGGCGCGGCGTGCCGGGCAAATACATGGCGATCGGCGCCGATCTGTCGCGCTGGCTGGCCACGGTGGCGGCCGCGGACCCGGTGCTCAAGGACGTCAAGGTGCTGAAGGAAGTCGCCGGCGCCTTCTATCCGCATCCGCACTATACCGGCGTTGAAGGCGCGCCCTATCAGTTTTGCGAGATGCTGGGCGCCATCTGGCGCGAAAGCCCCGAAAAGGATCTGACAGCGGGCCAGCGGCCGATGATGATGGGCGCCTTGCCGCAGCGCGACGCCCATGGCAGGCCGATCGCCAGCGCCCTGATAGAGCAGTCCGGCCTTGGTCCGGAGGCATGGCTCGATCGCCTGTTCTCCACGGCCTTCGTGCCGCTCTACCACTTCATGTGCCGTTACGGCGTCGGCTTCATCGCCCATGGCCAGAACGTCACCATCATCCTCGACGGAGCGGCGCCTCTCGGCGTGGCGGTCAAGGATTTCCAGGGCGACCTCGATCTCGTCGACCAGCCGTTTCCCGAACTGGCCGGCCTCGACCCCAAAATCCTGTCGACGCTGAAGCGCCGGCCCCCGGCACATCTTCTCCAGCATCTGCAAACGGGACACATCGTCAGCGTTCTGCGTTTCCTGTCCGAGGCGCTGGCCGCCTATGACCGCTTCGACGAGAGGACTTTCTACGCCATCCTGGCCGGCGCCATCCGGCGCTACCAGGCGCAGAACCCGGATCTGTCGGAACGGTTCGCGCTCTTCGATCTGTTTGCTCCGAAGATCCCACGCATCGCCATCAACAAGGTGCGCTTCGCCATCGGCTACGGCGACAGCGGCGAACGCCCTCTGCCTGACCTTGGCACACCGCTCGACAATCCGCTTAACCCCGAGTCAGCCCGGCGATCTCCCATCAGCCCAGCCAGCTCCATAAGGAGTTCGCCATGACCCATACGCTTGACCTCGCAGGCATCGGCATCGGGCCGTTCAATCTCAGCCTCGCCGCCCATCTCGATGCGGTGGAAGGCGTCGAAGCGCGCTTCTTCGATCGGGCGACGCGGCTCGAATGGCACCCGGGCATGATGCTGCCGGGCGTCGAACTGCAGACATCCTTCCTCAAGGATCTCGTCACCGCGACGCATCCGACCAGCCCATGGTCGTTCATGTCCTATCTGGTCGCGCAGAAGCGGTTCTATGAATTCCTCAACGCGGATTTCTCAGCCATCCCGCGGCCGGAATTCGCCCGCTATCTCGGATGGGTCGGCGAGAACTTGTCTTCGCTGCGCTTCGCCAGCGCCGTCGACCGGATCGACTTCGACGGAACGAATTTCAGGCTGCGTATCGGCCGCGAGCAGGTGAACGCGCGCAATCTCGCCATTGCCGTCGGGCTGGTGCCCAACATCCCCGCCTGGGCGCGGGCGGCGGCCTCCGATCAATGCTTCCACAACGCCCAGGCCGCCAACCGCCTCGATCGCCTGAGCGGACAGCGTGTCGCCGTGATCGGCGGTGGCCAGAGCGGCGCCGAAGTGCTTCTGCATCTGATCTCCTCCGACCGCTTCGCCGGCCGCGAAATCGAGTGGATCTCGATGCGGCCGAATTTCCTGCCACTGGACGACTCGCCTTTCACCGACGAACTCTTCACGCCGGGCTATGTCGAAAGCTTCCATCGGCTGCCGCAAGGGCGGCGTGAGACGATCCTGGAACAGCAACTGCTTGCCGGTGACGGCGCATCGACGAGCACACTGAAGGCGATCTATCGCCAGCTTTACACGCTGCGGCACCTCTCGGAGGAAACGACGGCGGTCAACATGACGCCGCACCGCGAAGTGCTGAACGTGACGCGGGAAGGCAGCGAATACCGGCTGATCATGCGCAACGGCTTCGACGGCGCCATCGAGACGCGCACCGTCGATGCGGTGGTTCTGGCCACCGGCTATGCCTTTGCCATTCCTGATTGCATGGCGCCGCTCATGAACAGGATCGCGCTGGACGAGCGCGGTCATTACAGGCTCAACGCCAGCTTCGAGGTCGAATGGGACGGGCCCGACGACCGCCGGATCTACGCGCTCAATGCCGGCCGGCTCAGCCATGGCATAGCCGAGCCGCAGCTCAGCCTGATGGCTTGGCGCAGCGCCAAGATCGTCAATTCGCTGCTCGGGCGGGCACAGTTCGATCTCGATCTGCCCGATCCGCCGGTTGCCTGGAGTTCAAGGCACACGATACAAAGCCTGCATCATCTCGGCGCCAATGCGAGGATGACCGAATCGGGCGCGCGGTGATGTTGGTGGAGGCGGGCCGAAGAGCGTGGTACGGCGCGCGTTAAGGTTGACATCGACCCGTAAAGCTTTTCTGTGAGAGAGATCGTTCGGTCCTGCTGGAGGCTCAGCGCATGAAAACCCTTGGCCTCATCGGCGGCATGAGCTGGGAATCGACGGCGATCTATTATCGCCTGCTCAACGAGATCGTGCGCGAGCGGCTGAGCGNCGGCATGAGCTGGGAATCGACGGCGATCTATTATCGCCTGCTCAACGAGATCGTGCGCGAGCGGCTGAGCGGGCTGCATTCGGCAAAGCTGTTGCTCTATTCCTTCGACTTCGCCGAAATCGCCGACCGGCAGCATCATGGCGACTGGGACAGTGCGGGCGTGCTGCTGGCGGATGCGGCGCGCAAGCTGGAGGCGGGCGGCGCAGAGGGGCTTTTAATCTGCACCAACACCATGCACAAGCTCGCCGACCGGGTGCAGGCGGCGGTGTCGATCCCGCTTATCCACATTGCCGACGCCACGGCCGTCGCGGTCAAGGGCGCCGGCGTCAAGCGGCCGGCGCTGCTGGCGACCCGCTTCACCATGGAGCAGGATTTCTACAAGGGCCGGCTGAGGGAGAAATACGGGCTGCAGCCCGTGGTGCCGGACCAGGCCGGGCGCGACATGGTGCACCAGGTAATCTACGACGAGCTTTGCCGGGGCATCGTCAACGCGGCATCGAAGGCGGCCTATATCGACGAGGTCGCCCGTCTGCGGCGCGATGAGAAGATCGATGGCGTCATCATGGGCTGCACCGAGATCACCATGTTGATTGGCGAGCGCGATTTCGACATTCCGGTGTTCGACACCACGCGCATCCATGCTGAGGCGGCGGTCGCATTCATGCTGCCCTGAAGGGTCAAAACAAGGATCAGGGCTGGGCGGCCACGGCGACATTGCCGCTGCCGACAACTTTCAGCTTCCATCGATCTGCTTCCGTGCCGGCCAGATTGAGGTGCCTGGTCAGGAAATAAAGGCGATCGGTGTCGGGGCCTTTGGCTGTGCAAAACCGGTCCTGCAGATAGGAGGGAGGCGTCGCCTGATAATACAGGTTGGCCACGATGCTGGCCGGACGCGCGCGCGGCCTAAACAGCCTTCCGCTCCTTCACGAATTGCGTGCCAAAACTGCCGCGCGCTTGACTTCTTTTTGCAGCGACATTCAATGCATCCGGCATTGCTGTGAGGGGATGAAAGCAAGATGGAATTTGCGTTTCCGTGGCCGACCAGCCAGGGCGAATGGCTGGCTTGGTCTAGCGCCGTCGTCACCTTGGCGCTCGGTCTGCTGTTTTTCCTCGCGCCAGGGCTGGCATTTCGGATTCTGCGGCTGCAGGTCCGGGCCGAAAGGGCAGCGGCAATCGCGGAAGGGCGCGGCCGGATGTCGGGCTTCTATCTCGGCGTCAGCCTGTGCTGCATTCTGTTGGCGCAGCCGTGGCTCTATATGGCACTCGGCTTTTCCTGGCTGTTCACCGCTTTTGGCCGTTTGCTGTCGATGATGTCGGACGGCGCCAACACGCCTTTCAACTGGGCGTCGATCGTCGTCGAACTCGTCCTGGCCGCGTTGCCGCTCGCCTTCGTCTTCGGCTTTCTGCCCTGAATCGGCAGCCAATCCAAAGGCTTCGGTTGAACTCTGCGGCCGGATGCGACAATAGTGCCCGAAAAGCATGCGGAACGACGCATTGCGGTCTTAAAATGCCTGTGCTAGACGGCAATCGACTTTCGGCCGGGGATAGCGGAAGCCGCGCCTCCGTGCTTGGAAAAACTTAGTAAGGTCAAAGATTTAGCCAGAGTTTTTGCTCGCGCCAACAATCTGCGGCCCCTCAGACAAGAGAAAAGACGGTCCGTGGCTCAATCGTCATCGCCAATCTCGGGTGTCGCAGAACGCTACGCGGGTTCGCTGTTCGAACTTGCGCGGCAGTCGAATTCGGTGGCCAAGGTCGAGGCCGACCTCGACAGTTTCGCCAGGATGCTGGATGACAGCGCCGACCTGACGCGCCTCATCAACAGCCCGGTGTTCTCCAGCGAGGACCAGGCCAAGGCAATCGCGTCGATCGCCGACAAGGCCGGCATTACCGGCCTGACCGGCAATTTCCTGCGCGTCGTCGCCCGCAACCGCCGGCTCTTCGCGGTGCCCGGCATGATCAAGGCTTTTCGCAAGATCGCCGCCGAACAGCGCGGTGAGACATCAGCCGAGGTCACTTCGGCGCATGAACTGACGGCTGCCCAGCAGACCGAACTCAAGGCCGCGCTGAAAGGCGTCGCCGGCAAGGACGTGGCCATCACTGTTACCGTCGATCCGTCGCTGCTCGGCGGGCTGGTGGTCAAGATGGGCTCGCGCCAGATCGATACGTCGCTCAAAACCAAACTCAATTCGCTCAAGCTTGCACTGAAAGAGGTCGGCTGATGGACATCCGCGCCGCGGAAATTTCCGCAATTCTCAAAGACCAGATCAAGAATTTCGGCAAGGAGGCCGAGGTCTCCGAAGTCGGCCAGGTGCTGTCCGTCGGTGACGGTATCGCTCGCGTCTACGGCCTCGACAATGTCCAGGCCGGCGAAATGGTCGAATTCCCCGGCGGCATCCGCGGCATGGCGCTCAACCTCGAAGCCGACAATGTCGGCGTCGTCATCTTCGGCGCCGACCGCGACATCAAGGAAGGCGACATCGTCAAACGCACCGGCGCCATCGTCGATACGCCTGTCGGCATGGGCCTGCTCGGCCGCGTCGTCGACGCGCTCGGGAATCCGATCGACGGCAAGGGCCCGATCAAGGCGACCGAACGCAAGCGCGTCGACGTCAAGGCGCCAGGCATCATCCCGCGCAAGTCGGTCAACGAGCCGATGTCGACCGGCCTCAAGGCCATCGATGCGCTGATCCCCGTTGGCCGCGGCCAGCGCGAGCTGGTCATCGGCGATCGCCAGACCGGCAAGACCGCGATCATCCTCGACACGATGCTCAACCAGAAGGCCGTGCACGACAACGGGCCGGAAAAGGAAAAGCTCTACTGCGTCTACGTCGCCATCGGGCAGAAGCGCTCGACGGTCGCGCAGTTCGTGAAGGTTCTCGAAGAGCGCGGCGCCCTTGAATATTCGATCATCGTCGCCGCCACAGCTTCCGATCCGGCGCCGATGCAGTTCCTGGCGCCGTTCACCGGCGCCACCATGGGCGAATATTTCCGCGACAACGGCATGCATGCGCTGATCAGCTATGACGATCTGTCGAAGCAGGCCGTCGCCTATCGCCAGATGTCGCTCTTGCTGCGCCGCCCGCCGGGTCGCGAAGCCTATCCGGGCGACGTGTTCTACCTGCATTCGCGCCTGCTCGAGCGCGCCGCCAAGCTCAACGACGATCTGGGCGGCGGTTCGCTGACCGCGCTGCCGATCATCGAGACGCAGGCCAACGACGTGTCGGCCTACATCCCGACCAACGTGATCTCGATCACCGACGGCCAGATCTTCCTCGAAACCAACCTGTTCTTCCAGGGCATCCGTCCGGCGGTCAACGTCGGCCTGTCGGTGTCGCGCGTCGGTTCGTCGGCGCAAATCAAGGCGATGAAGCAGGTCGCCGGCTCGATCAAGGGCGAGCTCGCGCAGTACCGCGAAATGGCTGCGTTCGCGCAGTTCGGCTCCGATCTCGACGCCGCCACGCAGCGCCTGCTCAACCGCGGCTCGCGCCTGACCGAACTGTTGAAGCAGCCGCAGTTCTCGCCGCTCAAGGTCGAGGAGCAGGTCACGGTGATCTTCGCCGGCGTCAACGGCTATCTCGACAAGCTGGCGCTGAACCAGGTCGGCAAGTTCGAGCACGGCCTGCTCAGCCATATGCGCTCGGCCGGCAAGGACGTGCTGGACGGCATCCGCAAGGAAAAGGCGCTGTCGGACGATCTGCGCGCCAAGCTGAAGGCCGAGATCGACGCCTTCGCCAAGACCTTCGCTTGAGAAGAAGCCGGACGCTCGGGATCAGGTTTGAAGCATGCCTTCATTAAAAGACCTTCGTAACCGTATCGCCTCGGTCAAGGCGACGCAGAAGATCACCAAGGCGATGCAGATGGTCGCCGCGGCGAAGCTGCGTCGCGCGCAGGAAGCAGCGGAGGCGGCGCGTCCCTATTCCGAGCGGATGGGTGCGGTGCTGGCCAATATCACGCAGGCGATCGGCGGCGGCGGCGATGCCCCGGCGCTGATGACCGGCACCGGCAAGGACGATGTGCATCTGCTCGTCGTCTGCACGGCCGAGCGCGGCCTGTGCGGCGGCTTCAACTCGCAGATCGCACGTCTGGCCCGCGACCATATCCGCCGGCTTCTGGCCGACGGCAAGCAGGTCAAGATCATCTGCGTCGGCAAGAAGGGTTTCGACATTCTGCGCCGAGACTATGCCTCGCTGATTATCGACCGCGTCGACCTACGCGATGTCAAGAAGCTCGGCTTCGTCAATGCCGATGCGATCGCCCGTAAGATCATCCATCTGTTCGGCGAAGGCGGCTTCGATATCTGCACGCTGTTTTATTCGCAGTTCAAGTCGGTGATCAGCCAGATTCCGACCGCGCAGCAGATCATTCCTGCCGGCGTGGCTTCGGCTCCCGCCGAAGCGACCGCCGGTGGCAATGCCGTCTACGAATACGAGCCGGAGCCGGGCGAGATCCTCACCGACCTCATTCCGCGCAACATCTCGGTCCAGGTCTTCCGCGCGCTGCTCGAAAACGCAGCCGGCGAGATGGGCGCCAAAATGAGCGCCATGGACAATGCAACGCGCAATGCCGGCGACATGATCAACAAACTGTCGATCACCTATAACCGCCAGCGGCAGGCGCAGATCACCAAGGAACTGATCGAAATCATTTCGGGCGCCGAAGCGCTCTAGGCGCGACCGCCAGGAGGTCATCGACCTTCTGATGGAGCGTGAGAAACAAAGGACGAGAAGGGTAAAGACGATGGCGAAAGCAGCGACCCCCGCGAAGACGGCCCCCAAAGCGGCCGCAAAGGCTCCGGCAGCAGCGGCGAAGGCCGCTCCGGCCAAGAAGGCGGCCGCGCCCGCCAAGGCCGCGGCCCCGGCAGCGAAGACGACGAGCGTTGCCGTCAAGAAGACCGGCGCCATCGGCAAGGTTCGCCAGGTCATCGGCGCCGTCGTCGACGTGCAGTTCGGCGATCATCTGCCGGCCATTTTGAACGCCATCGAAACCTCCAATGTCGGCAACCGCCTGGTGCTCGAAGTTGCCCAGCATCTGGGCGAAAACACCGTGCGCTGCATCGCCATGGATTCCACCGAAGGCCTGGTTCGCGGCCAGGACGTCTATGACACCGGCGCGCCGATCACCGTTCCGGTCGGCCCGGGCATGCTCGGCCGCATCATCAACGTCATCGGCGAGCCGGTCGACGAAGAAGGCCCGGTCGACGGCATCGAGATGCGCGCCATCCACCAGCCGGCGCCTACCTATGTCGAACAGTCGACGGAAGCGCAGATCCTGATCACCGGCATCAAGGTGCTCGACCTTCTGGCGCCCTACGCCCGCGGAGGCAAGATCGGCCTGTTCGGCGGCGCCGGCGTCGGCAAGACGGTTCTGATCCAGGAGCTGATCAACAACGTCGCCAAGGCGCATGGCGGCTTCTCGGTCTTCGCCGGCGTCGGCGAGCGCACCCGCGAGGGCAACGATCTTTATCACGAGTTCATCGAGTCCGGCGTCAACAAGAAGGGCGGCGGCGAAGGCTCCAAGGCGGCACTGGTCTATGGCCAGATGAACGAGCCGCCGGGCGCGCGTGCCCGCGTCGGCCTGACCGGCCTGACGGTCGCCGAATATTTCCGCGACCAGGGCCAGGACGTGCTGTTCTTCGTCGACAACATCTTCCGCTTCACGCAGGCCGGTTCTGAAGTGTCGGCGCTGCTCGGCCGTATTCCTTCGGCCGTGGGTTACCAGCCAACGCTGGCCACCGACATGGGTGCGCTGCAGGAACGCATCACCACAACGACCAAGGGTTCGATCACTTCGGTGCAGGCGATCTACGTGCCGGCCGACGATTTGACCGACCCGGCGCCTGCGACCTCGTTCGCCCACCTGGACGCGACGACCGTGCTCAACCGCGCGATCTCGGAAAAGGGCATCTACCCCGCCGTCGATCCGCTCGACTCGACCTCGCGCATGCTCGATCCGCTGGTCGTCGGCGAGGAGCACTATGCCGTCGCCCGCCAGGTGCAGTCGATCCTCCAGCGCTACAAGTCGCTGCAGGACATTATCGCCATCCTTGGCATGGATGAGCTGTCGGAAGAGGACAAGCAGACGGTGGCCCGCGCCCGCAAGATCGAGCGCTTCCTGTCGCAGCCGTTCTTCGTCGCCGAAGTGTTTACGGGTGCGCCGGGCAAGCTGGTCGACCTCGCCGACACAATCAAGGGCTTCAAGGGCCTCTGCAACGGCGACTACGATCACCTGCCGGAAGCCGCCTTCTACATGGTCGGCGGCATCGACGAAGCGGTCGAGAAGGCTCAGCGCCTGGCGGCTGAAGCAGCGTAATCAAGGCAATAGGGAGTAGTCAGTAGTCAGTAGTGAATAGCGGCCGGGTGATCAGGACAGCTGTCCTCTCCCTACTCCCTACTCACTATTCCCTACTCACTAAATTGACATGGCTGAAGCTTTCAAGTTCGAACTGGTCTCGCCGGAGCGCCTCCTGGTTTCCGAGCAGGTCGAGTCCGTCGTCATTCCAGGCGCCGAAGGTGAAATGACAGTCATGGCGCACCATGCGCCAGTCATGACCACGATCAAGCCGGGCGTCGTCACGCTGAAGACCGCCGGCGGCAAGGAAGAGCGCTATGTGGTGTTCGGCGGCTTTGCCGACATCGTCCCTGCCGGCTGCACGCTGCTCGCCGAATCGGCGGTCGCCGTCGGCGATATCGACCGCGCCGATCTCGCCCGCCGCATCCAGGAAGCCAAGGAAGACGCCGCCGACGCCAAGGACGACCAGAGCCGCAGCAAGGCGGAGCAGTTCCTTAGCCAGCTTACCACGCTCGAAGGCGCGCTGCTGCCGGCGTAAGCCGCAGAATGACTTGAAGAAAAGGCCGGGCTCAGCCCGGCTTTTTTGTTGCGGCCGCCATCCTGGATCGTCTCGCATAGGCGCAGGGCCTTGGCGGGATTTCAGGGCGGGCAGCCAGCATGATCAGATCGGGTGGCGGCATGCCGGCTGCCAGTCAGGGCGAGATGAGCTTGTATTAGGCGATGGCGCCGGCGGAACCGCGATTTGGCTGCGGCGGTACAGTCGGATCGGGGCTTGCCCCTGCTTTCTGGTTGTTCGACAGTCCGGCTGTCTATCGATTTGGGGTGGCCGATGACGGAACAGACAACGCAACCGGAAGCGGCCTCGCGATCCCGGTGGACGACGGCGCTGATCGCGGCCTTTGGCGGTCCGTTCGGCGGGTTCCTTTGGATCGGCGCCGGCCGGCCGGCGGTTGGCAGCCTGGTGGTGATCAGCGCCATAAGCATTGCGCTGACATATGTGGGATTCCCGGTTCTGCCGGGGGTCGATCTCGCCTGGCTGGTGGATCTCTCCAGTTTAGGTCTCATGGTCCTGTGGGTAGCGCTCGTCGTGCCTTTCGCGTCACGATACAGACCGAACCGGTGGTATTCACACGGCCTTTCGGTGCTGCTGTTGGCCGTGCTGACCTCCTACGGAGCCGCGTTAGCGATCCGCACATTCCTCTTCCAGCCGTTTTCGACCCCGGCAGGCAGCATGACACCAACGCTGGAACTCGGCGACTATTTCTTCGTCTCGAAGTTTGCCTATGGTTACAGCCGCTACAGTGTTCCTCTTGGGCTGCTGCCCTTCGAAGGCCGGATCTTTGCCGCCGAGCCGAAGCGCGGAGATATTGTGGTGTTCAAATTTCCAGCGGATCCGAGCATCGACTACGTCAAGCGGGTCGTTGGACTGCCGGGCGACAAAATCCAGATGGTCGACGGAATCCTTCGCATCAATGGTGTGGCGGTCAAACTCGAGGATGTTGGTCCGTACAGCTCCGAGGACTCTCCCCAAAGCGCCAGACTGCAACGTGAAACCCTCCCCAACGGCGTTTCCTATTCCGTCATCAGTCTTACGGACAATTCAATAACCGACAACACGCGGGTGTTCGACGTGCCCGAAGGCCACTATTTCGTGCTTGGCGACAACAGGGATAATTCCTCCGATAGCCGGCTCAGTGTCGGCTTCGTTCCTGCCGAAAACCTGGTCGGCAAGGCAGTGCGACTGTTCTGGAATTCGCAAGGCACGGAGTATTCGTCGCGGCAGAGGCTGGACGCTCCGGCGGGACAATAGGCTTGAAATGGGCGGTTCCGGACCAGCTTCAGCCTACGTTTGTCGGCTCCGGTATGCCGAGCGCTGAGAGCGCAAGCACGATCCCGCCTTGCAGGATATGCTCGCGATGAGCGGCGACCAGTTCGATCAGCGTCTGCCGCTCGGGCTTGCCGCTGGCGAAGCCGGCCCAGTCGAACACCGCCGCTACTCGTTCCAGCATCCGTCGTTCGTCGAGCGCCGCCAGCGCCGCGTCGAGCGGATCGGTAAAGTGGGCTTCCGGCAGGTCCTTGCCGCGCGCCTCGCAGGCGGCGATCCAGGCGGCGATCACCAGCGTCAGATGCTCCGGGACCAAGCCGGCCTGGATGCACTCGATGGCGGTAGCGACAATGCGCTGCGGCAATTTCTGGCTGCCGTCATTGGCGATCTGCGCGGTGCGGTGGGCCAGCGCGGTGTTGGAGAAACGTTCGGCAAGTTCGGCCGTATAGGCTGACGTGTCGAGCCCGGCATCCCCAGGCAATGTCGGGATGGCCTCGGCCCAGAGCCGGTCGACGAACGCGCGGATCGCGGGATCCGCGAAGGCGCGGTCGACGGTGACGTGGCCGCTGAGCAGGCCGATATAGGCGATGCCCGAATGGGCGCCGTTGAGCAGCCGAAGCTTCATGTCCTCGAACGGCCGGACATCCTCGACCATGGTGACGCCGAATTTCTCCCAGGCCGGGCGGCCGGCTGGAAACCTGTTTTCGATCACCCATTGCCGGAACGGTTCGGTCATCACCGGCCAGGCGTCCTCGAGGCCGAGTTCGACCGCGATGCGCGCCCGGTCGGCATCGGTGGTTGCCGGCACGATGCGGTCGACCATGCTCGATGGGAATGCAACGTCATCGGCTATATGACCGGCGAGGGCAGCGTCGCCTGAAGCAGCAGCGCCGGCATCGCGCAGTTTTGCAAACCCGACCAGCAGCCGGTGCAGCGTGGCGCCATTGGCCGGCAGGTTGTCGCAGCAAAGCACGGTGAAGGGCGGCGTGCCGGCGGCCCGGCGTCGCACCAGCGCTTCCGCCAGGAATCCATGCGCTGTCCTGGGAGATCCGGGATTGCCCAGATCGTGGACGATATCGGGATGGTTTTCGTCGAGGCTGCCGTCGGCGGCCCTGAGATAGGCCTTTTCGGTGATGGTCAGGGTGACGATGCGGGTGCGCGGGTCGGTCAGCGCGGCCAGCACCGCGCCGGGGTCTTCCGGCGCGACCAGCATCGACTGGATCGAGCCGATAATGTGCAGCGCTTCGCCATCGCTGCCGCGCACCGCCAGCGTGTAGAGCCCGTCCTGTGGCGTCAGCGCATCGCGCGTGTCGGGGCTGCGCAGCGAGACGCCGACAATGCCCCAGCCGGTCTCGCCGGCCGCTAGGCAGTCATCGACATAGGCGGCCTGATGGGCACGGTGGAAGGCTCCAACGCCGAGATGGACGATGCCTGGGGCGACACTGGCGCGATCATAGGGGGGGACCGCGACCGAGGCCGGCAAGGATTGCACTGTTGCGTTGGAAAGGCGTCTGCTGGTCATGGCTTGGCTTGTTGGGCGCGGCTTGTCGCTGGATGGTGTGCGGGGCGGGATCTGCTAGCGGCGTAACATCCGCTCTTCCGCCGCACAATGACCTGACGCCGGTTAAAAGTCATCATACAACAATCCAGTTTTTGTATGTTGACATTATTTCTTTCCAATCCTACCGATATCGCCCCTGGGAGGAACGACGTGGCGGGACTGACCGATCCGGATCTGCTTTTTGCCGCCGAAGGGCGCGCGCTGTCGATCGCGCGCGATCTCCATGCCGGCATCAAGGACCTGCCGATCATCAGCCCGCACGGCCACACCGATCCGCGTTGGTATGCGCTCAACGAGCCATTCCCCGATCCCGCGCAATTGCTGGTGGTGCCCGACCACTACATTTTCCGTATGCTGTTCAGCCAGGGCGTGCGGCTG
Source organism: Mesorhizobium sp. LSJC269B00 (assembly GCF_000502815.1). NCBI lineage: Bacteria > Pseudomonadati > Pseudomonadota > Alphaproteobacteria > Hyphomicrobiales > Phyllobacteriaceae > Mesorhizobium > Mesorhizobium sp. LSJC269B00. Next base: position 103,808 of record NZ_AYVN01000007.1, read on the forward strand.
GAAGATCTCGGCGTCCCGACCCTCGACGGCTCGCCGGTCGAGACCGATCCCAGGGCGATCTGGCGGCGCTTCGCCGAGCACTATTACCTCTTCCGCGGCACGCCGACGCGGTTGTGGCTCGACCATGTGCTCGAGCATCTGTTCGGCATCGAAGAGCCGCTCAACGCCAGCACCGCTAGCCGCCATTACGACACCATCGCGGCGCTTTTGCAGCGCGACGATTATCGCCCACGCGCGCTGTTCGAGCGCTTCAACATCGAGGTCATCGCGACGACCGAGGGCGCACTCGACGATCTCCAATGGCACAAGACGATCCGCGACAGCGGCTGGCAGGGCCGCGTCGTCACTGCCTACAGGCCGGATGCCGTCGTCGATCCCGACTTCGAAGGATTTTCTGCCAATCTCGATCGCCTGGGCGAGATCGCCGGCTGCGACACCGGCACATGGGCCGGCTATCTCGACGCGCATCGCCAGCGCCGCGCCTTCTTCAAAAGTTTCGGCGCAACCTCGTCGGATCACGGCCATCCGACGGCCGAGACCGCCAATCTTTCCGATGCGGCGGCGGAAGAGCTGTTCAACCGCATCCGCCGCGGCTCGGACGACGAGCGCGAGCGCAAACTGTTTCGCGCCCAGATGCTGACCGAAATGGCCAAGATGAGCCGCGACGACGGGCTGGTCATGCAGATCCATCCCGGCTCATGGCGCAACCACTCGCCTGGTGTTTTCCAAAAATTCGGCCGCGACAAAGGCTTCGATATTCCGACCCGCACCGACTATGCCGCGGCGCTCAAACCCTTGCTCGACTGCGTCGGGCTGGAGCGCGACCTCTCCATCATCCTGTTCACGCTCGACGAGACCAGCTACGCGCGCGAACTGGCGCCGCTGGCCGGCGTCTATCCGGCGTTGAAGCTCGGGCCGGCCTGGTGGTTCCACGACAGTCCGGAAGGCATGCGCCGGTTCCGCGAGATGACCACCGAGACCGCCGGCTTCTACAACACCGTCGGCTTCAACGATGACACCCGTGCCTTTCCGTCGATTCCCGCCCGTCACGATGTGGCGCGCCGGGTTGACTGCGCCTTTCTCGCCCGTCTCGTCGCCGAGCACCGGCTGCGTGAGGACGAGGCGCATGAGCTGGCGCGGGAGCTTGCCTACACGCTTGCCAAGAAGGCGTACCGGCTGTGAGCCGGGCGCGTGGAATTTTAAAAGGGAGGAAGACAGTCATGTTGCATTTTTCAAAACTGGTGGCAGCCACATTCGCCTTCGGCTCGCTGATGATCGGCGTTGCCGGCGCCCAGACCGTACTGCGCTCGGCCGACACCCATCCGGACGGGTATCCGACTGTCGAGGCGGTCAAATATCTCGGCGAGCTCATCAAGGAGCGCACCGCCGGCCGCTATTCGGTCGAGGTCTATCATTCGGCGCAGCTCGGCGAGGAAAAGGACACGATCGAGCAGACGCAGACCGGTGTCATCGATCTGAACCGCGTCTCGATGGGTCCGTTCAACGGCATCGTGCCGGAAACCGCGGTGCCGTCGCTGCCCTACATGTTCCGTTCGGTCGAGCACATGCGCCATGTCATGGACGGGCCGATCGGCGACGAGATCCTCAAGGCCTTCGAGACGCATGATCTGGTCGGCCTTGCCTTCTACGATTCCGGCGCCCGTTCCTTCTACAACACCAAGAAGGACATCACCTCGATCGCCGATCTGAAAGGCATGAAGTTCCGCGTCATCCAGTCCGACGTGTTCGTCGATATGGTCAACGCGCTTGGCGCAAATGCCACGCCGATGGCGTATGGCGAGGTCTATTCGGCGCTCGAAACCGGTGTCATCGACGGCGCCGAGAACAACTGGCCCAGCTTCGAATCCGCCAAGCACTACGAAGTCGCCAAGCACTATACCGTCGACCAGCACCAGATCGTGCCGGAAGTGCTGGTGATGTCGAAATCGAGCTGGGACAGACTGACGCCGGAAGACCAGGCGATCGTCAAGCAGGCGGCCAAGGACAGCGTCGTCAAGATGCGCGAATTGTGGGACGCGCAGGAGAAGAAGTCGCGAGAGATCGTCGAGAAGGCCGGCGTCAAGGTCAGCGAGATCGACAAGCAGCCGCTGATCGATGCGATGAAGCCGGTCTACGACAAGTATCTGAAGACGCCGGAGCTCAAGGACCTCGCGACGCGCATCCAGGCGACCAAGTGATTTTCTGGCGGGGCGGCATGGCGCCGCCCCGCCAATCGCTTTTAGGGGACGGAAAGACCGGGAGGATCGGATGACTGCGGGAACGGCCAGGAGCGGAGCGCCACCGCGCTTCAGCGCGGTGCTTTCGAAGATTTGCGACGGTGCGCTCTATCTCGCGGGCATCGGGATGGTCGCCATGACCGCGCTTGTTGCCTACCAGGTGTTTTCCCGCTTCGTGCTCAACGCGTCACCGAGCTGGACCGAAGTCACCGCCATCATGCTGATGAACTGGTTCATTTTCCTGGGCGCTGCCGTCGGCGTGCGCGAGAATTACCATATGGGCTTCGACGTGCTGCTCTACATCCTGCCCAAGGGCAGCAAATGGGCGCTGCGCACCCTGTCCGACCTGATCGCGTTCGGCTTCGGCTTCGGCATGGTCTGGTACGGCTGCAAGCTGGTCGGGCTGACCTGGCGGACCATCATCCCGGCGCTCGAGCTTCCCGGCGGTTTCGACTATCTGCCGCTGGTCGCCGGCGGCTTTCTGATCTGCCTGTTCTCGGCCGAACGCATCGTGCTGCGCTGGTCCGGCGCCGACATCGACAAGGATATCAATCTCGAGGAAGTGCCGGAAATGCCGGCCGTGCAGGAGGCCTAGATGGAACTCTGGATCCTGTTTGGCGTCTTCACGCTTTTGATGTTTGCCGGCACGCCGATCGCCTTTTGCCTGGGTGCGGCGTCCTTCGCCACCGTGCTTTATCTCGGCCTGCCGCCCCTGGTGGTGTTCCAGCAATTGAAGTCGGGCATGTCGGCGTTCTCGCTGATGGCGATCCCGTTCTTCATCTTTGCGGGCGACCTGATGGTGCGCGGCGGCATCGCGCAGCGCATCGTTTCCTTTGCCGGCTCGCTGGTCGGTCATGTCCGCGGTGGGCTCGGTCAGGTCAACATCATCGCCGCGACGTTGTTCGGCGGCATTTCCGGCTCGGCTGTGGCGGAAGCCGCTGCCGTCGGCGGGCTGATGATCCCGCAGATGAAAGCGCGCGGCTACGGCGCCGACTACGCCGTCAACGTGACCTCGATGGCGGCGCTGATCGCGCTGCTTCTGCCGCCGTCGCAGAACATGATCATCTATTCGATCGCCGGCGGCGGCAAGATTTCGATCGCCGACCTGTTCACCGCCGGTATCCTGCCTGGCCTGCTGTTCGCCGCTTCGCTGATGGTCACTGCCTATTTCGTCGCCCGCAGCCGCGGCTACCCGGTCGAGGCCTTTCCCGGCTTCTCGCGTGTCGGCCAGCTGGCGGTCATCGCCATCCCCGGACTTCTGCTTATCGGCATCATCTTCGGCGGCGTTCGCTCGGGCATTTTCACGGCGACGGAAAGCTCCTGCATCGCCATCATCTACGCCTTGCTGGTCACCGTCTTCGTCTACCGGTCGATGGCCTGGGGCGATTTCGTCCATGCCACAAAGGGCGCGGTGCGCACGACCTCAATGGTGCTGCTGATCATCGGCACGGCGGCCTCGTTCAGCTGGCTGATGGCCTATCTCAAAGTGCCGGTGCTGCTGATCGCAGGCATGAACGCCATCTCCACCGATCCGCTGGTGGTGCTGCTTCTGCTCAACGTCTTGATGCTGCTGCTCGGCACCTTCATGGACATGGGGCCGATGATCATCATCTGCACGCCGATCTTCCTGCCGCTGGTCACCCATTACGGCGTCGACCCCGTGCATTTCGGCGTCATCACCATCCTCAATCTCGGCATTGGCCTCAACACGCCACCGGTCGGCACGGTGCAGTTCGTCGCCTGTGCCGTCGGCAAGATTACGGTCTGGGAAGCGATGCGCTCGATCTGGCCGTTCTATGGCGCGGGCATCGTGGTCCTGGGGCTGGTGACCTATATTCCGGCGATTTCGCTCTGGTTGCCGAGCGTGTTCAAATAGGGCGTCTTCAAATAGACGTCTTCAAACAGGGGTGCGATATGGCATCAGATAGCGCTGTTGATCTCAGGGTCGAGAGAAAACCCAAACTGTCGGAGACCGTCGTCGCTGCGATCCGCAAGCAGCTGCAGGCGGGCGAGATCCTGCCCGGCTACAAATTGCCGACCGAAGGACAACTGACCGAGACCTTCGGCGTCAGCCGCACCGTCATCCGCGAAGCGCTGGCCAAGCTCGCCGCCGACGGGCTGGTCGAGGCGCGCCAGGGCGCAGGCGTGTTCGTCACCGAGCACATCTCAACGATGTTCGGCGCGCTCGCCGCCGACATGGGCAGCAAGGATTCCATCGCGCTCAATGTGCTCGAAGTGCGCCTGGCCGTCGAGATCGAATCGGCCGGGCTCGCCGCCATCCGCCGCAACGCGGCGCAGGAAGCAGCGATCCAGGAAGCGTTCTTCGAGTTCGAACGGCTGCTTCTCAACAGCGAGCCGACCGGTCCCGCCGATCTCGCCTTCCACCGGGCAATCGCCAGCGCCACCAACAACCCGTTCTATGTCGAGATGCTCGATGTGCTCGGCCGCCGCGCCATTCCCTGCGACGTGACCTCGCCCTGGTCGACGGAACTTGTGCAATCCGACAGCTATCAGCGCGGGCTGCAGCGCGAGCATCTGGTGATCCTGAATGCGATCACCTCAGGCGACGCCGAAGCCGCGCGCGAGGCGATGCGCGCTCATCTCACCGCCAGCCAAGAGCGCTACCGCGAGCGGCTGCACGCCCGCCAGGTCTACTACGCCGACTCGGTCAAGGCGTCGGCAACCAAATAGCCATTCATTCAGCTGGAGCAGCAATGACTCAAAGTCACCCGCATACCGATTTCACCTCGCGTTTCGCCATCGACCCGGTCGCCGCTGCTTCCATGGGCACCGACGAACTGCGTCACAATTTCCATATTGACGACCTGTTCCAGCAGGGACGCATCAGCCTGACCTACACCCACTATGACCGCATGATCGTTGGCGGCGCCGTGCCGGCGGCAGCGCCGCTGCCGCTGGAAGCGATCAAGCCGACGGGCACCAAGAATCTTCTCGATCGCCGCGAGTTGATCATCGTCAATATCGGCGGCGCCGGCTCGGTGACGGCGAATGGCGAGGCCCACCAGTTGCAGGCGCGCGACATGCTCTATCTCGGCATGGGCAGCACCGACGTTTCGTTCGCATCGGCCGATGAGGGCGCACTGGCCAAATTCTATCTGCTCAGCGCGCCTGCGCATCACACCCATCCCAACCGGCTGATCCGCATTGGCGATGCCAAGCGCCTCGATCTCGGCAGCAAGGAAACCTGCAACGAACGCTCCATCTTCCAGTTCATCCATGCCGATGGCGTCAAGACCTGCCAACTGGTGGTCGGTATGACCCAACTGGCGCCGGGCTCGGTGTGGAACACCATGCCTTGCCATGTGCATGACCGGCGCATGGAGGCCTATCTCTATTTCGACCTGCCGGAGACGGCGCGCGTCTTCCATTTCATGGGCGAGCCGGACGAAACGCGGCATCTGGTGATGGCCAACGAGGAGGCGGTGCTTTCGCCGGGCTGGTCGATCCATTCGGGGGCCGGCACCTCGAACTATGCCTTCATCTGGGCGATGGCCGGCGACAATGTCGACTACACCGATGTCGACCCGGTGCCGCTGGGTGAATTGCGTTGAGCGGCTCTTCCTCCTTCAGCCTGGCCGGCAAGCGTATCCTGGTCACCGGCGCGAACACCGGCATCGGCCAAGGCATCGCCGTCTCGATCGCGCGCGCCGGCGGCACCGTCATCGGTGTCGGCCGCTCGGCGATGGACGACACGGAAAGACAAGTCGCGGAAGCCGGTGGCCAGTTCGAGGCGGTGCGATGCGATCTTGCCGACCATGCGGCCGCCAAGGCGATGCTCGACCAGGTCTGGGAAAAGACCGGCCCGATCGACGGGCTGGTCAACAATGCCGGCATCATCCGCCGCGCCGATGCGGTCGATTTCTCCGAGGCCGATTGGGACGACGTCATCGACGTCAATCTGAAGACGCTGTTCTTTCTCAGCCAGGGTTTTGCCAGGCGCGTGCTGACCGACCCGAGGCGGCGCGGCAAGATCGTCAACATCGCCTCGGTGCTGAGTTTCCAGGGCGGCATCCGCGTCGCCTCCTATACCGCGTCGAAACATGGCGCGCTCGGCATAACCCGGCTGCTGGCCTGCGAATGGGCGGCAAAAGGCATCAACGTCAACGCGATTGCGCCCGGCTATATCGAAACCAACAACACCGAGGGGTTGCGCGCCGATCCCGACCGCAGTGCTGCCATCCTGGCGCGCATTCCGGCGGGACGTTGGGGCGGGCCGGAAGACATAGGCGATGCCGCCGTGTTCCTGCTGGCGCCAGCGTCCGACTATATGCATGGCGCGGTGGTTCCCGTGGACGGCGGCTGGCTGGCGCGATGAGGAGATGGTCATGATTGAAGCCAAGATTTTCGCACAGCCCGGCGAGAGCGCCTGGACGCCGACGCCGGACGGCAACAGACGCCGCGTTCTCGTCTCCACCGATGAGCTGATGATGGTCGAGTTCGGCTTCGACAAGGGCGGCGTCGGCGCACTGCATTCGCACCCGCATGTCCAGGCCAGCTATGTCGCCGAAGGTCGCTTCGAGGTGACCATCGACGGCCGCACCGCGACCATCGAGACCGGCGGCAGCTTCATCGTGCCGTCCAATCTGGTGCACGGCGTCAAGGCGCTGGAGGCCGGGCGCCTGGTCGACAGCTTTACCCCGCACCGCGCCGATTTCCTGGCCTGAACCTTTTTCGGCAATTCCAGAAACAGGAAACCCGCGCCTCCTGGGGAGGCGCGGGCTGTTGCCTGTGCGCTCGTGGCGCAGCGGTACTCGAAACATCGCCGCAGGGTTGGACGGTGCCGCAACATGGTGAAGATAGGTTTAACGATGCCAATCAGGTCGATCGCCGGTGGGGTGTTGCTGCTGCTTGTTGTGGTCACGCAGGGGCTGCGCTAATCGTTCTGTCCACGCCGCTGCTTCGGGCGGCCGATCGCAAAAACATCAGTGATGCAGATATCGACGACAAGCGTGCCGACGCACGATCCCAAACGGCGCGTCCTCAAGGACGTGTTCGGCTTCGACGATTTCCGTCCCGGACAGGCCGCGGTGATGGAGGCGCTGCTTGGCGGCCGCCATGTGCTGGCCGTCATGCCAACGGGTGCCGGCAAATCGCTGTGCTACCAGGTTCCGGCGCTGGTCAAGGGTGGGCTGACCATTGTCGTTTCGCCGCTGGTGGCGCTGATGCAGGATCAGGTCGCGGCACTGCGCCTCGCCGGCGTCGCCGCCGATACGATCAATTCCTCGATCGACCGTGATGCCAATGTCGCGGCATGGCGCCGCGTCGCGTCGGGCCAGACGCGGCTGCTCTACCTCGCGCCGGAACGGCTGATGACCGAGCGGATGCTGGATGCGCTTGCCAGGCTCGATGTCAGCCTGATCGCCATCGACGAGGCGCATTGCATTTCGCAGTGGGGGCCGGCGTTCCGGCGCGAATATGAAGACCTGTCGCAGCTGCGTGGCATCTTTCCCGACGTACCGATCATTGCGGTGACGGCGACGGCGGACGAGACGACGCGGGCAGACATCGAGAGACGGCTGTTTGGCGGGCGTGTCGAAACGCAGGTGCTTGGCTTCGACCGGCCCAACATCAAGCTTGCCATCGAGCCCAAGCAGGACAGCAAGCGGCAGTTGCTCAACTTCATCGAGCGCCATCAGGGGCGCAGCGGCATCGTCTACTGCCTGTCGCGCAAGAAGACCGAAGAGATGGCGGCATTCCTCGAAAAGAACGGCGTGACCGCGCTCGCCTATCACGCCGGGATGAGCAAGGAGGCGCGTGATGCCAACCAGAACGCCTTCATGACCCTGTCGGGCGTCGTCATGGTGGCGACCATCGCCTTCGGCATGGGGATCGACAAGCCTGATGTCGCCTATGTCTTCCACACCGACCTGCCGGGCAGCCTCGAAGCCTATTACCAGGAAATCGGCCGCGCCGGTCGCGACGGCCGGGCGGCGGAGGCGCATATGCTTTACGGCCTTGGCGACATCCGCATGCGCCGCATGTTCATCGACGACGAGGACGCCGCTGTCGAACACAAGCGCCGCTCGCATGGCCGGCTCGATACGCTGATCGGCTATTGCGAGACGGCCGAGTGCCGCCGCCAGGTGCTGCTCGGTTATTTCGGTGAAGAGGCGGTCCCTTGCGGCAATTGCGACAATTGCCTGGAACAGGCGCCGCGCGCCGACGGCACCGCCGAGGCGCGCCTCATCCTGGCGGCGGTGGCGCAGAGCGGCGAGCGCTTCGGCGCCGGCCATGTCATCGACATCCTGATCGGCCACGAGACTGAAAAGATCGCGGCAAGGGGGCATCACAGGCTGGCAGCCTTCGGCAATGGCGCCGCGCACAAGAAGGATTTTTGGCAATTTATGATTCGCCAGCTGGTCGCGAACGGTTTCCTGATGCCGGACCCGGCCGGCCATGGCGGGTTGGCCATCGCGGACAAGGGCCACGCACTCGGCCGGGGCGAGGTGCCGTTCCAGTATCGGGTCGAGATGCGCACGCGCGCCGCGCGCCGCGCGGCTCGTGCCGGGCAGAGCCCCCAGAGCGAAAATGTAGATGCGTCGCTGCTCGCGACGCTGAAGACGCTGCGGCTGCGTCTGGCCAAGGAACGCCAGGTGCCGGCCTATGTGGTGTTTTCGGATCGTACACTGATCGACATGGCCGAGCGTCGTCCGCAAGACCTCGACGATTTTGCCGGGGTCAACGGCGTAGGTGCGGCCAAGCTCAAGGAGTTCGGCGCGATTTTTGTCAGCGCCATTGCCGCGCACCTTTCCGAGACGCCAGGCTGAAAGGGGTTTTGCTGGACCAAAGCCCGATCCGGCATCAGTACGCCTTCAACTTGCCCGCCCGCTTATCCTTTCATTTTGGCGCTACCCTGCCGTAGGGGAATGGCCTTCCAAATTGTATGGAACCGTGACGACAACACACATTCCTGAATCTATGCGGTCGATTCTTCGGATGGAGCCGTGACTATGGAACCCGCTGTTGCGCGCGGGTGGCGGTTTTCTTGGCCTTGGAGACGCTACGTTGGCAGCCGCTATCCGCTGAGCCGAATGGTATGATTCAGACCATCTTTGTTGTTGAAAACCCGCTTTCGACGGGAGTATAGAACTCGACGTTACCATTGCTTTTCGTAGGAGGCTGTGGTGGATAACGTGGGTCCAATCCGCAAAGCATTGCCTTGCGTGGAAGTGGTCGAAGCCGGCGGCGAATGGGTCCGTTCGTGTGGCCAAGGAAGACCAGGAAATTACCCGATCATTCGTGATTGAATCGTTTGCGCTGTCCTATGCTGAGGGCCAGCGGATACGCCTGGATCTCGACAAGTTCGTTCGTCTGTAGAGAGGCTAAGCCCGATGAAAGACCGGTGGGAACCTGACCACCAGTTCATTGAAAGCGCCCGCCGTAGCCAGCTCCGAGCGGAGAGCCAACTGGACTCCCTGCAATCGACCATCGCCGAAACGCGACGCGTCCTAGAGGCTTCACGGAAGCTCTTGGAAAAGATTGCCGAGCGGGAACACCATACCCAGCCATAGGGAATGGCCGGTGCAGGTTGGGCATGCTTGTGGGGCTTCACCGCACCGGCCACTGCGGGAAGATATGAGGCCCCCCGCGCCGCCTAAGATATAGGCATATTAGCAATCGCGCAATTAACCCTATTGCGCTACCCAGCCGTAGAGGCAAGGAATCGGAGAAGTTGGTGCCGGTTAACCGCCAGCACGCGAGCAAGTCATTCTGAAAGCATGAAAAACGCGATTTTGCTCGTGCCAATTGAGCGTCTGAAATCTAGTTCCTGCTGCCGATTATCCCTAAGTTAACTGGAATACTTATATTCCCGAAGGGTTGCGAATCAGTCGATTGTCAAGCGCATGCCATGGAGCAAGCAAGGGATCGGTCTGAGCAGAAGGGCCGCAGCGGTCGAAGCGCGCTGGGAAATCCGAGCGGCTTCGGCAATTGTCCGCTCTGGCTCGCCCGCTACAACTCGACTCGCGCAGTGTGGACGGAATCACCGGCCATGCGGACGAGAACCATCTGGCGATGTCGTTCACCGAGTTTCGTTCGCGCTACAGCCTTTAAGGGCAAGGTGATCAAGGGCGATCGGATCGCCGCCTCAGGCGGCTTCGCGTTCGGCCTGCGCAGTCAGGTCCGGCTCCCGGCGGCTGTACTGCCGCGGCGAACAGCCCATGACGCGCTTGAATGCCGTGCTGAAGGCGCTTTCGGATTCGTAGCCGAGCGCCAGCGCGATGACGGAAACCGGATCGCCGGAATGCATCAGTCGGTCGCCGGCGAGCATCATGCGCCATCGCGTCAAATAATCCAGAGGTGAGGCCCCGACCGTCTGCTTGAATCTGAGCGCAAAAGTCGATCGCGACATGTTAGCGCGCTCCGCAAGTTGCTGCAGCGTCCAGCCATGTGCAGGGTCTTCGTGCATGGCGCCGATCGCCGCGCCGATCTGCCTGTCGGTCAGTGCGAACAGCCAGCCGACATTGCCTTGCGCGGTCATATGCAGGCGCAAGGCCTCGATCAGGATCATGTGGGCGAGGTGCTCGACGATGAGAAAGCCGCCGGGACGCCGCTGGCGCAATTCCTGCATCATCCGCTCCACCGGCCAGCGAAGCGCCGAATGGTCGCTCTCGCCGCGGATGTGGACGATGGGCGGCAGCATCCGCAACAGGATGCCGGCATGGTCGCCGGACAACGTGAAGCGACTGCTGACCAGGAGGAAATCGCGGCCGCCATTATGGACGGTGATGCCGCCGGTGCGCGCCGGTGAAAAGATCGTTCGGGCATCGACCGTCGGCAGGCCGAGATCGCTGGCAAGGCGGAAAGGCCGGCCGCGCGGCAACAGGAAGCAGTCGCCCACATCCAGCCGCACCGCGTCAGGGACGCCCTCGACCGACAGCCAGCATCGGCCGGACACCACGGCGCCGCATTTGATGGCGGCCTGCTGGTCGGGAAACTGGATCGCCCAGTCGCCACCGGCTTCCAGGCCGGCGGACAGGTAATTGCGCGGCTTCAGCAGCGACAGCACGTCTGACAGCGGATCCATGAGGGTTCTCGGACGATTGCGAAGATATCTCGGATTTTACCGCATAGATCGTATGATCTCAACCTTCTATCTCCTTCGGCAACGGCTGCTTTGTGCAGTCATCGACGAAAACAAGGAGAAATCATCATGCGTGTGTTCGTTACCGGGGCTACCGGTTTTGTCGGTTCGGCTGTTGTGAGGGAATTGCTCGGGGCGGGCCATCAGGTGCTTGGCCTCGCGCGGTCGGAAGCAGGTGCGGAGTCGATCGTGGCCGCGGGTGCCGAGGCGCATCGCGGCGATATCGAGGATCTCGACAGCCTGCGCAGCGGCGCTGCCCAATCGGATGGCGTCATCCACACGGCCTTCAACCACGACTTTTCGAGATTCGCCGCCAGTTGCGCAGCGGACCAGCGCGCCATCGAAACGCTCGGCGCGGCGCTCGAGGGTTCCGAGCGGTCGCTGCTTGTCACCTCCGGCCTCGCCGGTTTTGCGCAAGGAAGGCCGGCAACCGAAGACGACAAACCCGCGCCTCCATCGGCCGCCATGCCGCGCGCTTCGGAAGCAACGGCCGTGGCGCTCGCAGCGCGCGGGGTGCGCGCATCGACGGTGCGGCTGGCGCCGACCGTCCATGGCGAGGGCGATCACGGTTTCGTGCCGATGCTGATTGCCATTGCGCGTGAAAAGGGCCTCTCGGCCTATGTCGGCGACGGCGCAAATTGCTGGGCGGCGGTGCACCGGTTCGACGCCGCCAGCCTGTACAGGCTGGCGGTGGAGAAGGGGGCGGGCGGCGTCAGCTATCATGCGGTTGCCGAACAGGGCGTGGCGAGCAAAGAGATCGCCGAGATCATCGGCCGCCGGCTCGGCCTGCCGGTCGTTTCCATAGGCCCCGAGGACGCGGCTGCGCATTTCGGCTTTCTCGGGCATTTCATCGGCAGGGACTTGTCGGCGTCAAGTGAGCAGACCCGCACTGCGCTGGGATGGCAGCCGACCGGGCCGGGGCTCATCGCCGATCTCGATCGTGCCCGCTATTTCGAGGCCTGATCAGGCCGGCCAGTCGCGTTGCATTGCACGACCGACAGCCTGGCGATCAGCGGCAGTGCCAGCAACACGGCCAGACGCAGCCCGCCGAGCGGGCAGCACCGTCGTGCTGCTGGAACCGCCGCCACATCTGTATGGCGGCAAGCAGAACGAACACGGCGTAGGCCGCCCGCAGCCCGGACGACCTGCTCGCCCGTCGCCGGAAAGCCGGCGAAGGCATGGCCTCGTCATGGCAGACCTACCTTGTTACGGGGATGCGCGCGCGATTCCCGCGCCTAGTTAGAGATCGCCCTTCCTCNAGACGTGTGCTCTTCCGATCTTGCGCGCGCGATTCCCGCGCCTAGTTAGAGATCGCCCTTCCTCACCCTGCCGTAAACGATATTCCGGTTCGAGCCATAGTAGACTTTCGCGTCGAAAGGACTCCCGCCGAGCGCGGCATTGATGATGTCCCACATATCGTCGGCCGAACGTAGGATGAGCGGCCAATCCATGAAAGTCTCCATGTAACCATCCGTCGTTATCTCGTCGCTGAAATTGGCAAACAGGAATTCGCCACCGGGCTTGACGAGTTCCATGGCTCTTTGAAGCAGGCGGACGCCGATGGCACGGGGCAGGTAATCGTAAAGCCCCGATGCGTAGACGAGATCGAATGTGCCAAGGGCGTAGGCGCGGCGCAGGATGCCGCGTACGGAACCCTGGACTGCCTCGACTGCCGTGCCGGCAAAGTCGTGGTTCACCGTGGCTACGCTGACGGGGTCCTGATCCAGGCCGATCCAACGTTGCAGTTTATGCCTGGCCAACGCGTCGGAGCGTTCGGCTTCCCTGAGGTGGCCGCATGCAATCGCCAGCACCTCAGCCTTTTCCACACTGCTGGCTGTCTCGTCCACGGTCCTGGCCAGAATATCCCGCCGCTCGCGCCCCGCCACCGAACTGGCAGCTTCACTGGTGTACGCATAGATTTCCCGACCAAGTAAGGTCGACGAGGCCACGATCTCGTCGGCGATCGGATGCTTGTAGTAAATATCCAGCAGGCCTGCATCGCCCGAATACCCGCGCGGTTTTTCGACCGACCACCGCGTGAACGGGTCCTGGAGCAAATATTCCGCAACCCGATGCTGCTGAGCCAAAGGAACGAGTTTCTGCCAAACCGCGGGAGCAACCTGCCGGCGGAGCTTGTGGAGTCGCCCCGCCAAACGATGGACAATGGGGGCGGCCGGTTTGTGTCGCGCAAAGGCTTGATGAGCAAGGTCCAGTATCAGGGCGAGCTGGGCCGTGCTGTCCCTCAACTCGTCGGAGTCAGCTGCCTCTTCGGAGGTCGCAACATGTTTCTTCATCAGCCTGGTGGTGACCAGGCTGTATTGGTCGAGCTGCAGTTTTGGCTTGATAGGCATGCCGTTTACTCTCCGGTTACCGCCCCGGTCCCCGGCCAGCAGCATAGGTGCGCCGCCAACCAATGCTAACAATTTTAATAAAATTTTAATAAAATTTTAGTCGATGGAGCGGCCATCAATTCTGCAAAACTGGCTAAATCCGAACCACCCGTTTACCCTCGGTTAGCGACATCTGACTTTTCCTGCGGACAGGGGCGTCTTCATTCCCCGACCGCAGGCGACGTCGGCTGTTGCATTCGCTACTGCAGATCGCGGAGGAGCGTTGCGATGCAACTGAGCGAGGACGTTGCCCAGAAGGTGGCGGCAGCGATTGGACGTCCGCGGTGGCATTCCGCCGATCCGGAACTGCTGGCACTGTTCCTGCAGAAGGATGCCGATGAGAATCGCAGTCTTGTGCGATGGGGTATTGCGGCTGCTGTATTCAGCTATGTGGCCTATGGCCTTTTCGATTGGTTTCTTTTTCCGGATATCGCCGGCCGGCTTGTTTTGACGCGCGTTACGCTAGGGATCACTTCCCTGGCGCTTGTCGAATTTGTCGCCCGACGGGGCTTTGCCCTTGCCACCTTGCACCTTGTAGCAGCGCTGGCGATTGTATCCGGTGCCCTTGGGTGGCTCGTCTCCGCTGTTGGAACAGAGCATCAGGATGCCCTCTCCCATTTCATGGTTTTTGGCACCGTGTTCATCCTGGGTGCGAATCTGTTCTTCAACTTCCGTTTTTGGCTTTCAGCCCTTGCCTCCGCGACGGTCGCCGCAAGCTTTGTGTACGCCGCGATGTTCTCCCTTCAGGCCGACATCGCCGGTCGGGTCGTGTTGTCGGCCTATTTCGTGAACTGCCTCGTCTTGTCGCTTTATCTTTCGTGGCGGCTGAGCCTGGAGCGTTACCAGACCTTCCTGCACGCGCTTCGGGCACAATTCCAGGAGCAGGCTGCTATCAAGAAGGGGCAAAAGCTAACCGAAATCGCCGACACCGATCCGCTCACGGGAATGAAGAACCGCAGGGCGATCATTCGAGAATTCTCGGAGCTGCGCGAAGACTGGGCCGCGGACGACGACGAGATAGGGCTCATTCTGATCGACGTCGACTACTTCAAAAGGTTCAATGACGGACTTGGTCATCAGGCCGGCGACGATTGCCTGATCAAACTCGCCCATGTCCTCTCCGAGATGGCGGCTGCCAACAACGCCATCGCGGCCCGCTATGGCGGAGAAGAATTCGTCATTCTCTGCAAGGTCACCGGGCGGGCTCACCTTCATGAGATAACGAAGAAATTCTGTCGCGCTGTAGAGGATTTGGATATCTACCACCCTGATCGGGGCGACAAGCTCAACATCGTAACGATCAGTGCCGGGGCGTCGTTGACGCGCGCCGATCAGAGCATAGAGCTTAGAATCCTGCTGCAGGAAGCTGACCGCGCGCTCTACGCGTCCAAGTTTGCCGGTCGGGCTACGTTCACGATTTACGACCCGCACGCCACCAGCCAGGATCGCTCCGGCGAAAATCTTTCAGAACTGCTGAAGGTGGCAGTTTCCAACCAGCTCGTTTCTGTCGCTTACCAGCCAATTCGCGAGCTGGCGTCGGGCCGCGTGCTGGGGCACGAGAGTCTGATGCGGGTATGCGACTTCGACGGCACCATGATCAGTCCGTCCGTATTCATACCCGTTGCCGAGCAGACCGGAGCGATCGTGGAACTGGGTACGTGGCTGATCGATCGAGCCTGCGGTGACATGGCGGAATACGGATTGGGCTCGGTCGTGACGGTGAACGTCTCCGTTCTTCAGCTCAAGGCTCCTAACTTTTCACTCCGGATCACCGAGATTCTTGGCAGGCACGGCCTTGCGCCCCAGAAACTGGCCATCGAAATCACCGAAGGCAGTGACATCTTTCTGGAGGCGCAAGCGGTAAGAAACGTGGAGCGGTTGCGAAAACTCGGCGTTCAGATCTGGCTGGACGACTTCGGAACGGGATTTGCCGGCTTGACATGGCTCCGCCGCTTCAAATTCGACGTGGTCAAGATTGATCGCAGCTTCCTCCACGATTGCCAGACGTCTCGTGGCTTGAGCCTGTTGCGGGACATGGTCGGGCTGCTTCGCAATCTCGGCCATGTCGTGCTCGCCGAGGGCGTCGAAACGGAGGAGCAGTACATATTGCTGCAGCGCCTGGGGGTAAATTTGATGCAGGGCTTCCTCACCGGGCATCCCGTGCCGATCGAAGAGGTAAACCAGATCAGGCAAGGCCTCGTTGCCTAGCGGCAGCCTCTACGCTGAAGCTTCGGAGGGCATCCTGCTTCGTTCCGGTCCCCCTACGCTACTTCGTAGCTTCGGGCGACACTCCTACGCCCAGATTCGGTTCCGGGTGGCGGAGAGGGAGGGATTCGAACCCCCGATGGGCTTGCACCCATGCCGCATTTCGAGTGCGGTGCATTCGACCACTCTGCCACCTCTCCGCGGTCATGGTCGGCCGTTGCCGGCGCGGCGCACTAGATAACGGCTGGGCGGGCAGGTTACAAGGCCAAATCCGCGGGGAAATTCAGCTTCCTGTGCGGGCTTTGCCGGGAGGGCTGCGCCGCGGCCACGTCGGCAGATAGGCCAACCGGTCTCGACCAGAGGGATCGGGCGCGGCAAGGAGGCCGCATGGCCAAGGAATCCGGCCGTTTGCCTTGACTCGTACCGAACCTTCGGTTAGGGGAAGCGCGCAATCGGCGTGGAGGGTTCTTCCACGCCGCTTGTTTTTCGAACCCGCAGACTGACAAAAAGACGGCCGAACCGCGTGACGCGGCTCATCGAGGCCGACCGAACAGCGAAAGGCAAAAAATGTTCGCAGTCATTAAAACGGGCGGTAAGCAGTATCGCGTTGCCGCCAACGATCTCCTGAAGATCGAAAAGCTAGAAGCCAATGTCGGCGATATCGTCGAAATCGGCAGCGTCCTCGCCCATGGCGAAGGCGAAAATGTCACCTTCGGCGCCCCGTTCGTCGATGGCGCTCTGGTCACGGCGGAAGTCGTAGAGCAGGGCAAGAACCGCACCGTCATCGCTTTCAAGAAGCGCCGCCGGCAGAATTCGCGCCGCAAGATCGGCCACCGCCAGCTTCTGACCACCGTGCGGATCGCCGAGATCCTGCTGGGTGGCGCCAAGCCTTCCAAGAAGGCCTCAGCCAAGGTGGAAGCCAATGAAGTCAAGGCTGACGTAGCGCCCGAGGCGAAGGCCGAGGCCGCGCCGAAGGAAGCCAAGGCGAAGAAGGAAGCCAAAGCCGAGGCTGCTCCGAAGGATGAAGCCAAGACGGAGACCGCCGTCGCCGCGCCGCTGTTCAAGGCGCCGAAGGGCGAGCCGGACGATTTGGCCGTGATCAAGGGCATCGGCCCGGTTGCCGCCGGCCAGCTGCACGAGCAGGGCATCACCACCTTCGCCCAGCTTGCCAAGCTGTCGGACAAGGACGTGGCCAAGATCGACGCGCACATGCCCTTCAGCACCGACCAGATCAACGACTGGCGCGAGCAGGCCAAGGAACTGGCGAAGAAGTAAAACGAACCGGCGACAAGGTCGCCGGATCGGACTTGAAACGGAACGCGAACGCGTTCATAAGACCATTCAAGCGCCCCAGGGCGCATCGGAGTTAGTTAGATGGCACACAAGAAAGCTGGCGGCTCGTCGCGCAACGGTCGCGACTCGCATTCCAAGCGTCTGGGCGTGAAGAAGTTCGGCGGCGAAGCCGTCATCCCGGGCAACATCATCATCCGTCAACGCGGCACCACCTGGCATCCCGGCGTCAATGTCGGCATGGGCACGGACCACACCCTTTTTGCGCTCGAGACCGGCGCAGTCACCTTCAACAAAAAAGCCAACGGCCGAACCTACGTATCGGTCAACCCGATTACCAAAGCCGCGGAGTAGCCGGTTCCGCACTATAAAACCGGCGCCCATCTCGGGAACCGGTGTCTGGCCAAACCAGTGAATGGAGCCAGGAAAAGGATCAGGGGAGATGGGTTTTCCATCTCCCCTTTTTTCTTGCCTGGAGGACGTCGAATGGTTGCCGAAGCGGAAGACACCGAAGACGAAAGTTACGCGATAGATTGCCCGGTGCTGGCCACGGAGCGGCTGGTGATGCGCGCCCCGTGTGAAGCCGACATCGCGCAACTGGTCGAGCTTGCCGACAACCGTCACGTCGCCGAGATGCTGGCCCGCATGCCGCACCCCTATGGCGAGGCCGAGGCACGCGCCTTCCTGGCCATGACCAGGTCGCGCCGGGCCGGCATCGCCTACGCCCTGACGCTCGCCGGCACCGACATTTTCGTCGGCTGCGCCGGCCTCAACATGACCGATCGCGGGCTGGAACTCGGCTACTGGATCGGCGAGCCCTATTGGAAGCGCGGCTATGCGACGGAGGCCGCGCACGCGTTGGTCGACCTCGCCTTCCAACGGACGTCGATCCAGGTGCTGCAGGCTTCGACGCGGGTGATCAATCCGGCCTCGCGCCGGGTCATCCACAAATGCGGCTTCCAGTATGCCGGCCAGGGCATGCTGAACTCGATCGTCGCCGGCCAGGTGCCGGTCGAGCGGTACCGGCTGGACAGAAAGACCTGGATCAGTCTTCGAAACTGGGTGCATTTCTAGGTGTTTTGATATTCAGGTGAGGCCGGCCTGCAAACGCGGGTTTTATGCGCTTCCGGTGCACGTACTTAAGTACACTCCGCTCCGGTTCTCGAAAGACAGTGTTTTCGGCTGGGCCTGACCTGAATCTCAACACCTAGGCGCGTGCCTCCAAACGACAGGTTTGGAAACGTTGGTTGTGGATCGGGCTCAACTCAGCCCATCTCGACCCAAATCGGGAGATGGTCCGAACCGACCGCTTGCGGGTCGACCCACAGGCGCTTCAGCGATCCGGCGAGCGAGGCCGAGGTAAAGATGTAGTCGATGCGCTTGTGGCGGCTTGTGTCTTCGGGTCGCGTGGGATCGACCCAGGTGACGACGTCTGGTGTGTTCAGGCGCTGGGCGACGTCGACGGCGAGATCGGCGGTCAAGGGCATGCCGAATTCATGGTCCGGGCGGCCGACGAGTTCGACATATTCGGGCGAGCCGGGCAGCATGTTGAAGTCGCCCATGACGATGAAGGCTTCGGGATAGGGCAGGTCCGGCAGGCCGATCTCGGGAATGCCGGAGAGACCGCCGCCCTCGAAGGCATAGTTCAACAGGCGCTGGCGCAGGAAACGGATCTGGCTGGCGCGCTCAACCGGACTGCGATGGTCGAGATGCGTGGAATAGAAGCGGATGAAGCCGAGCGGGGTCTCGACCAGCGCCTCGAGTGCGCCGCGCTGGAAGTTCATCGCCTCAAGGCTGCGGCTGCGCGGCAAAAGCAGATTGCGCGACAGATGGATCGGTGTCTTCGACAGCACCATGTTGCCGAGCTGGAAAGTGGTGGTGATGGCGCGGCCGGCCTCCAGGCGCGAGCCGACATTGACCTCGAAATTGCTGCCGTAGGCGGCAAAAGATTCGGGCAGCGCCTCACCGATCTCGGCGACCATGTCGCGGTTGCCGTTCCTCGGATTGTTGCGGGTCACTTCCTGCAGCGCGATCACGTCGGCGCCGCGAACCGCCTCGGTGATGCGGCCGAGATCGTAGCGGCCATCCAGACCGATACCGTACTGGATGTTGTAGCTCACAACCTTCATTCCCGCGCCCCTCAAGCTCCGTCCGCGAACACTGCTACCGCGTCCCCGACAAAAGGGCATCCGGCGCTTTAGTCGCAAAACGGCCTCGCCCTTGGCCGCGCCTTGGTTTAGAGCAAGGCGCAAGATCTAGAGCAAAGCCGCAAGGCCAACAGAAACTGCGTAGTCCAATGAAATTTCTCGATCAAGCCAAGGTTTATATCCGCTCCGGCGACGGTGGCGCCGGCTCTGTGTCGTTCCGGCGCGAAAAATTCATCGAGTTCGGCGGCCCGGATGGCGGCGACGGCGGCCGCGGCGGCGATGTCTGGCTGGAAGCGGTCAACGGTCTCAACACGCTGATCGACTATCGCTATCAGCAGCATTTCAAGGCCAAGACTGGTGTCCACGGCATGGGCCGCAACATGACCGGCGCCAAGGGCGCCGATGTGACGCTCAAGGTGCCGGCCGGAACCCAGGTGTTTGCCGAGGACAATGAGACGCTGATCTGCGACCTGACCGTGGTCGGCCAGCGCTTCCTGCTGGCCAAGGGCGGCAATGGCGGTTTCGGCAACCAGCATTTCAAGACCTCGACCAACCAGGCGCCTCGCCGCGCCAATCCCGGCCAGCCCGGCGAAGAGATGAATGTCTGGCTGCGGCTGAAGCTGATTGCCGACGCCGGCCTGGTCGGGCTGCCCAATGCAGGCAAGTCGACTTTTTTGGCAACCGTCACCGCGGCCAAGCCGAAGATCGCAGACTACCCCTTCACCACGCTGCATCCCGGCCTCGGCGTTGCCCGCATCGATGCGCGCGAATTCGTCATCGCCGACATTCCGGGCCTCATCGAGGGCGCGCATGAGGGTGTCGGCATCGGCGACCGCTTCCTCGGCCATGTCGAGCGCACGCGTGTACTTCTGCACCTGGTCTCGGCGCAGGAGGAAAATCCTGGAAAGGCCTACAAGACCGTGCGCGCCGAGCTCGACGCCTATGGCAATGGGCTGATCGAGAAGGTCGAGATCGTCGCGCTCAGCCAGGTGGATATCCTTGACGCCGATGAGCGCAAGAAGAAGGTTGCGTCCCTCAAACGCGCTGCCGGCCGCGCGCCGATGCTGCTGTCGGCGGCCACCGGCGAGGGCGTCGAAGCGGTGCTGCGCGCGCTGATGGCAGTTGTCGGCGAAGCGCGCGACAGGGCTGCCGCTCCCGTCGAGACCCGCTGGGACCGATAACGATGACGGCGCGGTCGCTGACAAAATACCGGCGCATCACGGTCAAGATCGGTTCGGCCTTGCTGGTCGACCGCACCAGCGGCCTGAAGCGCGACTGGCTGGCTTCGCTTGCCGAGGATATTGCGGTGCTGGCCAATGGCGGCGCCGAGATCCTGGTCGTGTCGTCCGGCGCCATTGCGCTCGGCCGCACCATTCTCGGTCTCGGAAAACGGGCGCTGAAGCTCGAGGAGAGCCAGGCGGCGGCCGCCGTCGGGCAAATTGCGCTCGCCGGCGCATGGTCGGATGCGCTGGGCAAGGGTGCGCTGAAATCGGGCCAGATCCTGCTGACGCTCGGCGACACCGAGGAGCGCCGACGCTATCTGAATGCCCGCGCGACGATCTCGACGCTGCTCAAGATGAAGGCGGTGCCGGTCATCAATGAGAACGACACGGTAGCGACCTCCGAAATCCGCTATGGCGACAATGACCGGCTGGCGGCCCGGGTGGCGACGATGATGGGCGCCGACCTGCTTGTGCTGCTCTCCGACATTGACGGGCTCTATACGGCGCCGCCGGCGCGCGATCCCGATGCAAAATTCATTCCGGTGGTCGACCGCATCACGCCCGATATCGAGGCTATGGCCGGGGCGGCCGCATCCGAACTGTCGCGCGGCGGCATGCGCACCAAGCTCGATGCCGGCAAGATCGCCACCGCCGCCGGCACCGCCATGATCATCACCTCGGGCACCAGGCTGTCGCCACTGATGGCGATCGAGCGTGGCGAGCGCGCCACCTTCTTCAGGCCGAGCGCCAATCCGGTGAAAGGCTACAAGACCTGGATCGCCGGCCAGCTCGAACCGGCCGGGCGGCTCACCGTCGACGCCGGCGCCATCGGTGCGCTGCTGTCCGGCAAATCGCTGCTGCCGGCGGGCGTCAGGCTGGTCAGCGGCAATTTCTCGCGCGGCGACACGGTGGCGATCCTGTCGCCCGAAGGGCGCGAGATCGCGCGCGGGCTGGTTGCCTATGATGCCGCCGATGCCGTAAGGATCGCAGGCCTGAAGACCGCCGAGATCGAAACCGTGCTCGGCTACGAGGCGCGATCGGCGATGATTCACCGCGACGATCTGGTAGTGAGCGGCGCGGCCGAGTGAGGCGCGGCCCTGCGATTGACGGCGCGCTACTTGTCAGGTTCACGCGGCCATTTGGGCGGGTTGCGGTACCTCTCCTGAACGTCCCGTTGAATTTTCAGAAGCTTGCTGCAACCTCCCAACTGTCCTTCAATGATAGCCTTGGCACGTTTATCCATTTCGGCTTGGGGGAGGTCCGTCCCGTCTGCGATGAGGTCGTGCATGACTGAGTCGGCCATCATTGCGTCTGTCGCTTTTTCCTCCTCCATCTTTTTCTTGAATTCTGCTTCAAGCCTCACACGCGGCCCACATCCATGTCCCTCCTCAACTACGACGTAGATTTGGGAAAACGGCGTCGGTAGCGCGCCGCAATAGCGCTCAGCGAGTACGAGGGACATCATCGAACCTACCATGGTCATGGCCAGGCCATCGGGGCTCTCGCCGAGTTCGATCTTGTCATCGCAGTAATCGGCTGCGCGAAGGCCGGTGGGCGCCAGCATCGTGGCCAAAGCAAACAAGACTGCGGCGCTCTTCATTCTGCTCTCCCGAATTTGCGGCCATTGCCGCGAAGGCCGGCCGCGTGTAAATCCACCAGGCTTCACCGGAGCGGTCAGATGTTGAACAAACACCAAGGCGAAGATGTAGCCAGTTTGATGGCACGGATAGGCCGCAATGCGCGCGCCGCCGCCCGACCGCTGGCTATCGCCACGACCAACGCCAAGAATGCCGCACTCGTCGCCATGGCCGACGCGATCATTTCGCGTGAGCAGGACATTCTCGACGCCAACGCCATCGATGTCTCGAATGGCCACGAATCGGGATTGTCCGGCTCGTTCATGGACCGGCTGAAGCTCGATCCGGCGCGCACCCGTGCCATGGCGGATGGCATCCGTGAAATCGCCGAGCTCAGGGACCCGGTCGGCGATGTGATTGCCGCCTGGGATCGCCCCAACGGCCTGCAGATCGAGCGCGTGCGCACGCCGCTCGGCGTTGTCGGCGTCATTTATGAAAGCCGGCCGAATGTGACGGCGGATGCCGGCGCACTCTGCCTCAAGGCCGGCAATCCGGTGATCCTGCGCGGCGGCTCGGACTCGCTCAATTCATCCGCCGCCATCCATGCCTGCCTGGTCGAGGGCCTGAAGGCCGCTGGTTTGCCTGAGGATGCCATCCAGCTGGTGCCGACCACCGATCGCGCCGCCGTCGGTGAGATGCTGAAAGGGCTTTCCGGCAATCTCGACGTCATCATTCCGCGGGGCGGCAAGAGCCTGGTCGGGCGCGTCCAGAGCGAGGCGCGGGTGCCGGTCTTTGCCCATCTTGAAGGCATCTGCCATCTCTACATCGACCGCTCGGCCGATCTCGACATGGCGGTCAGGATCGCCGTCAACGCCAAGATGCGGCGCACCGGTGTCTGTGGCGCTGCAGAGACTTTGCTGGTCGACCGCGCGGTGGCCTCCACACATCTGGTGCCGATCCTCGACGCGCTACGCGCCGCCGGCTGCGAGATCCATGCCGATCAGGAAGTGATGAAGCTGTTCTTCGACGCCAAGCCGGCGACCGATGCCGACTGGATGACCGAATATCTCGAGGCCATCATCGCGGTAAAGCTGGTAGACGGAATTGCCGGTGCCATCGACCATATCGAGACGTTCTCCTCACACCACACCGAGGCGATCATCGCCGAGGATACCAAAGCGGTCGAGCGGTTCTTCAACGAGATCGACTCGGCGATCCTTTTGCACAATGCCTCGACGCAGTTCGCCGATGGCGGCGAATTCGGCATGGGCGCCGAGATCGGCATCGCCACCGGCAAGATGCACGCGCGCGGACCGGTCGGCGTCGAGCAACTGACCTCGTTCAAATACCGCGTGCGCGGGTCGGGACAGGTGAGGCCTTGAATCATTCGCGTCAGGGCTTGAGGCATTGAGCCCAGACACCCCCCTCTGTCCTGCCGGACATCTCCCCCGCAAGGGGGGAGATCAGCTTTTTCTTCCGCTTTCGCCAATCACTAACGTTGCAGGAAAAGTGCCTTTGCCGAAGCTGCTGATCTCCCCCCTTGCGGGGGAGATGCCCGGTAGGGCAGAGGGGGGTGCCTAGCACCATGCTGTCGTCCCTTCAGCCCGCCATCCCCTCGCACTACCTCCGTATGCCGCATGCCGAGAAAGGCCTCGCCGTCGGCCTGTTCGGCGGATCGTTCAACCCGCCGCATGCCGGTCATGCGCTGGTGGCGGAAATCGCGCTCAGGCGGCTGGCGCTCGACCAGCTATGGTGGATAGTGACGCCTGGCAATCCGCTGAAGAGCACCAGGGAATTGGCGCCGCTGAGCGACCGGCTGCTCCAGTCGGAGCAGGTCGCCAAGAACCCGAAGATCAAGGTCACCGCCTTCGAGGCGGCGCATCATATTCGCTTCACCGCCGACACGCTGGCGCTGGTCAAGGCACGCAATCCCGGCGTCGACTTCGTCTGGATCATGGGCGCCGACTCACTTCGCGATTTCCACCGTTGGCAGCGCTGGCGCCAGATCGTCATGACCTTCCCCATCGCGGTCATCGACCGCCCGGGCGCGACGCTGTCCTTCCTGTCCTCGGTCGTGGCCAAGACGTTCGACTATGCCCGCGTCGACGAGGGTGATGCGCCCCGGCTCGCGCGCATGAAGGCGCCGGCCTGGACCTTCATCCACGGCCCACGCTCGTCGCTGTCATCGAGTGCTATTCGCCAGCAAGCCAAGGGGTAACTCCGTAAGACCAGATCGCCGATGTCGCTTTTACGGCGGCCTTTCGCGATTGGCTGGGCGATGCTGCGCTGGATATGGCCACTTCAGTGAACCAGACCGACATCGACCCCAATCATGGCGCCCCGCCGGCGCCCGTGATCGCCATTGCCAGCGTAATCGTGTCGATGGCGCTGATCGCGGTCGGCAACGGGTTGATGTTCGCCTATATCCCGGTCCGGCTTGGCGTCGAGCGCTTCGATCCGACCTGGGCCGGGCTGATCATCACCGGCCTGTCGGCCGGCGGGCTTGCCGGCTGTATCCTGACCGGGCCGCTGGTGCGCCGCGTCGGGCACGCCCGCGCCTTCATGGTGCTGTCGGCGCTGATAGCGCTGTCGAATGCTGCCATTGGCGCCGGCACCTACCCGCTGCTGTGGATCGCGGCACGCGCGCTTTACGGTTTTGCAATATGCGGCCTGTTCATCGTCGCCCAGAGCTGGCTCAACGATGCCGTCGCAAACGCCATTCGCGGCCGGGTGATGGCGGTGTTTTACGTCGCCTATGTCGCCGGACTTGGCGTCGGCTATGCCCTGCTGGCGGCGGTCGACATCGCGACGGCGCAGGCGCCGCTGATCGGCATTGCCTTCACCGCAGTGTCGATCCTGCCGGTCGGCATGACGCGGTTGGCTCAACCGCCGCCACCTCGCGCAGCCTCCGTGGCGCTTGGCCGCGCCTGGCGGATCTCGCCGGTCGGCGTGGCCGGCATGCTGGCCGTCGGCGGTCTGTCGATGGCGATCGCCGGGTTCGCACCGATCCATGCCACGGCCAAAGGCTATAGCCAGGCCGATGTGGCGCTGCTTTTGTCGGCGATGCCCGTCGGCACGCTGATCCTGCAGATACCGCTCGGCTGGATTTCCGACCGTACCGATCGCCGTTACGTGCTGGCCGGCGCTGCGGCACTGGCCATCGTCGCCGGTATTCTGGCCATCGGCTTCGACGGCGGCGCGCTGATGGTGCTCGTGGTGATCTACATCGTCTGGGACGGCGCCTCGGAATCGATCTATTCGCTGGCCAGCGCGCATGCCGCCGACCGCGCCGGCAAGGACGACATGGTGGCGCTGTCGAGTTCGTTGCTGTTTGCCTGGTCGCTGTCGGGGTTCATCGTGCCGGGTATCGTGACGGCCCTGTCGGCTGTCTATGGCACGCAGGCCTTCATTTATGTGGCCATCGTCATCGCCACTGTCTTCTGCCTGTTCGTGCTGTGGCGAGTGGCCACCACGCGCGCCGTCCCCGCTACGGAGACCAGCAGTTTCGCGCCGATGTCGGCGCAGGCGCCGCTGCCGGTGGAGCTCGCCTACGCCCCGGACGATAAGCGCTGAACGGTTTCACAGCTCCTACTGCCTGGTAGCGGCAGTTTCCTGTCGAGCCTCCGGCGGAGGTGCGGGAACCGAAATGGCTTCGGCGTCGAACGCCTGCTTGACGCGTTTGGTGAGATCGATCTGGGTGGCGAAGAAATCCGCCGCCGTGGTCCAGTAGCGCAAGGTGATGGCGACGCTGGCATCGCCCACCGTGGCGACGAAGGCGATCGGCGCCGGCTCTCGCTTGACGCGGCGCTCGCCGCCGGCAACGCCCAGCATGGTTTTCTGCGCCAGGTCGATGTCGTTCCAGGAGCCGATGCTCAGCGTGATGTCTCCGCGGCGCACACCGTTGCGAGTAAAATTGCGCACCGGCTGGTTCCACAGCGTCGAATTGGGCGCCAGCACATAGACGCCGTCTGTCGTGCGGAGCTTGGTGGCGAACAGGCCGATTTCCTCGACGGTGCCGGAAATGGCGCCGACCTCGACATATTCGCCGATGCGGAATGGCCTGAGCGCCAGAAGCATGATGCCTGCGGCGATGTTCTGCAGCGTGCCTTGCAGCGCCAGGCCGATTGCCAGCCCGATGGCNATGGCGGCGATGATCGAGGCCGTCTGAACGCCGAACTGGCCGAGCACCATGATGACCACCAGGATCAGGATGGCGTAGCGCACGATCTTCGAGAAGAAATGGCGCAGCGTCGCGTCGAAACCATGGATATGGCCGAGGCCGGCTGAGATCGATCGTTCTGCGAGCCCGGCGACGAGATAGCCGACGACCAGCAGGATGATGGCGCCGATGGCGGAGAAGGAATAGGAAACGATCAGTGTGCTGAGTTGCGCAAGGCCAGCCTGCACGGTGAGCAGCGTGTTCTGGGGGTCGATTGGCATCAGGAAAATCCGTTTGGGGGGTGTGTCGATAACCCCTGCCGCGGCCATGGGTTCCGATTTTTCTCAAGGCTCCGGAACCGGAAGTCGTGCACTGCGTTCGCGGTGGCAGGGCCTCCCGTCTTGAAACTGCAAGGGAACTCTGCCTATCTATAGGGTGTCACCTGATTTCGTGGGTGATTTGGTTGTTCTTGCTGCGAAAGGAAATACACTGAGAACAGCATTGCGGAAGAAGGCTGACATCATGCCTTCGCCGGCCAGGATCAGCGTAGATGACGCCGTGTCCCGTGCCATCAAGACAGTCCTTGCCAGTCTGGAAGACTCCAAGGCCGAAAATATTGTCTCAATCGACATTCAGCGGAAATCGAGCCTCGGCGACTATATGGTCATCGCGTCGGGCCGGTCGCACCGTCATGTCTCGGCTGTCGCCGACCACCTCCTCAAGGCGCTCAAGGATGCCGGTCTCGGCACGGCGCGCGTCGAGGGGCTGTCCGGCGCCGACTGGGTCCTGATCGATTCAGGCGACATCATCGTCCATGTCTTCCGCCCAGAAGTCCGCGAATTCTACAATCTTGAAAAGATGTGGCAGGCGCCGGACCTCGAGGAAGAGACCTTGCACTGAGCTCCGTCTCATGTCGTAACCATCCTGGGTGCGACATGGATTGAAAGCTCGCCGAGGCAGGGATGAAGATAGCAGTTCATGCCGTGGGCCGGATGAAGGCCGGCCCCGAGAGAGAGCTCGCCGACCGCTATTTCGAGCGTTTCGCCAAGAGCGGCCCGGCGATCGGGTTCGAATTCTCTGGTGTCGCCGAGATCGCCGAGGGACGAGCCCAGAACGCCAATGAGCGCCGCCGCGAGGAAGGCCAGAAGCTGCAGGCACAGCTGCAGCCGGGCACGGCACTGTTCCTGCTCGACGAACGCGGCAAAAACCTGTCCTCAGACGATTTCGCCAGCCGTATCGGCCAGCTGCGCGATGGCGGACGCAAGGCGCTGGTCATCGCCATTGGCGGCGCCGACGGGCACGACCAGTCGATTCGCGATCAGGCTGAGCTGATGGTCTCGTTCGGCGCGGCGACCTGGCCGCACCAACTGGTGCGTGTCATGCTGGGCGAGCAGCTCTATCGGGCGGCAACGATTCTTTCGGGACATCCCTACCACCGTTCGTAAATCAGTGGGTCGAGGGTCAATCGTCCGGATTTCCGCCCCAATGCGCGGCTGTTTTGTGCTAGGCTTCGGTTCGATCATGGTTGATGGTTCGTTAACGAAGCCACGCATAGAGTCGGGCTTCAATGGCTGACAACGGGAAATCACGAACGGGCTTCCGGCACGCGCGCTGCGGCATCGCTGCAGCGGTGGTTTTGCTTTCGCTCGGGCTTGCGCGGGCCGAAAATACGCTGGACGTGGCGCCCGACCCCGATCTGAGCCGTGCCGAATATGAGAAGGTGTCGGCCGAGATCACGCTGTCGTCCGAACGGCTGGCCAAGCTCGCCGCCGACATTGCTTCGGTCAAGAAGGACCATGCCTCGATCACCGCGGCGCTTATCCAGTCGGCGATGACCGAGCAGAAGCTCGGCCAGGACATCGAGGATATCGGCGCCAGGCTCGAAGGACTGAAGGGCGAGGAACAGAAGATCCGTGTCTCGCTGGCGGCGCGGCGCGACGTGCTGGCCGAGGTGCTGGGCGCGCTGCAGCGCATGGGGCTCAATCCGCCGCCGGCGATCCTGGTCAAGCCGGAAGACGCACTGTCGTCGGTGCGCAGCGCCATCCTGCTCGGCGCAGTGGTGCCCGAACTGCGCCAGCAGACCGACAAATTGCTGGCCGACCTCAGGGAACAGACCCGGGTGACGGCCTCGATCGAGGCCGAGCGGACGCGGCTGACAGCGGCGGTCGGCGAGCAGACGGCGGAAAAGAAACGCCTCTCCATGCTGCTCGAAGCCAAGCAGAAGCTCGAGGCGGACACCTGGACGGCGATGGCCGCCGAAAAGCAGCGGTCCCAGGCGCTTGCGGCCAAGGCCGGCAGCCTGAAAGAGCTGATCGCTTCGCTTGAGGCCGACAAGAGCCGCAAGGCGGCGGATGCCGTCAAGGCAGGCGAACAGAAAGCGGCCGACAGGGATAAGCCGGACGCCGATAACGCCGATGCAGGCACAACCGCGTCGACGGAGCTGGCTTCGCTGCCCGTGCCGGAAGGCAACCGCCTCACCGCCGCCGCGCCGTTTTCGGCACTTCAGGGACAGGTCTCGCTGCCGGTCACCGGCAAGATCAGGCTGCGTTTCGGGGCCGATGACGGTAACGGCGCGGTGATGCTTGGCGACATGGTTGCGACACAATCGGGAGCCATCGTCACGGCACCGGCGGACGGAAATGTGCTTTATGCGGGGCCTTTTCGCTCCTATGGTCAACTCTTGATCCTCAATGCGGGAGACGGCTATCATGTCGTCCTGGCGGGGATGAGCAGAATCAGCGTCGCGTCTGGCCAGTCGGTGCTCGCAGGAGAGCCGGTCGGCGCGATGGGAGAGGCCCGGGTGGCAAGCACCTCGGCCTCGAAGAATGGAAATGCCACGCCGGAACTCTATGTCGAGTTCCGCAAGGATGGAAAACCCGTCGATCCGACCCCATGGTGGGCGGACCGCTTCTCTGGAAGGACGTGAAATGATGCGGAAACTGTCGCTTCTTATTGCCGGTGCGCTGATGGGCGCGTCAGCGATGAGCCTGGTCTATGGCGCGCCCGGCTCGACGGCGAACGCTGCAGGCTCCGAGACCTACAAGCAACTGGCGATCTTCGGCGACATCTTCGAGCGCGTGCGGGCGCAGTATGTGACGCCGCCGGACGACAAGTCGCTGGTCGAAAACGCCATCAACGGCATGCTCACCTCGCTCGACCCGCACTCCTCCTACATGAATGCCGAGCAGGCGCAGGACATGCGCGTGCAGACCAAGGGTGAGTTCGGCGGCCTCGGCATCGAGGTCACCATGGAGAACGACCTGGTCAAGGTGATCACGCCGATCGACGACACCCCGGCTGCCAAGGCAGGCGTGCTGGCCGGCGACTATATCGCCAAGATCGACGGCCAAGAGGTTCGCGGCCTGACGCTCAACGATGCAGTCGAAAAGATGCGCGGCCTGGTCAACACGCCGATCAAGCTGACCATCCTGCGCCAGGGCGCCGACAAGCCGATCGAGCTGACGGTGGTGCGCGATATCATCAAGGTCAAGGCGGTCAAGTTCCGGGTCGAGAACGACATCGGCTACATGAAGATCACCTCCTTCACCGAAAAGACCTATGACGACCTCGAGAATGCCATCGACACCATCAAGAAGCAGGTGCCGAACGACAAGCTCAAGGGCTATGTGCTCGATCTGCGCCTCAACCCGGGCGGCCTGCTCGACCAGGCGGTGAGCGTGTCCGACGCCTTCCTCGACCGTGGCGAGATCGTCTCGACCCGCGGCCGCGACCCGAAGGACGTCACACGCTTCGACGCCAAGGCAGGCGACGACATCGGCGCCAAGCCGCTGATCGTGCTCGTCAATGGCGGTTCGGCCAGCGCCTCCGAGATCGTCGCCGGCGCGCTGCAGGACCTGCGCCGCGCCACAGTGGTCGGCACGCAGTCCTTCGGCAAGGGCTCGGTGCAGACCATCATCCCGCTTGGCGAGAACGGCGCGCTGCGCCTGACGACGGCGCTCTATTACACGCCGTCCGGCAAGTCGATCCAGGGCAAGGGCATCACGCCCGACATCAAGGTCGACCAGCCGCTGCCGCCCGAACTGCAGGGCAGGGACCTGACCCGCGGTGAATCTGACCTCAAGGGCCACATCAAGGGCGCCGACGAGAGCGATACCGGTTCGGGCTCGGCTGCCTATGTGCCGCCGGATCCAAAGGACGATCTGCAGCTGATCTATGCCGAACAGCTGCTGCGCGGCCAGAAGACCGACCCGGCATTCCCGCCGAATCCGGAGAAGGCAGTGCTTAACCAATAAAATCGACTGGTAGCTCTGGCTGCCCAATCGAAGCGATGCAATGCTGCCGGGACCGTGAGGTTCCGGCAGTTTGATTCGGGGGCAGCTGGGCGCTGCGCCTCAAAAGGCGCAGGGGACGCGCCGTCAGTTTTGGATCTGCGCATGGCGAAAAGACTTCGCTGATCACGCGCCCGGGGATGCGGCTTGGCTGACGTCGGCAAGGACATCGAACGCCCGCTCGGACAGACCGTCCGACCGCGTGCTGCGTCGCGCGGGATCAGCGCTGGCGCCGTCGCGGCGACGCTGGTCGTGCTGGCCGCGGTCGGCATCTCCGGCGCGATCGCGCTGCGCGAGAAGCCGTTCCGCAAACCGGAAGCAATCGCGGTCTCGACGCCAAAGGTGACGGCGGCGGCCGAGCCCGCGGCCGCAGCACCCACTGCTCAAGCGACGGCGGCAGCGCCGAAGGCGGAAACGCCCAAGGCCAGCGGTCCGCAGATCATCCATGTGCAGTCCCAGGAGGGTGACGGCCCGCCCAATGCAGCCATTGTCATCCACGACCCGTCGACGATCGGCCAGAACCTGAAGATCGCGCATATCCCCGACAGGGCGCTGATCGAGGCCAGCGACACCGGCCCGTTGCCGGTTCGCGCCGCTG
Source organism: Mesorhizobium sp. LSJC269B00 (assembly GCF_000502815.1). Lineage (NCBI taxonomy): Bacteria > Pseudomonadati > Pseudomonadota > Alphaproteobacteria > Hyphomicrobiales > Phyllobacteriaceae > Mesorhizobium > Mesorhizobium sp. LSJC269B00. Next base: position 135,026 of record NZ_AYVN01000007.1, read on the forward strand.
ACGGCCGGCGGCCGTTCGATGTCTATGCGCGGCCGTGGTCGGGTTCGCGCGGCGCTCGCGTGGCAATCGTCATCGGCGGGCTTGCCGTGTCGCAGACCGGCACGCAGGCGGCAATCGCCAAGCTGCCGGCTGAAGTGACTTTGGCCTTTGCGCCGCAAGGCAACAGCATCGGCCGGTGGATGCAGGCGGCACGGCAGAGCGGGCATGAGGTGGTCATGCAGGTGCCGCTCGAACCGTTCGACTATCCCAATGTCAATCCCGGCCGCAACACGCTGACAGTGGCGGCAAGCCAGGACGACAATCTGAAGAATCTGCGCTGGGCGCTGTCGCGGACCACCAACTATACCGGCGTCATGAACTATATGGGGGCGCGCTTTTCGGCCGACGCGACAGCGATGGGGCCGTTCATGGCCGAGCTTGGCAAGCGCGGCCTTGCCTATATCGATGACGGCTCGTCCGCACGGAGCCTGGCGTCCGATCTCGCCTTGAAGGACGGTGTGCCGTTCGTCGCCGGCGATACGGCAATCGACGCCGTGCAGGACCGCGGCGCCATCCTGAAAAAGCTCGACGCGCTGGAAGCGACCGCGCGTGCGAAAGGCTCCGCCGTCGGCATCGGCTCGGCTTTCGACCTCACCGTCGACACCGTGGCGTTCTGGGCGGTCGAAGCGAAAAAGCGCGGCATCGAGATCGTGCCGATCTCGGCGGTGGCCATCGACCCGGAAAAGGGCTGACCGGCGCTTGTGGCGATTTTCAACGATGCCGAGAAAAGAGCTCTCTCTGGGCCTGATTGATTGAACCATCATCCCAGTCGACCTCGCGCTTTGATTGCGGGATGTGTCTCCGCCGATATTCGTTGTTGTAGAACAGGGTGCCGTGGATTCCGAGCACATCGCGTTTCAGGATGGGACGACCCCAAAGCGGCGCCAGCACGCGACCTGCCTCGTCTTCACCAAGCCGCTCAAATAAATCTTCGGCCAGTTCCATGTCTCTTCCATCCGGGAAGATGGCGGCGTACTCCTCCTCTGTTGCCTCGAACACGCTGAAGGTTGCGTTCAAGGCGCCGTCGATGATTTGAATATTTTTCATGGAATTACTCTGCCATTCGACCGCAACGGCGGCAACGGGGCCGGGTGGCAGTGACTGGAACGAACCCACGTTTTCCGCTTCCGGGGCAAGCCTACTTTGAGTACGCTCCGCTCCGGTTCTCGAAATCATTCGCCACTGCCTCGCCGGAGCGAATCTCAGAACGGCTTTAAACTCCGATGGCTAAAAAGATCGATCCCGAGACGCTGCCATACCGCCCCTGTGTCGGGCTGATGATCCTCAATGGCGACGGGCTGGTCTGGGTTGGGCACCGCATCGCCGAACCGGACAGCGAATTTGCCGGGACCACGCAGCTCTGGCAGATGCCGCAAGGCGGCATCGACGAGGGCGAGGAGCCGCTGCAGGCGGCCGGGCGCGAGCTCTATGAAGAGACCGGCATGCGCTCGGTCACGCTGCTGGCCGAGGCGCCGCATTGGATCAACTACGACCTGCCGCCCGGTCTGGTCGGCATCGCCCTCAAGGGCCGCTATCGCGGCCAGACGCAGAAATGGTTCGCCTACCGCTTTCACGGCGAGACCAGAGAGATCCAGATCAATCCGCCGCCGGGCGGCCACACCGCCGAATTCGATGAATGGGCATGGCGGCCGATGCAGGACCTGCCCGATCTGATAGTGCCGTTCAAACGCAAGGTCTATGAGGATGTGGTGGCGGCGTTCCGTCATCTTGCCTAGCTGGATGTGACGGTTCGCACGGCACCTGATTCGTGCTTTATTGATCGGGACACCCGCAGCCACGAGACCCATATGAACGACGCCGGGCAATGGCCTCTTAGCGCAGCGTATGGGCTGCCCCTCACCCGCCTGCCGGCTTTCGTCACTCGAAAAGCCAAGCAGTTGGCTTTTCGTCCGCTTTACGCCGACCGCTCCTCAACTCCCCGTATAGGGATAGGGAGAGATATCCGGCAGGACAATGAGGGGCAGCGCCGACTTCAGCGGGTCTGCGATGCATAAAGCCAAAGATACGATCAGCGAAGCGGCGGCCGGCGCCATTCTCACCATCGATCTCGGCGCGGTCAGGGAGAATTACCGGCGGCTGAAGGCAAAGCTCGGCGGCGTGCGCTGCGCCGGCGTCGTCAAGGCCGACGGTTACGGGCTCGGCGCGCGGCAAGTGGCGGCGGCACTGGTTGCCGAAGGCTGCGACAGCTTCTTTGTCGCGCATCTCACCGAGGGTGTCGCGCTGCGCGACGCACTCGGACCGAAGCTGGAAATCCATGTGCTGAACGGCCTGCCGCCGGGCTCGGAACCTGAAGCGGTGGCCGCCGACCTTGTTCCCGTCATCAACAGCACCGGGCAACTGAAGGCGTGGAGCGAGGCAGGCCAAAAGGCCGGCCGCAAGCTCAAGGCCGCCATCCAGGTCGACAGCGGCATGTCGCGGCTGGGCATGGCGCCGGCAGAGGTCGAGGCGCTTACGGCCGATGCTTTCGCCGGCGTCGATGTCGTCCTCGTCATGAGCCATCTGGCCCGCGCCGACGAGCCGGGCAATCCGGCCAATGACGCGCAGCTCAAAGAGTTCGAACGGCTGCGCAAAATGCTGCCCAAGGCGCCGGCGTCGCTCGACAATTCCTCCGGCATCTTTCTTGGGCCGCGCTATCAGTACGACCTCGCGCGTCCGGGCGCTGCGCTCTACGGCATCAATCCGACGCCTGATGAGGCGAACCCGATGCTGCCGGTGGTGCGGCTCGAGGCAAAGATCATCCAGACACGCGGCATCGATAAGGGCGCGGGCGTCGGCTACGGACATGCGTTTCTGGCCAGCGGTCCCTTGCGCGCGGCCACGATCTCGCTCGGCTATGCCGATGGCTGGCACCGGCGCGCGGCTTCGGCTGCCTGGCTCGACGGCGTGCGACTGCCCTTTGTCGGGCGGGTGTCGATGGATTCGATCATACTCGACATCTCGGCCCTGCCGGCCGGCCGGCTGCGCGAGGGCGACCTTGTCGAACTCCTGGGCCCCTCGCAGAGCGTCGATGACGCCGCCGGTCATGCCGGCACGATCGGTTATGAAATCCTGACCAGTCTCGGTCCCCGCTTCCACCGCCGCTATATCAACGAATAGAGCCGCGACACGCCGCCCCTTGGCGGACGCCGCAGAATCCGGCAGACAGGAGGCGGCGGCCCTCTGACGGAAGTCGTCGTGGAGAGTGATGCGATGAAGATCTTCGTGTTGGGCGGCGGCGTTATCGGGGTCACCACTGCCTATTATCTCGCTGAGGCCGGCCACGAGGTGACGGTGTTCGACCGCCAGAAAGGGCCGGCGCTGGAAACCAGCTTCGCCAATGCCGGCGAGATCTCGCCGGGCTATGCTTCGCCCTGGGCCGGCCCCGGCATTCCGCTGAAGGCAATCAAGTGGCTGTTGATGAAGCACGGCCCGCTGGTGGTGCGGCCGGCCTTCGATCCGTATATGTGGACATGGCTCATCAAGATGCTGCGCAATTGCACCGCGGATCGCTACGCCATCAACAAGGCGCGCATGGTGCCGCTCGCCGAATACAGCCGCGACACGCTGAAGGCGCTGCGCGAGGCGACCGGCATCGCTTATGATGAGCGGACCAAGGGCACGCTGCAGCTGTTTCGCACGCAAAAGCAGCTCGACGGCACCGGCGGCGATGTAGAGGTGCTGAAGAAATATGGCGTTCCCTACGAGTTGCTCGATCCCGAAGGCTGCATTGGCGCCGAACCTGCGCTGGCCGGCGTGCGGGAAAAGTTTGTCGGCGGGCTGAGATTGCCCGGCGACGAAACTGGCGACTGCAAGATGTTCACCGATCGGCTGGCCGAGCTCTGCGTGGCGCGCGGCGTCACGTTCGAGTACGGTACGCAGATCCGGCGCTTCTCCAAGAACCGCAATCGCATCGTCAGCGTCGGCACCGACCAGCGCTCGCGCGCGGCCGACGCTTATGTGCTGGCGCTGGGCAGCTATTCGGCGCGCTTCATGCGCCTGCTCAGGCGCCCGATCCCGGTCTATCCGGTCAAGGGCTATTCGATCACCGTTCCGATCAAGGACGCGGCCGCCGCCCCGGTGTCGACGGTAATGGACGAAACCTACAAGGTGGCGATCACCAGGCTCGGCGACCGCATCCGCGTCGGCGGCACGGCGGAGATTTCCGGCTTCGATCTCAGGCTGCATGAATCGCGCCGGCGCACCCTCGAACATTCGGTCGGCGATCTGTTCCCGGATGGCGGCGACCTCAAGGCGGCGTCCTTCTGGTGCGGGCTGCGGCCGATGACGCCGGACGGGCCGCCGCTGGTCGGCCGCACCGAGTTCTCCAACCTCTATCTCAACACCGGGCACGGCACGCTTGGCTGGACCATGGCCTGCGGCTCGGCCAAGGTGCTGTCCGACATCATCTCCAGCAAGGTGCCTGATATCGATGTGCGGGAGCTGGGGCCGGAGCGGTATTTGAGGTAGGGGTGCTTTTTAAAGCTGGCGGCCAGCACCCCTCTGTCCTACCGGACAGAGGGGTGTAAAGGATCGCTACAGAACGGCATTCCTTCAGCCTCGCCAGCCCCTCAAAACGCCTCCTTCACCCAACCCTTCGAGAACAGCCATCGGTAGGCCCNCATTCCTTCAGCCTCGCCAGCCCCTCAAAACGCCTCCTTCACCCAACCCTTCGAGAACAGCCATCGGTAGGCCCACGGTATCGTCACCTTGGTCGATACCGGGTTCGAATGGGCGACATAGTCGTCATAGACCGGCTGCATCCTGGCGTAGAAGGCAGGGTCGAGCACCGTCATGCCGTTCTCCAGATCGTGGAAGAAACTGCGGTTGTTGAGATTGACCGACGAGATCGTCACCAGCCTTTCGTCGATCATCATTATCTTGGAGTGCAGCACGACATCGGGCGCCTTGAATTCGCGGATGTTGATGCGGTCGCCATATTTCTCGACGAACAGCTTGTTGAGCGCGGTCAGCAGCTTGCCGCCAATATCGCCCTTGAGGTCGATGCGGCCGACAATGTCGATCCTGACGCCGCGCGCCAGCGCCCGCTCGATGGCCAGGCTGAGCTTCGGCGTCAGATTAAGGTAGGGATTGACGATCTCGATATGGTGCCGGGCAGTGTCGATCAGCTCGACGAAATAGGTCTCGAGCGCATGGTTGTCCTCGTAGGGCACGGAAATGAAATGGCGCACCGTGCCCGGCGGGCGCCGGCTGTCGGAGCGCACCGGAATGGAGAAGGGTCTTGCGATGTTGGTGTCGGCGTCGCGCAGCCACAATGTCGAGAGATGCGCGGCCAGCGTCTCGACCGTGGCCGGGTCGGCAAACTCGATGTCGAAATCGCTCCAGTTCGAATAGTAGTTGAGCGAGAGGCCGTCGGTCTTGCCGTATTGCTCGAGGTTCGGATAGCGCGACAGGTCGATCGGCTTGTGGAACAGGAAGCCGTCATGAATGTTGCGGCCGCCGATGATGACGCGCGAGCGGGCGGGATCCTCGGCAAGTGTCGCCAGCATCTTGACGTGATGGGTCTTGTGCAGCTGTGACAGCTGCTCGTCGACCGGCGCGCCGTGGTCGGCCCGCCAGCGATATTCCTGCAACTCGACATTGGGATAATCGGCCGCCAGCCGGTGCAGCAGCGCGTCGTCCTTGTCGCGCTCCAGCACGTCTGTGACCATGATGCGCACTTTGGTGCCGAGGCCTGCGTGATGGCGGATCAGCCGCTCGATGACGCGGCCGGAAAAATCGGCCTTGAACTCCAGCGACGACAGATAGACCAGCTTGAGTTTCGGCGCGCGCGAGAAATCGAGCGGCAGTTCGGGGTCGGCCTTGTCGAAGGCGCTGTCGGGTAAAGGCGCGCCGAGCAGCGCTTCGACCTTGGCGTTAAAGCCGTCGCGCGACTTGCGTAACAGGCGCGGTGACCCGAGCGGCAGCGAACAGCTCTGCGACAGCCAGCGGCCGGCGTAAAAGACGCTGGCAAGCTTATCCAGGCGGGATGGATCGGGCACTGGACAACGCTCGTAGCGGCTGTCGAGCGCGGCTATCGCCGGATAGGCAACCTCTTCGCGCAGGATGGTGAGCGGGGCGCCTGCCGGCGCCAGACTGGAGCTGAGCTTGAGGCTGCAACGGTTCAAACCATCGCTGGGGAACAGGCTGGCGGTTTGCCCGGCCGACAGGCGGAGGCGGAAGGCGGCACCGCTCGCCACGCTGCGCGAGCCACCGCCGGCGCGAATCGCCAGCGCCCCGTCGCAGGCGCCAGATATCTCAACCGGCTGCTTTCCCGCCTGGCGCATCACGATCTCGATCGAGCGCGCCTGCAGGCCGGAAAAGCTGAACGTCTTTGGCGCGGAGGGCCGCGCGGCGGCGTTGACATAGAGCGTCTGCCGCGACACGCGCCAACGGCCGTTGAAATGGCCTTCGCCGGTGCCCCTACCTGCCGGCATCTGTTCGGCGCTAACCGGCTTCGCCAGCCGTTCCAGCGTCCGGTAGGTGGCCTGGAAATCGCGGTTGGCGATGGCGTGGCGGTCATGGCCGAACGGACCGGTGCCGTTCGCCCTGTCGATGGCGCCGATCTGGTTGTGGGCGAGCAGCGCCAGAAACTGCCTTTCATAGTCGCTGGCACCGGCATCGCCGAAAAACGCTGCTGCTGCAGTCTGCGGTCCGGGCGTGCCGGCCGATACCGACGGCCGGCCGCAATCCTTCGCATCGGGGAAGAAATCGCAGCTGTGCCGGATCGGGGCGGCGCAACCGGCAAGGGCCGCCAGCCCCAGCCCGGCCAAGGCCAGGCAGATGGCGCGGTTCATCCGGTCGCACCGTTCATCGTCTTCAGTTCAGCCGGATCGCGCGGCGGCAGGAAGCCATGCGGAAACACCTTGCAGACGGGAAGCGCGAAAGTGGCGATCAAAAGCTCGGCCTCGCCGCGCATCTTTTTCGGCGCTGTCTTGTCATCACGGATCGCCTTTGCCGAGGCGACGAGCGCGCCGTCGCAGTCGCAATGATTATGGCGCGCGATGTAGCAGGCGTCATGGATTTGGCAGGCGCTGTCGAGGCGATTGACAGGGCGAGCCGAGAGGTCGCCGGTGCGGGTGCCGGGACCGCAGTAATTGCCGAAGACGAAAGGCGACGGGCGGGCCATTGCGATACGGACCGGCTTGGGCAGTTCGGCTTCCGGAACTACGGTCCATCGATTGGCGCAGGCGGAAAGCGCGACAAGCGGCAAGATGGCGAGCACCGCTCGCATTTTGATCCGCACCAGCTTTGCAAAAAAGTGTCCCACCCGGCGCAGCCAATCCTTAATGATAGGCGACATCGCGCTTGTTGCCACACTGCCCGATTTTGTGGCGAGGGCAAGGCGGCGCGGCCATCAGACAAACAGCCCGCGCTCTCTCTCGACTGCCTTGGTGATGAAGTTGGCGACGATCTGCACGCGGCGCAGTGGCCGGACCGATTCATGATAGACCAGCCAGTAGGCGCGGCGGATCGGCGTCACGATGTTGACGGGGATCAGCTCCGGCATCGAGCGGGCGACAAAGGTGTGCAAGATGCCGATGCCGGCGCCCGACCGCACCGCTTCGGCCTGGCCCAGCGCTGAGGAGATGGCGAAGCTGGTGCGCCAGTCCGGGCTGAACTCCGCCGCATAGTCGAGCGACGGGCTGACGATCAGGTCTGGGACATAGCCGATCAGCGTATGCTGGCCGAGTTCGGCAGCGGTCTCGGGTAAGCCGTGCGCCTGCGCATAGTCCCGCGAGGCAAACAGGCCGAGGGTGTAGTCGACCAGCTTTCCCGCCACCAGCCTGCCTTCGCTCGGCCGCTCGACGGTGATGGCGATGTCGGCCTCGCGCCGCGACAGCGAGAAGGAACGCGGCACCGGCACCAGCTGGATGGTGAGTTCGCGGTGCAGCGCGGTCAGCGCGCCAAGACGCGTGGCGAGGAATGCGACGCCAAACCCGTCGGGGGCGCCGATGCGCACAGTGCCTGAGATATCGTCGCCTTCGCCCGACACGGCGGAGCGCGCGGCGATCATGTCGGCTTCCATGCGCTCGGCAATGTCGAGAAAGCGCTGGCCGGCCGGCGTCAGCTCGCTGCCGGTGGTAAGCCGGCGAAACAGTTTTGTCCGTAACGCATCCTCAAGCGCTGCGATGCGGCGCGAGACGGTGGCGTGATTGAGTTCCAGCCGCTTGGCGGCGCCAAGGATCTGCCCGGCGCGGGCCACGGCGAGGAAGATGCGGACATCATCCCAGTTCATGGGGGTGGTCCGGGCTAGCGGCGAAGGCGGCGTTCCCGCCCACCCCCCTCTGGCCTGCCGGCCATCTCCCCCGCAAGGAGGGAGATTGGCAGCTCCGCCGCCTGCGTCTCTTTTGCTGCGTTGAAGATTTGCGAAGGCGGCAGCCACATCTGATCTCCCCCCTTGCGGGGGAGATGTCCGGCAGGACAGAGGGGGGTGTGACGGAGCGCAACCTTCGGGCCTTTCAGCAATCTGTAATTTGCGGCAATTAATGCACACTCGTCCTTCGTTGTCTATTTACCGCACAACGGTTGCGTTTCCCCTCGCGTTGCCTTCCCGCCTGCAAAGGCGTTGAATGCTTCATCACAAACTCAGGGAGAGAAACCATGATCGAATACGGTCATTTCATTGGCGGCAAGCATGTCGCCGGGACCAGCGGGCGCAAGCAGGACGTCATGCAGCCGATGGACGGCTCGGTGCGCGGCACGGTGGCGCTGGCGTCGCCGGCGGAACTGCGTGCGGCTGTGCTGAACGCCAAGGAAGCACAGATCAAATGGGCTGCGACCAACCCGCAGCGGCGTGTGCGCGTGCTGATGAAGTTTCTTGAACTGGTTGCTCGCGACTATGACGAACTGGCCGATCTCCTGGCGCGCGAGCACGGCAAGACCATCGCCGACGCCAAGGGCGACATCCAGCGCGGCCTCGAAGTCGTCGAAGTCTGCATCGGTGCGCCGCACATGATGAAGGGCGAGTTCACCGACGGCGCCGGCCCCGGCATCGATGTCTATTCGATGCGCCAGCCGCTTGGCGTCGTTGCCGGCATCACCCCGTTCAATTTCCCGGCCATGATCCCGCTGTGGAAGATTGCCCCGGCGCTGGCCTGCGGCAACGCCTTTATCCTGAAGCCTTCCGAGCGTGACCCTGGCGTGCCGATGCGCATCGCCGAACTGTTCCTCGAGGCTGGCCTGCCGGCTGGCGTCCTCAACGTCGTCAATGGCGACAAGGACGTCGTCGACGCCATCCTCGACGATCCTGATATCAAGGCTATCGGCTTTGTCGGCTCGACGCCGATCGCGCATTACATCTATTCGCGCGGCACGGCGGCGGGAAAACGCGTGCAGTGCTTTGGCGGCGCCAAGAACCACATGGTCATCATGCCCGATGCCGACATGGACCAGACGGTCGATGCGCTGATCGGCGCCGGCTACGGCTCGGCCGGCGAGCGCTGCATGGCGATCTCGGTTGCCGTTCCCGTCGGCAACGACACCGCCAACCGGCTGATGGAAAAGCTGATCCCGCGTGTCGAAAGCCTCAAGGTCGGCCCGTCGACGGATTCGTCCGCCGATTTCGGCCCGCTGGTGACGGCGCAGGCATTGGAACGCGTCAAGGGTTATGTCGACACCGGCGTCAAGGAAGGCGCCAAGCTGGTCGTCGATGGCCGCGGCTTCTCCATGCAGGGCTACGAGGATGGCTACTATATGGGCGGCTGCCTGTTCGACAATGTGACGGCTGACATGCGCATCTACAAGGAAGAGATCTTTGGTCCGGTGCTGTCGGTGGTGCGTGCGCCGACCTATGAGAGCGCCATCAAGCTCGCCAACGATCATGAGATGGGCAATGGCGTGGCCATCTTCACCCGTGACGGTGATGCTGCTCGTGATTTTGCTTCGCGCGTCCAGGTCGGCATGGTCGGCATCAACGTGCCGATCCCGGTTCCGATCGCTTACTACACGTTCGGCGGCTGGAAGGCGTCGTCCTTCGGCGACCTCAACCAGCACGGCCCGGACGCGTTCCGCTTCTACACCAAGACCAAGACGGTGACCTCGCGCTGGCCCTCAGGCATCAAGGACGGTGCCGAGTTCGTCATCCCGACGATGAACTGACCGGACGATTTCGAAGATCGGCAAGAAGGCCTGGGTTCAACGTCCCGGGCCTTTCTTTGTACGAAACCGACATTGGCCATCACGTTTAAGCGATGGAACCAAGAGCCTGTCATCTGCCTTAAATTGCATTCCTGCCGTGGTGCAGGCCATCAAAATAGCGCCGGTAGCAGCCGGGGTTCTCGTCTGGCGCAAGGAGGTGTCAGATGACACGACGTCTTGTGGCGGCGATGTTCTTTGCGGTGTTCGCGATGTCCGGCATCGCCCAGGCTAAAGCCGATCAATGCGCGGCGCGGACCGACTTGGTCAAGGCGCTCGGCGAGAAGTTCCACGAAAACCAAGCCGCTCGTGGCCTGGTGAACCCGAATGTGGTGCTTGAGATATTCGTCTCCGACCAGGGCACCTGGACCATCCTGGCCACCGACACACACGGCCAAAGCTGCATCATCACGGCTGGCGAAGGCTGGGACGGGGCGACCATGGCCGCAGTCTTGCCGGGCACCTGATAAAGACCGGTCGGAAGTCTGGAGCAGAGACGGAGTTCAGCGTGTGGCGGCCACTTCGGCATGGCCGCGCAGCAGTGCCATAAGGCGTTTGGCGTCCTTGGCGGCAGCCTCTTCGTCACCAGCCAGGATCGAGCGGATTAGCGCGACGTGGTGCTCGGCCGATTCGGCCAGTCCTGTGTCGGCCTTGTAGCGGAACCAGAAGCGGCGGCTGTGGGTCTGCAGGGGCGCGGCCAGACGGGCCGCAAACGGGTTGTCGGCGGCCATCGCCAAGGCCTCGTCGAGCGCCTTGTCGGCCTGGATGAAGGCTAGCACATTGCCCGAGATGACGGCCTTCTGCATGGCAAGGGCTGCCTCATGAAACAGGTCGGCGGCCTCACGGGTGACGAAGCGGGCGGCCGAGCGCGCCAGCACCACCTCGACGCCGCGCCTGGCATCCAGCACACGCAGCCAGTCGCCGGGATGAAGCGGGGCAATGGCGATGCCGGCGCGTGGCCTGACATCCAGCAGTCCTTCCCAGGCGAGGCGCTGGATTGCTTCGCGCACCGGCGTGCGTCCTAGCGCCAGCTTTTCGATCAGCGCGCCTTCGGTGACAAAGCTCGCGGGCGCCAGTTCCAACGTCACGATCATATGCTCGAGCACATGATAGGCCTTGGCGGCGGCCGGCTCGGGGGATGCTGTCTCAGTCGATATCACAGGTGGGCTCCTGATATCTTCCATATATCATAACGGATTCCGCATTGACAGCCGGTTTTGCAACAGATATATGGCTGATATATCAGATGGAGAGACGATCATGTGGACCGGAGTTTTCCCCGCCGTCACGACCAAATTCACCGAAGACGACCGCCTCGATCATGCCGAGATGGAGCGCTGCTTTGCTTTGCAGACGGAGGCCGGTTGCGACGGTATCATCGTCTGCGGTTCGCTCGGCGAAGGGCCGATGCTGTCGCATGACGAGAAAATCGAGGTGCTGAAGACGGCCCAGAAAGTTGCCGGCAGCAAGCCGGTTCTGCTGACGGTCAACGAGGCAGGCACCCGCGAGGCGGCGAGCATCGCAAAGCGCGCGAGCCGGGAAGGCGCCAACGGGCTGATGGTGGTGCCGAGCCCGATCTATCACACCAACCCGGAAGAGACGGTCGCCGCATTGCGCGCCGTCGCTCAGGCCGGCGACCTGCCGGTGATGATCTACTCCAACCGCCTCGCCTACCGCGTCGATGTCACTGTCGACCAGATGGAGGATCTGGCTGCGGACAAGCGCTTCGTCGCTATCAAGGAATCGTCCGACGATATCCGTCGCTCGACCGAGATCATCAACCGCTTCGGCGACCGCTACGATCTGTTCACCGGCGTCGACAATCTCGCCTTCGAGGCGCTGTCGGTCGGCGCCATCGGCTGGGTGGCGGGTCTGGTCGTCGCCTTCCCGCGCGAGACCGTCGCCATCTACCAGCTGATGAAGCAGGGCCGCCGCGAAGAGGCGCTTTCGATCTACCGCTGGTTCCGGCCGCTGCTCGATCTCGATGTCTCGACCTATCTGGTCCAAAACATCAAGCTTGCCGAAGTGCTCGCGATCGACACAAATGACCGCGTGCGCATGCCGCGCCAGCCGCTGTCGGGCGAGCGCCGCAAGTCGGTCGAGAAGATCATCAATGACGCGCTGGCGGTGCGGCCGAAGCTGCCGGCGTTCTGAAGGCTTTCTTCACCCCGTGCACGTGCACGGGGAGAAGATGGCGGCAGCCAGAATGAGGGGCAGCGCCGACGTGCAAGGAAATTCCAGGGACACAGAGGAGGGCCGCCGCCCCTCATCCGCCCTTCGGGCCCCGCAGCCCTTCGCTGGCGCTCCGGGCGTTCGTCGTTCGGAAAGCCAAGCAGTCGGCTTTTCCACCGCTTCGCGGACCACTCCTCACCCCCGTGAACGGGGAGAAGGGGTAGATATCGCCATTGTCGGTGGCGGCATTGTCGGCATCTGCGCGGCGGCCATGCTGGCCGAGGCCGGGCGCAGCGTCACGGTCTTCGACCGCACCGGCATCTGCGAGGAGACGAGCTCCGGCAATGCCGCCGCCTTCGCCTTCTCCGACGTGCTGCCGCTGGCGCATAAGGGCATGATGCGGCACTTGCCGAAATGGCTTGCCGATCCGCTCGGGCCACTCAGCATCCCGCCGGCCTACTTGCCGAAGCTGTTGCCTTGGCTGTTGCGCTTCTGGCGCGCTGGCGCACCAGAAAAATATGAGGCGAGCCTTGCTGCTCAGGCAGGCATGATGAAGCTCGCCGAGGCTGAATGGATGGGCCTGCTCGACCGTTCCGGCACGCGGCTGATGCTGCGCGAGGACGGCTCGCTGGAGCTTTATGAAAGCGAGGCCGAATTTCAGGCCGGGCTGCCGGGCTGGGCGGCGCGCGAGCGCTTCGGCATCGGCTTTCGCCATGTCGAAGGCGACGAACTGGCGCGGCTGCAGCCGGGACTGTCGCCGCGCTTCATCAAGGGCACCTTCGTGCCGGGCTGGAAGACCGTCGCCGATCCGAAACTGATCGGCAAGGGGGTGTGGGCCTATGCCGAAAGGCTGGGCGCGCGTTTCGAAAAGGCGCGCATAGAGCGCGTCGCCGCCAATCCTGATGGCGCGACGCTGACGCTGACGGACGGCACGACCAGGCAGGCAAGACATCTTGTCGTGGCCGCCGGGGCATGGTCGCATCTGCTGACGAAGGCGCTTGGCGACACCATCCCGCTCGAAACCGAGCGCGGCTACAACACGACACTGCCGAAGACCGCTTTCGACGTGCAGCGGATGCTGATCTTTTCCGGCCATGGCTTCGTCATCACGCCACTCGAGACGGGCCTGCGCGTCGGCGGCGCCGTCGAGTTGGGCGGTCTCGACCGGCCGCCGAATTTTGCGCGCTCGAAGGCCATGCTGGAAAAAGCCAGACAGTTCCTTCCGGGGCTGGACGCGTCAGGTGGCCGCGAATGGATGGGCTATCGCCCGTCGCTGCCGGATTCGCTCCCGGCGATCGGCACGGCGCGAACCGCGCCCAACGTTGTCTACGCCTTCGGCCATGGCCATCTCGGCCTGACCCAGGCGGCGGCCACCGGCCGCTTGATCCGCGATCTTGTTCTCGGGCAGACTTCGCGGATCGATCTTGCCCCCTTCAGCCCGCAACGGTTTTGAGTTCGAGGAAATCATGGCCAGAAAATCCTTCTTTTGCATCGACGGCCATACCTGCGGCAATCCGGTGCGGCTGGTGGCCGGCGGCGGTCCCTTGCTCGAGGGGTCGACGATGATGGAGCGGCGGGCGCATTTCCTGGCGGAGTATGACTGGATCCGCACCGGGCTGATGTTCGAGCCGCGCGGCCACGATGTCATGTCGGGCTCGATCCTCTATCCGCCGACGCGCGAGGATTGCGACATAGCCATCCTGTTCATCGAGACGTCGGGCTGCCTGCCGATGTGCGGCCACGGCACGATCGGCACGGTGACGATGGCCATCGAACATGGGCTGATCAAGCCGATGACACCCGGCGTGCTCCGGCTCGACACACCGGCCGGGCTGGTTATCGCCGAATACAAACAAGTCGGCGACTATGTCGAGGAGGTGCGCATCACGAATGTGCCGTCCTTCCTTTATGCCGAGGGACTGACGGTCGACTGCCCGCAGCTTGGCGAGATCACTGTCGATGTCGCCTATGGCGGCAATTTCTACGCAATCGTCGAGCCGCAGGCGAATTTTCGCGACATGGCTGATTATTCCGCCAGCGATTTCATCGCCTGGAGCCCCGTGGTGCGGCAGCGGCTCAACGAGAAGTACTCGTTCGTGCATCCGGAAAACCCCGGCATCAACCGGCTGTCCCACATGCTGTGGACGGGCGAGCCGACAATGGCGGGCGCGGATGCGCGCAACGCCGTCTTCTATGGCGACAAGGCGATCGACCGCTCACCTTGCGGCACCGGCACCTCGGCGCGCATGGCGCAGCTCCATGCCAAGGGCAAGCTCAAGGCCGGCGACAGTTTTGTCCACGAATCGATCATCGGCTCGCTGTTCAAGGGCAAGGTCGAGAAGGACGTCACTGTTCCCGGCAAGCCGGCCATCATTCCCTCGATCGGCGGCTGGGCGCGGATGACCGGCCTGAACACCATCTTCATCGACGACCGCGATCCGTTCGCGCACGGTTTTGTGGTTAAGTGATACGGTAGGCTGCCGATCATCCACCGAGACCAGGACTTGGACCCAGGGCGGGACCTCTTGGCGAAACCAGTCAGCGAAAGGTTAGCGCGTTGGGCGAGGCATCCACCGCCATAGTCGGGAAGTAACCCATGTTGCAGCTGGTCAGTACGGAATGTGGCTAAAAAACGAAGCCCGCCAACAACGCAAGGATTCGTCTCATCGCCGAATTTTGACCGGGATTTCTTCGAAATGAGGTCGCTGGCCCGGCTGAATCGTCAAAGACATTGCGTTATGCCAATGATAGGGTCCGCGATAGTCCAGGGGTCGGGAGCAAAAAAACGGGCAATCGGAAGGCGTGCCGGCAAAACACGCTCGACGTTTGAAAAATCACGTTGCAATCCGGGCTCGAAACTTTACGACTAGGGGAAATACGAAAAGGAATGCGTCTGCATGGGCGACATTCCAGGGGAGCCATGTACACATGCAGTACTTTGTCCAGCAGCTTATCAATGGGCTGACGCTGGGATCGATCTATGGGCTGATCGCAATCGGCTACACGATGGTCTACGGCATCATCGGCATGATCAACTTCGCCCACGGCGACATTTTCATGGTCGGGGCATTCGCCGCCCTCGTTGTCTTCCTCATCCTCGGCTCCTTGTTCTATTCGGTCCCGGTCGTCCTGGCGCTGCTGATCATGATGATCGTGGCGATGCTGCTCACCAGCCTCTACAACTGGACGATCGAGAAGGTGGCCTACCGGCCGCTGCGCGGTTCGTTCCGGCTGGCGCCGCTGATCACCGCCATCGGCATGTCGATCGCGCTGTCGAACTTCATCCAGGTGACGCAAGGTCCGCGCAACAAGCCGATCCCGCCGATGGTCAGCCAAGTCTACAACATCAACGGCATCAGCGTGTCGCTGAAGCAGATCATCATCGTCGTCGTCACCGCCGTGCTGCTGGCGCTGTTCTGGTACCTGGTCAACAGGACTTCCCTCGGCCGGGCGCAAAGGGCGTGCGAGCAGGACCGCAAGATGGCGGCGCTGCTCGGCGTCGATGTCGACCGTACGATCTCGATCACCTTCATCATGGGTGCAGCGCTTGCGGCCGTCGCGGGCACGTTATTCCTGATGTATTACGGCGTCATCGCCTTTTCCGACGGCTTTGTGCCGGGGGTCAAGGCCTTCACCGCGGCCGTTCTCGGCGGCATCGGGTCTCTGCCGGGCGCGGTGCTTGGCGGGCTTTTGATCGGCTTCATCGAGAGCATGTGGTCGGCGTATTTCTCGATCGACTACAAGGACGTCGCGGCGTTCTCGATCCTGGCGATCGTGCTGATCTTCCTGCCTTCCGGCATTTTGGGCCGGCCAGAAGTCGAAAAGGTCTGAGACAATGGCGGTTTCCGTATCCTCGGAGCGCGACACCGTCGCCTCCCCCGTGCAGCGTGCATTGCGCGAAGCGTTCTATGCCGGCGCCATCTCGCTGGGGTTGTTCATTCTCTTCATCGGCCTGAAGACCGACCAGAACATCAGCAACCAGCTGATCCTGGTGCAGCGCTGGTTGCTGCTCATCACCGTGGTCGTGCTGACCATGCTTGGCCGCTTCTTCTACATTGCATATGGCCAGCCGTTCATGGCCAATCAGAAGATCACCAATGTCGCCACCGGCCTGTTGCCGGCGAGCGTCGCGTCGCGCTTCTTCCTGCTTCCGGCCTTCATCGTCGCCGTCGTGCTGGCGGTTGTCCTGGTTGCGTCTGGCAGCGCCCTGCCGGCGTTGGTGGGACCCGATCTGGCCGGCTACCTTCAGTTCCTGCGCGCATTGGCTGTCATTTACGCGCTCGCTTGCGTGATCTTCTATTTCCGCTCCTTCATCCACGCCAATTTCACCAAGCTCGGCATTGCGGCGCTGGTGCTATACCCGATCCTCGTCGTCGTGGTGCTGTCGATCTACGCGTGGTCGATAACCGGCGGCCTGCAGGGCTCGTTGAAGTGGGTCGATAATTTCGGCATCCAGATCCTGATCTATGTGATGCTGGCCTGGGGGCTGAACATCGTCGTCGGCCTCGCCGGCCTGCTCGATCTCGGCTACGTCGCCTTTTACGCGGTCGGCGCCTATGCCTATGCGTTGCTCGGTTCGCAATACGGCCTGTCGTTCTGGATCCTGCTGCCCGCCGCCGGCGCCATGGCCGCCTTCTGGGGCGTTATGCTCGGCTTTCCGGTGCTCAGGCTTCGTGGCGATTACCTGGCGATCGTGACGCTGGCCTTCGGCGAGATCATCCGCCTGGTGCTGATCAACTGGCGTGAAGTCACCAACGGCTCGGCCGGCATCTCCGGCATCCCAAAGGTCACCTTCTTCGGCCTGATGACGTTTAATTCGACCGACCCGAACTATATCGGCAAGGTGCTGCACATCGCCCAGTCAAGCGCCTACTACAAGATCTTCCTCTACTATCTCATTCTCGGGCTGGCGCTGCTGACCGCCTTCGTCACCATCAGGCTCCGGCGCATGCCTGTCGGCCGCGCCTGGGAGGCGCTGCGCGAGGACGAGATTGCCTGCCGCTCGCTTGGCATCAACACCACCACCACCAAGCTCACCGCCTTTGCCACCGGCGCCATGTTCGGCGGTTTTGCCGGCGCCTTCTTCGCCGCACGGCAAGGCTTCGTCAGCCCTGAATCCTTCGTCTTCCTCGAATCGGCGATCATCCTGGCCATCGTGGTGCTCGGCGGCATGGGCTCGCTGGTCGGCATCGCGGTCGCCGCGCTGGTGATGATCGGCGGCACCGAGGCACTGCGCGAACTCGATTTCCTGAAAAGTGTCTTCGGAAAAGATTTCACGCCGGAGCTTTACCGCATGCTTTTGTTCGGCATGGCGATGGTCATCGTCATGCTGTGGAAGCCGCGCGGCTTTGTCGGCAGCCGTGAACCGACGGCCTTCCTCAGTGAACGAAAAGCGGTCTCCTCCTCCTTCACCAAGGAAGGGCACGGCTGATGAGCGCGACCTCCATTCAGAAGACCAATCCGGGTATGAAAGACGCCATCCTCCAGGTCGAGCATCTTTCGATGAAGTTCGGCGGCCTGATCGCCATCGGCGATCTGTCGTTCCAGGCCAAGCGCGGCGAGATCACCGCTCTGATCGGACCCAATGGCGCCGGCAAGACCACCGTCTTCAATTGCATCACCGGCTTCTACAAGCCGTCGGAAGGCATGATTACGCTCAACCGGGCCGACGGCTCGAGCTTCCTGCTCGAACGGCTGCCCAATCATGAGATCCCGGCGCGCGCCAAGGTGGCGCGCACCTTCCAGAACATCCGCCTGTTCTCGGGCATGACGCTGCTGGAGAATCTGCTGGTTGCCCAGCACAACAAGCTGATGAAGGCATCCGGCTATACGATCCTGGGCCTGTTCGGGATCGGCGGCTACCGCAGAGCCTCGGCTGAATCGGTGGAGCTTGCCAAGCACTGGCTGGAGAAGGCCGATCTTGTCGATCGCGCCGACGATCCGGCCGGCGACCTGCCCTATGGCGCGCAGCGGCGCCTCGAGATTGCGCGCGCCATGTGCACAGGGCCCGAACTTCTGTGCCTCGACGAGCCTGCGGCCGGTCTCAATCCGAAGGAGTCGGCTGCGCTGAATTCGCTGCTGATGGACATCAAGAGCAGTACCTCGATCCTGCTGATCGAACATGACATGTCGGTGGTCATGCAGATTTCCGACCATGTCGTGGTGCTTGAATATGGCCGCAAGATTTCCGACGGCAGCCCGCAATCGGTGCGTACCGACCCGCGCGTCATCGCCGCCTATCTCGGCGTCGACGACGAGGAGGTCGAGACGGTGCTGACCGAGGTTGGCGATGAAGACGTCATCGAGCAGCTGGACATCGGGCCGGATTCGGCTCACGGACCAGGCACATCGTCTTCCTATCTCGCCGGCCCGGTAAGCGACACGATCGGCCACAGCCAGGGCGAGCGGGTCACAGTGTCGAAGGGAGCTTCAAAAGCCACCCAATACGATACAAGAGCCAACTCCGCGCCAAGAGCACCGTCCGAGCGTCTGACAGCCAAGTCCAAGCCGGCGGCCACCAAATCCCCGACAGGCAAGCCGCGCGGAGGGCGTAAGTGATGGCCGAGACAACGCTGCTCGACATCAAGGGCGTCGAGACCTACTACGGCAACATCAAGGCGCTGAACGGCGTCGATGTCCACGTCAACCAGGGCGAGATCGTCGCGCTGATCGGTGCGAACGGTGCCGGCAAGTCGACGCTGATGATGACCATCTTCGGTGCGCCGCGCGCTCGTGCCGGCTCAATCACTTTCGCCGGCACCGACATCACCCAGATGCCGACGCACGAGATCGCCCGCATGCGCATTGCGCAGTCGCCGGAAGGCAGGCGCATTTTCCCGCGCATGACGGTGATGGAAAACCTGCAGATGGGCGCCGGTCTCGACAATCTCAAGCACTATGACGAAGATGCCGAGAAGGTGTTCGCGCTGTTCCCGCGCCTCAAGGAGCGCATTGCCCAGCGCGGCGGCACGCTGTCGGGCGGCGAGCAGCAGATGCTGTCGATCGGACGTGCGCTGATGGCGCGGCCTAAGCTGCTGTTGCTCGACGAGCCGTCGCTGGGTCTGGCGCCGCTGATCGTCAAGCAGATCTTCGATGCCATCCGCGAGCTGAACCGCACGCAAGGGCTGACCGTGTTCCTGGTCGAGCAGAACGCCTTCGGCGCGCTCAAACTCGCCACGCGCGGCTATGTCATGGTCAACGGCAACGTGACCATGAGCGGCACAGGCAAGGAATTGCTCGCCAATCCGGAAGTGCGGGCGGCCTATCTCGAAGGCGGCCATCACTGATTTTGGAGCGGAATGTATGCATACGGTATTCCGCTCCAACTTGTTTGTTTGTCGCATGACCTTTGTCCGAAAAGTCTGCAACCTTTCGGGATCATGCTAGGGAGTCTTCATCATGCAAGGCATTCTTCACGAGGAACCTTCCATCTGGCAGTTCTTCTTCGTCACCTGTCTGCTCGGCGGCTGGGCGGCATGGATGACCGGCAAGGCCAGCGCCCAGACATGGCGCAGCCTGCCGGCGCTGTTCGCCTATCTGCTGGGTCTCGGCATAGGCATCAGGTTCATCCATCATGCCTTGTTCGGCGGCACGATGTTTTCGCTGCAATACTATGTCGTGGACACAATCGTGCTCATGATATTGGGATTTGTCGGCTATCAATACACGCGTACGAACCAGATGGTGACGCAGTATAATTGGCTTTACGAACGGGCTTCGATCTTAAGCTGGAAACCGAAAGGTTGACGTTCATCATTAACGCCGTTCCGGGGATGAATCGGCGTGACAAGGGCCTGAAAATCGGCAAAGTACGCTTTCTGCGATAAGGGTGGGCATCGCATGAAAGTTTCATCCACGCCCACCTCGTAAATGGGAGCGTTTAAATGAAGAAATCACTTTTGTCCGCCGTTGCCCTGACCGCGCTTGTCGCGTTCGGTGGCAATGCATGGGCTGACGTTATCGTCGGCGTCGCAGGTCCGATCACCGGTCCGAATGCGGCCTTCGGTGCGCAGCTGCAGAAGGGTGCGGAAGCGGCCGTTGCCGACATCAACGCCGCAGGCGGCATGAACGGCGAGCAGATCAAGCTCGAAGTCGGCGACGACGTCTCCGATCCGAAGCAGGGCATTTCGGTCGGCAACAAGTTCGTCGGCGACGGCGTGAAGTTCGTGATCGGCCACTTCAACTCGGGCGTCTCGATCCCGGTTTCGCAGGAAGTCTACGTCGACAACAACATCGTCGAAGTGACGCCTGCGGCGACCAACCCGAAATTCACCGAGCGCGGCCTGTGGAACGTGTTCCGCACCTGCGGACGCGATGACCAGCAGGGCGGCATCGCCGGCGGCTATATCGCGACCAACTTCAAGGACGCCAAGGTTGCCGTCATCCACGACAAGACCCCCTATGGTCAGGGCCTTGCCGACGAGACCAAGAAGGCGATGAACGCAGCCGGCCTGACCGAAGTCATGTACGAAGGCGTCAATGTCGGCGACAAGGACTTCTCGGCGCTGATCGCCAAGATGAAGGACGCTGGCGTCACCTTGATCTATTGGGGCGGCCTGCATACCGAAGCCGGCCTGATCATCCGCCAGTCGGCGGACCAGGGCCTCAAGGCTACCCTGATGTCGGGCGACGGCATCGTCACCGACGAGCTGGCTGCGATCGCCGGCGATGCGGTTATCGGCACGCTCAACACCTTCGGTCCCGATCCGCGCCTGATCCCCGAGAACAAGGCACTGGTCGAGAAGTTCCGCGCCCAGGGCTTCGAGCCGGAAGCCTACACTCTCTACTCCTACGCCGCCATGCAGGTGATCGCCGAGGCCGCTGCCGTGGCCAAGTCGAACGACCCGGTGGAGGTTGCCAAGGCGCTGCACGAGAAGGGCCCGTTCAAGACCGTTCTGGGCGATCTCGCCTATGACGCGAAGGGCGATCCGAAGCTCCCGGGCTACATCATGTACGAATGGAAGAAGGGTCCGGACGGCAAGATCTCCTGGTTCCCGAAGTCGTAATTCGGAACGCAGCTCTATGGAATGCCCGGCGCTCGCGCCGGGCATTTTTGTTGGTGACAGGGCGGCAGCGAGGGTGGCTGGATAAGCCGTTAGCCGGGGTCGAATTTGTGCGGGCACGACAATTAGCGTCACCTCGCGGCGCCAATCGCACGCAGCTTTTCGAGCCGTGGTGCTAGAATCGCATTTAAATCGGTTTAATCTCTCCTCGATTTTGGTTGCACTGCAGCATTTTCGCGTTAATCATGCCTCCGCCCCATCCCTCCCTGTCCGGAGCCTCCTTCTTTGGCCATCACGAAGATCCTCGTCGCCAACAGGTCCGAAATTGCCATCCGCGTCTTTCGCGCGGCCAACGAGCTCGGCCTCAAAACCGTGGCGATCTGGGCCGAGGAGGACAAATATTCGCTTCATCGGTTCAAGGCCGATGAAAGCTACCAGGTCGGGCGCGGGCCGCATCTGGTCAGGGACATGGGGCCGATCGAAAGCTATCTGTCGATCGAGGAAGTGATCCGGGTCGCCAGACTGTCCGGCGCCGACGCCATCCATCCGGGCTATGGCCTTCTGTCGGAAAGCCCTGAATTCGCAGATGCCTGCGCTGAGGCCGGCATCACCTTCATAGGGCCGAAGCCCGACACGATGCGCCGGCTCGGCAACAAGGTCGCCGCACGCAATCTGGCCATCGAGGTCGGCGTGCCGGTGGTGCCGGCAACCGAACCGCTGCCGGACGACATGGAAGCAGTCAAGCAGCTCGCCAAGACAGTCGGCTATCCGGTGATGCTCAAGGCATCATGGGGCGGGGGCGGGCGCGGCATGCGCGCCATTCGCGCCGAAGCCGACCTCGCCCGCGAGGTGATGGAGGGCAAGCGCGAGGCCAAGGCCGCCTTCGGCAAGGACGAGGTCTATCTCGAAAAGCTGATCGAGCGCGCTCGCCATGTCGAGGTCCAGGTGCTCGGCGACACGCATGGCAACTCGGTGCATCTGTTCGAGCGCGACTGCTCGATCCAGCGCCGCAACCAGAAGGTCGTCGAACGGGCGCCGGCGCCCTATCTCAGCGAGGCATTGCGCCAGGAGCTTTGCGGCTATGCGCTCAAGATCGCGCGCGAGACCAGCTATATCGGCGCCGGTACGGTGGAATTCCTGCAGGACGCCGACACCGGCAAATTCTACTTCATCGAGGTCAATCCGCGCATCCAGGTCGAGCACACCGTCACCGAGCAGGTGACCGGCATCGACATCGTCAAGGCGCAGATCCACATACTGGACGGCTTTGCCATCGGCACGAAAGAGTCGGGCGTACCGGCGCAGGCCGACATCAGGCTGAACGGTCACGCGCTGCAGTGCCGCATTACGACCGAGGATCCGGAGCATAGTTTCATTCCGGACTACGGCCGCATCACCGCTTATCGCGAAGCCGCCGGTTTCGGCATCCGCCTCGACGGCGGCACCGCCTATTCGGGCGCGGTCATCACCCGCTTCTACGATCCGCTGCTGGAGAAGGTGACTGCCTGGGCGCCGACACCGGCCGAGGCGATCGCCCGCATGAACCGGGCCTTGCGCGAGTTCCGCATCCGCGGCGTGGCGACCAACCTCACCTTCCTCGAGGCAATCATCAACCACCCGCGCTTCGCCGACAATTCCTACACGACCAGGTTCATCGACACGACGCCGGAGCTGTTCGCGCAGGTGAAGCGGCAGGACCGCGCCACCAAGCTGCTCAACTATCTGGCCGACGTCAGCGTCAACGGCCATCCCGAAACCCGCGGCCGACCGATGCCCAAGACCGATGCGGCAGCGCCTGTCGTGCCCTATCTCAACGGCAATGTGCCTGATGGCAGCAAGCAGAAGCTAGACGCGTTGGGGCCGGAGAAATTCGCTGCCTGGATGCGTGAGCAAAAAGAGGTGCTTGTCACCGACACGACGATGCGCGACGGTCACCAGTCGCTGCTCGCCACCCGCATGCGCACGCATGACATTGCCGGCATTGCCGGTACCTATGCGCGCGCGCTGCCGCGGCTGCTGTCGCTGGAATGCTGGGGCGGCGCCACTTTCGACGTCGCCATGCGCTTCCTCACCGAGGATCCGTGGGAGCGGTTGAGCAAAGTGCGCGAAGCGGCCCCCAATCTTTTGCTGCAGATGCTTCTGCGCGGCGCCAATGGCGTCGGCTACACCAACTATCCCGACAATGTCGTGCAACATTTCGTCAGCCAGGCAGCGGCCGGTGGGGTCGACCTGTTCCGCGTCTTCGACTGCCTGAACTGGGTCGAGAATATGCGCGTCGCCATGGACGCGGTGGGCGCGGAGGGCAAGCTGGTCGAAGCGGCGATCTGCTACACCGGCGACATCCTCGATCCGGCGCGCGCCAAATACGACCTTAAATACTATGTCGGGTTGGCGAAGGAATTGCAGGCAGCCGGCGCCCATATCATCGCCGTCAAGGACATGGCCGGGCTTTTGAAGCCTGCCGCCGCCAGCGTGCTGTTCAAGGCGCTGCGCGAAGCCACCGACCTGCCGATCCATTTCCACACCCACGACACGTCAGGCCTGTCGGCGGCGACGGTGCTGGCCGGCGTGGAAAGCGGCGTCGACGCCATCGACGCGGCGATGGATTCCTTCTCCGGCAACACCTCGCAGCCTTGCCTGGGCTCGATCGTCGAGGCGCTGAAGGGAACCGAGCGCGATCCCGGCCTCGATCCGCAATGGATCCGCAAAATCTCCTTCTACTGGGAAGCGGTGCGCAACCAGTATGCCGCCTTCGAAAGCGACCTCAAGGGGCCAGCCTCGGAAGTCTATCTGCACGAAATGCCGGGCGGCCAGTTCACCAACCTCAAGGAACAGGCGCGTTCGCTGGGGCTGGAAACGCGTTGGCACGAGGTGGCACAAGCCTATCACGACGTCAATTTGATGTTCGGTGACATCGTCAAGGTGACGCCGTCGTCCAAGGTGGTCGGCGACATGGCGCTGATGATGGTGAGCCAGGATCTGACCGTTGCCGACGTCGAAAACCCGGCCAAGGACATCGCCTTCCCGGACTCGGTCGTCTCGATGCTGCGCGGCGATCTCGGCCAGTCGCCCGGCGGCTGGCCTGCGAAGCTGCAGAAGAAGGCATTGAAGGAAACCAAGCCGATCACCGTACGGCCGGGCTCGCTGCTCAAGCCAGCCGACCTCAAGGCCAGCCGCAGGGAGATCGAGCAGAAGCTGGAGCGCAAGCTCTCGGAGTACGAATTCGCCTCCTGGCTGATGTATCCGAAGGTGTTCACCGACTTCGCCGCCGCGCAGGAAACCTACGGGCCGGTCAGTGTGCTGCCGACGCCGACCTATTTCTACGGCATGAAGTCCGAGGATGAGATCTTCCTGGACATCGAAAAAGGCAAGACGCTTGTAGTGCGCTGCCTTGCGATCGGCGACGTCGATGAGAAGGGCATGGTCACCGTGTTCTTCGAGCTCAACGGCCAGCCGCGCCGTGTCCGGGTGCCGGACAGGGCGCATGGCGCCTCGGCGGCCAAGGCTCGGCGCAAGGCCGAGCCCGGCAACGAGGCGCATGTCGGCGCGCCGATGCCGGGCGTGGTCTCCGCCCTTTCGGTTGCCGCCGGCCAAGCTGTCAAGGCCGGCGACGTGCTGTTGTCGATCGAAGCCATGAAGATGGAGACGGCCCTGCATGCCGAGCGCGACGGCACAGTGGCCGAAGTGCTGGTCAAGGCCGGCGATCAGATCGATGCGAAGGATCTGTTGATCGCGTTTGGCTGACGCGCGGATCCATCACACTGGGGACGGCTGGCAGCAGCCGTTCACGAAGCGCCGATAATGGCTTGACCCGCCGCGCCTGCTCGGGCATCGAACCCGCTCCCAATTTACCGCGCCAGAATCGCGGTGCTTAAAAAGTAGCGGAGAAAAAACATGGCCGACGACATCACAGATACCAGCCAGACTGTTGCCGCCGGCCAGTTGCGCGCCTTCATCGAGCGCATCGAGCGGCTCGAGGAAGAAAAGAAGACCATCGCCGACGACATCAAGGAAGTGTTCGCCGAGGCCAAGGGCACCGGCTTCGACACCAAGGCGATGCGGTCGATCATCCGGCTGCGCAAGAAGGACCAGGCCGAGCGCCAGGAAGAGGAAACCATCCTCGATCTCTACAAGGCCGCGCTCGGCATGGTGTAAGGCTGTCTGGAAATTCTACTCCGGCTGATATCGCCAGAGCGAATTTCGAAACAGTCTCGGGCCAAGGAATGATGCTGGAACGGGCATCGAACCATGAGCGAATTCGACTTCGGCGCCCGCCGCGCCTCTGAATTCCGCCAACGCAGCTTCTGGGCGCTGTTCGCCGAACGGCATCCGGAGGAACGCGCTTCCATGGCGCGGCGCGGACCCTGGTTCTGGCAGCGCGGGCTGCCTGACTTCGCTCTGGTCCTGTCGATGTATGTCGCGCCGGCGCAAAGCCAAGTTGGCGTCTTTTTCGGCCGTAACGGGAAGTTCGGCGCGACCGGGGTCTGGTCGCGGCTGAAGCCGTTCCAACCGGCAATCGAAGACAGGCTGAAGCTCAGGCCGGAGCAGAGCTGCGAGGGCCTCGGCATCAATTCGATGTGGCGGGTGAACTGCTATGCCGAGGACAACTGGCCGGCCATGGCCGACTGGCTGGTGACGGAATGCTCGCGCTTCGAGCGCGCCGTCACCGACGTGCTGGGAGAGGGATAGCTATCAGGTGTTGGTGCAAAGCATCGGATCCTTCTTCGGCTCGCGCTGGCAAGGCGCGGTGCCGGTCGAGCGGTTGTTCTGGCGCGATCTAGTCCTTGTCGGCACGGCGATCAACATCGCCTCGTCGGTGGCCGCGCTCATTCTGCTCGGCTTGAAGCTGCCGCTCGCCGTCGTCCTGGCGGTGCATTTCGCGCCCGTGCCCTACAACATCTTTCTGACCTTTGCCGTCTGGCGAACCACGGAAAAATCCAGTGGCGCCAAGGCTTCGTTGATGACGCTCGGGGCTACGCTTTGGCTGATCCTGGTGGTGGTTGTCTGAGAAGATTGACACGAAAAAGGGCGGCCGAAGCCGCCCTTTGAAGATGGTGGTCAAGCTGCGGTTTAAGCCGTCGGCTCGAATTTCAGCGCCACGCCGTTGATGCAATAGCGCAGGCCGGTCGGCGGCGGGCCGTCCTCGAAGACATGGCCGAGATGGCTGCCGCAGCGGGCGCAGTGGCATTCGGTGCGGACCATGCCGTAGCTGCGGTCGACGGTGTTTTCGACCGAACCGGGCACCGGATCATTGAAGCTCGGCCAGCCGGTGCCGCTCTCGAACTTGAGCTTGGATTCGAACAGCGGCTGGTCGCAGCCGACGCAGGAAAAGGTGCCGGCGCGCTTTTCGTAGAGCAGCGCGCAGCTTCCGGGCCGTTCGGTGCCATGGCCGCGCATGACCGCATATTGCTCGGGCGTCAGGCGGGCGCGCCATTCGGCGTCGGTGCGGGTGACAGGGTAGGTGTGGGTGTCCATTTGATCTCCTCAGCCTTGGCGGCTTGTTGTTGGTTGCAAGCAATATTCGCTTAGAGATAGGCGTTTGTTACGTGTTTTGCTCGCATTTTCAGCCGAGTTCCTACCCAATCGCCTGAAGATAGCGGGCGATCGACGCATGAAATGCCGTTCTTGCGCCGCCGATGATGTTCTGCTGCCACCACGCGCCGTAGATGTCGTCGAATTCGAAAGGCTCAAGTGCCGCCGCGATGCGTCGCACGGCCGGCGCATTGAGCGGAATGTAGTTCGGATAGCTGTACATGAAGCTGACATGGCGACGCGTCGGCGTCACCTGCAATATGTCGCCGGACAGCAGGGCGTTACCGCCATCGCGTTTCCAATGCAGCACCTGGCCGCCGGCAAAATGGCCACCGCAACGCACGAGTGTCAGCGACGGGTTTATGGCCAGCGTCTCGCCCGCCCAGTTGACGATGGCGTTGTGCGGCCGCATGATCCACTGGCGGTCGTCGGCATGGAGATAGATCGGCACGCCGCCAAACGCCTCGCTCCACTCGACCATCACCGAATAATAGTGGCAGTGCGAAATGGCGATCGCGGCCAGGCCGCCGCGACGGTTGATTTCGGCTACCGCCTCGTCGCTCACCATCGAGATGCAATCCCACAGCACATTGCCGTGCGGCGTCTGCGCCAGCAGCGCCCGCTGGCCGATAGCAAAGCGCGGCTCGATGCCGAAAGCGAGAACGCCGGCATCGTCCTTCATCACAAGCCTATGCCCGGCAGAGAGTTCTTCCCCAGTGATCCAGGCTTGGCCTTCCCAGCGCACATATTGCCGCTCGTCCTCGCAGATCGGGCAATTTTCTGGAGGGGTCTGCGTTGCCGCGAACTGGACGCCGCATTGCGGGCAAAGAAAGCAGGTCATCGGTTTTCCTCTCATATCAATGCTTGCGTGAGAGCTGCTTCGTCGCGGCTTCCAACCCGGCCAGCGTCAGTGGGAACATGCGGCCGCCGAAGAGATCGCGGATCATCGCGATCGAATGGGTGAAGCCCCAGTTTTTCTGGTTTTCGGGGTTCAGCCAGACCGCATTCGGCCATTGCTGGATGAGGCGGCCAAGCCAGACACTGCCGGCTTCCGGATTCCAATGCTCGACCGAACCGCCGGGATGCGCGATCTCGTAAGGGCTCATCGAGGCATCGCCGACGACGATCACCTTGTAGTCGGGGCCGTATTTGTGAAGCAGATCGAAGGTCGGGATGGTCTCGGCATGCCTGCGCCGGTTGTCCTTCCAGACGCCCTCGTAAACGCAGTTGTGGAAGTAAAAATATTCGAGCTGGCGGAATTCGGCGCGGGCGGCCGAAAACAGCTCCTCGACGCTTTGATGTGGTCGTCCATCGAGCCGCCGACATCGAAGAACATCAAGAGCTTCACGGCGTTGCGCCGTTCGGGGCGCGTCTGCACATCGAGATAGCCGTGCTCGGCGGTGGCATGGATGGTGCCGGGCAGGTCGAACACTTCCTCCGCACCCTCGCGCACCCAGCGGCGCAGGCGCTTCAGCGCCACCTTGATGTTGCGGGTGCCGAGCTCGACGGCGTCGTCGAAATTTTTGAACTCGCGCTCGTCCCAGACTTTCACCGCACGGCGATTTCGGCTTTCATGCTGGCCGATGCGCACGCCTTCGGGATTGTAGCCATAGGCGCCGAAAGGCGAGGTGCCGCCGGTACCGATCCATTTCGAGCCGCCCTGGTGGCGGCCTTTCTGCTCCTCCAGCCGCTGCTTCAGTGTCTCCATCAGCTTGTCGAAACCGCCGAGCGCCTCGATCAGTTTCTTCTCTTCCTCGGTCAGGTGCTTTTCGGCGAGCCGGCGCAGCCATTCCTCAGGGATGTTGGCGACACCGACGGCATCGGGGCCGGTGAGCGCCTCGATCCCCTTGAAGACATGCGTAAACACCTGGTCGAAGCGGTCGATATGGCGTTCGTCCTTCACAAGCGCGGCGCGGGCGAGGTAGTAAAAACCCTGGACGTCATAGTCGACCAGCCCGGCCTCCAGCCCTTCCAGCAGCGACAGATATTCCCTGAGCGAAACGGGAACCCGCGCGGCCTTTAGTTCGAGAAAGAAGGGGAGGAACATGGTTGGCCGTTATCTATGCCGAACGGTCACGGCGGAGTCGCCACGGGCACTGTCGATTTCGCCGGATTGCAGAAGATTTGCCACGGTACGTGGGTTGGGCATGGGCAAGTGCTTTGCGATGCGGGCTTCCGCCCATTCGCGCGTAGCCGACGCGGCATCGGCTATCGCTTCAGCCGGGTTTGCGCCGGCCCCGTGGCAGCCGGCGAGATCGGGCATCCGCACTCCCCAAACGCCGTCACTGCCATCCAGGATTCCGACATAGCGGATCATTCGGCTCCTTCCGCGTTATTTCGATCGCGCTCGCATCATAGCAGATCATACTCGATAAACCCTGTCCGCCGCGCGACATGGTCGTAGAGCTTGCGCGCTGTGGTGTTGGTTTCGTGGGTCATCCAATAGACGTTCTTGACGCCGATCTTGCCGGCTGCCTGCTTGACCGCTTCAATGAGGGCCGCACCGATGCCCTTGCCGCGCACATCAGGGTCGGCGAACAGGTCCTGCAGGTAGCAGTTGTTTTTCTCCGACCAGCCGGAGCGGTGATAGAGATAATGGGTCAGGCCGACCGCCTTGCCGTCGAGCGTGGCGATAAACCCCTTCGGTTCGAATTCACCTTCCGTGAACAGTCGTTTCCAGGTGATGTCGTAGACCTCGTCCGGCAGCTTGGTCTCGTAGAAGGTGAGGTAGGCAGTCCACAGCCGCCGCCAGTCGGCATGGTCGGCCAGCGCCAGCGGGCGGACGGTGATCTCGGTCATTTCGGTTCCTCCAAAGCCTTATCGGATTCCGGCGGAATCAGATCGGAAACACCATCGCCTAATCCACCGGCGAATTGTACTCGCGAAATGCGGTCACCAGCATCTGCAGCGCGTCACGCGCGCGCGGCGCCAGATTGTGCGAATGCAGCACCACTTCGGAAGGGTCAAGCGATGGAAGACCAAGTTTGCGGCCAACCTCGATCAGGCCGGGCGGAGCGACGCAGTGAGCCAGCGCCGAAACGGCAAAGCCCGCCGATATCGCAATGTTGACGGCCGCGCCGCCGCCGCCGACGAAGGCCTCCTCCCAGGCGATGCCTGCTTTGTCCAGCGCCTCGACCGCCCGCACACGATCCGGACAGTTGCACACGGTGCTTAAGAGCGCGAGGCGCAACGGCGTTCCGCGCTGCCACTCGAAGGAAGGTGCTGCGAACCAGCCATAGTGGTTGCGCGACAAGGTCCGGCCAGGACGGCTGTCGCCTTCGCGGTGCACGATGACTGCATCGAGCTCGCCGTGATCGAAAGCTTCCTTGAGCACCGTGCTGGTATCGATCCTCAAACTGAGCGTCAGCGATGGATCGTGCGCATGGAGCTGGGCAATCAGAATGGACAGCGCCGGACCGGCGGCATGATCGACAAAGCCGAGCGCAAGCCGGCACGGTGCTGACGCAAACTCCGCCATGGCGCGCTCGTGCGCGGCAAGGAAGTCACGCGCGGCGGGTAGGAAGACGGCGCCTCGTGCCGACAGGCTGACGCGGCGCGGCGTTCTTTCGATCAATCGCGCGCCGAGCTTCTCCTCAAGGCGGCGCAGCTTGACGCTGATCGTCGCCTGCGTGCTGCTCAGCGCCGATGCCGCCTGGGTGAAGCTCTGCAGATCGGCCACCATCACAAAGGTTCGTACGGCGTCCACATCAAGACTGGTCATCGCAGCACTCCATTGGGCCAATCATTCCGTTTTGTCATTTCTGATATAGCCGAGCATAGCCTTTTTTCATGGTCGAGTCTCCTCTATCTCAAACTGGTCGCGGTTTGAAGAGCGCCTCATGCTCGGATGGAAAGAGATCGATATGCCAATTCAACGAAACACCATAGCGCTCACCGGCGTGTGCCTGGCGTCGCTGCTGTTCGGGCTCGAAATCTCCAGCGTGCCGGTGATCCTGCCGAAACTGGAAAGCGTGCTCGCCGCCAATTTCAGGGATTTGCAGTGGATCATGAATGCCTACACCATCGCCTGCACGACAGTGCTTATGGCGACGGGGACATTGGCCGACCGTTTCGGCCGCAAGAGCGTGATGGTGATCACCACCGTCGCCTTCGGCCTCGCCTCGCTGCTGTGCGGCCTAGCGCCGAGTGCGGCGCTGCTGATCGCCGCCCGCTTCCTGCAAGGTCTCGCCGGCGGCGCGATGCTGACCTGCAGCGTCGCCGTGCTGTCGCATCAGTTCCAGGACGGCCGCGAACGCGGCAAGGCTTTCGTCGCCTGGAGCGTCGTCTCAGGCATCGGGCTCGGTTTCGGGCCCGCCATCGGTGGCTTGATCGTGGCGCTGTCGAACTGGCAATGGGTGTTCCTCATCCACGTGCCGCTGGCGATCCTGGCGCTCGCCTTTATCGGCGCCGGTGTCACGCAATCGCGCGATCACAACGCCCAGAAGCTTGACTGGGCCGGCATGCTGACGCTGTCGGCTTCTGTGTTCGGCTTCTCCTATCTGATCACGCAGGGTGCGGATCTCGGGACCAGCGCCCGCATCGGCGTGATATCAGCCTCCGTGGCTGCGTTCATCGCTTTCCTTGTCGCCGAGAGGGTCAATCCCTATCCGATGTTCGATTTCTCCGCGTTCCGCATCCGCCAATTTTCCGGCGCGATCATGGGCGCCATCGGCATGAATTTCAGTTACTGGCCGTTCATCATCTATCTGCCGATCTATTATTCGGGCGTTCTCCGCTACGACAGCACGACGACCGGCCTGCTGTTGCTCGTCTACACGCTGCCCTTCATGGTGATGCCGCCGATCGCCGAGCGCCTGCGCGCGCGCTATCAGGCGCGAATTGCCATCCCGCTCGGTCTGCTGACGCTAGGGATCGGTTTCATCGCCATGTGGATCGGCTCCGGGCTCGAGGGCGCCACCTGGCTGACCATGCTGCCCGGCACGCTGATTGCCGGCATCGGCATCGGTCTCACCAATTCGCCGACCACCAATACCACGACCGGCGCGGTATCGCCGGATCGTGCCGGCATGGCGTCCGGCATCGACATCAGCGCACGCCTGATCACGCTTGCCATCAACATCGCGGTGCTCGGCCTGCTGCTGACGCAAGGTATCGTTTCCCACCTGCGGGCCACACTCGGCGCGGCTTTGGAGCCGGATGAGTTGCGGGCACTAGCGGAAAGGGTTGCCACCGGCAATCTGGAGGGCCTTGCGCAGGGGACGCCGAAGCTCGCAGCCCTCGACCCATCCGGCGCCATCGTGCATGCCGCCCTGGTCAACGGTTTCGGCTGGGTCATGCTCTATTGCGGGATCGGCGTTCTCGCCCTGTCGGTCATCGGCTTCGTCATCTTCGGGCCGAAGCGCGTCGCGCCGCAGGAGAGAGGGTTTGCTCCCGCGGAGTAAGCGGCCAAAGCCGCCCGTAGCTGTCAGCCAACCCTCGATCCTCACCCCTGCCGTCTGGCCATGAAGGCCAGGCGTTCAAACAGATGCACGTCCTGTTCGTTCTTGAGCAGTGCGCCGTGCAGCTTCGGCAGCGCATTCTTGGGGTCGGCGCGCAGATCCTCGGGTGCGATGTCGTCGGCGACCAGCAGGCGGATCCAGTCGAGCGCCTCGGAGGTCGACGGCTTCTTCTTCAACCCCTGCACATCGCGGATCTCGTAGAACTGGGTCAGGGCAGCACGCACCAAATTCTGCTTTATGCCGGGATAGTGCACGTCGACGATTTTGTGCAGCGTGTCGACATCGGGAAAGCGGATGTAGTGGAAGAAGCACCGGCGCAGGAAGGCGTCGGGCAGTTCCTTCTCATTGTTGGAAGTGATGATGACGATGGGGCGCACAGCGGCGCGGATCGTTTCGCCGGTTTCGTAGACGAAGAACTCCATCCGATCGAGTTCCTGCAGCAGGTCGTTGGGGAATTCGATATCGGCCTTGTCGATCTCGTCGATCAACAGCACGACCTTCTTACCGGCCGCGAAGGCGTGCCAGAGCTTGCCGCGCTTGATGTAGTTTTTGATGTCGTTGAACCTGGCATCGCCGAGCTGGCTGTCGCGCAGCCGCGAGACAGCATCATATTCATACAGTCCCTGCTGCGCACGGGTGGTCGACTTGACGTGCCATTCGATCAGGTCGAGGCCGAGCGCCGATGCCACCTGGCGGGCAAGCTCGGTCTTGCCGGTGCCCGGCTCGCCCTTGATCAGCAATGGCCGTTCCAGCGCGATCGCGGCGTTCACCGCCACCATCAGATCCTTGTCGGCGACATAGGCCGCCGTGCCTTCGAAACGCATACTTGCTCCTCGGTTGGTGAGCGCGACCGTAAGGACGCTGCTTGACCTGTGCAAGGGCGAGCCGGCTGCGACGAAAGCGTGTGAGATCGAAATGGAAACATCGGCTCATGTCACTAGCGCTTGACCGACCAGCCGCCTATATTGGGCTTGGCGGTCTGCGCTTCCCGGCAGGAGAACATTTTCCCCGGGGCCTTAACGATCCTTAGGGAGCTGTCCCTGGGAAGACCCGTGGGTTTTCTCATACGGCGCCCACCTACTTTGTAGGTTCCCGGGATCGCTCTCTCCACCGGTTGTGTGGATCGTCACTTACCTGTATCCGCCCAGTTTGGCGGATGATGTGGTAGAAAACGTCGCTCATGAAACGTCACCCAGATCCGACCTTTTCTATCGTCCGCGCATGACATCTCCCAAAGACCTGAAAAAGCAGTTGCGCCTCGAGGCACTCGGCCGTCGCGATGCGCTCGATCCGCTGCGGCGGGTGGAGATCGCGCTTGAAATGGCCGAGACGGCGCGCGACCACCTCGCCATCGAGCCGGGTCAGATCGTTTCAGCTTTCTGGCCGATGCGATCGGAAGTCGACGTCAGGCCGCTGATGTTTGCCTTGCGTGAGAAGGGAGCCAGGCTTTGCCTGCCGGCCATCCTCGACAAGACCACCATAGTCTTTCGCGAACTGGTGCACGGCGCGCCGATGGTCGAGATGGGTTTTGGCACGGTCGGTCCGCATGCGGAGGCCGAGGTTCTCGATCCCGCGGTGATGCTGGTGCCGCTCGCG
The DNA here is from genome assembly GCF_000502815.1 of Mesorhizobium sp. LSJC269B00. Classification (NCBI taxonomy): domain Bacteria; kingdom Pseudomonadati; phylum Pseudomonadota; class Alphaproteobacteria; order Hyphomicrobiales; family Phyllobacteriaceae; genus Mesorhizobium; species Mesorhizobium sp. LSJC269B00. Next base: position 168,960 of record NZ_AYVN01000007.1, read on the forward strand.
GCGTTCGACAGCCGCGGTCATCGCATCGGGTATGGCGCCGGCTATTACGACCGCGCCATCGCCAGGCTGATCGACAAGGGCCAGCCGCCACGACTGATCGGCATCGCTTTCGATTGCCAGGAGGTGGGTCTCGTGCCGGATGAGGCGCACGACGTCATCATCCCGGAAATACTGACCGAGAGCGGTTTGCGCCGCTTCGACATCGCTTAAAAGACCGCGATCCCGCTTAACGCGTTTCCAAGACGTGCCGGATAGTATTCCGGCAACACAGTCCGAGCCGATGGCGGCCATCATGTTTGTCTTCGCACGCTTCCTGCTGATGCCGTTCGTCCTCATAGCGGTGACGCTGTTCGCGATGGCATTGCACATTTCCGGAACGGCCCTGCACCACCAGTTCGCCTGGCATCAGACGGTTGCCACAGTGACGGATGTCAGTTCCTACAGCGAAGCCCAGGGTAATGGCCTCACCACGAAAGGCATCAACGTCGCTGTCACCTATGTCGCGAACGATGCACCGATGACGTGGTCCGGCAAGGGAAAGGACATCGGCCTCTACACGGCGTCCAAAGGCGACGCGGTGAAGTTGTATTACAACCCTGCCAATCCATCGATCCTCGATACCGCGGCGATGAAGGGCTGGCGCGGCGGGCTGTTGCTCCTGGCCGCTACTGGTGGGTTCACTGTTTTTTACGTGTGGTTCTTCTGGCTGCGCGGACGCACCGCACCGCCGGCGTCACCGATGATGCCTTCGGCAGTTCGCGTCGCGGGCGCGAGCGCAAAGCCGTCTCAACGGCAGCGTGGTACTTTCGGCCGGCGTTAGCGCCAATCGCCCGGGTAGCGCTTGCCTAGCGTCCGTGCCTCTGGATAGAAGTGGGCATGAGACTTCTCTTCCTCGGCGACATGGTGGGCAAATCGGGACGTACGGCGGTGTGGGAACAGCTGCCCGGCCTGATCTCGGATTTCAAACTCGATTTCGTCATCGTCAATGGCGAGAACGCCGCCGGCGGCTTCGGCATCACCGAAGACATTTTTCGCGACACCATCGCCGCCGGTGCCGATGTCGTCACCACCGGCAACCATGTCTGGGACCAGCGCGACGCACTGATCTTCGCGCCGCGCGAGGAGCGCTTCTTGCGCCCGTCCAACTTCCCCAGGGGCACGCCGGGGCGCGGCTCCGGCGTCTACATCGCCAAAAACGGTGCGCGCGTGCTGGTCGCCAACATCATGGGCCGGGTGTTCATGCATCCCGAGCTCGACGATCCGTTCCAGGCCGGCGAGCGCGAGCTGGCCGCCTGTCCGCTGGGCGAGCAGGCCGATGCCGTGGTCATCGACTTCCATGCCGAAGCGACCTCGGAGAAAATGTGCTTCGCGCATTTCGTCGACGGCCGCGCCAGCCTCGTCATCGGCACCCATACGCACCAGCCGACGGCCGACCACCAGATCCTCAATGGCGGCACCGGCTACATGTCCGATGCCGGCATGTGCGGAGACTATGATTCCTCGCTCGGCATGGACAAGGAAGAGCCGCTCAACCGCTTCCTGTCGAAAGTTCCGAAAGGCCGCTTCGAGGCGGCCACCGGACCGGCGACATTGTGCGGCGTCGGCGTCGACATTTCCGACCGGACGGGCCTGGCCGAAAAGATCGCGCCGTTTCGTCGCGGGCCGCGGCTTGAAGAAACCGCGCCATCGTTCTGGTCGTGACATTGATATGGTGGAATATAGTACCTAATTGGCGACGAAACTGCTCTAGATCGTAGAGGGGACGACCTCCATGCAGCTCGTTGAGTTCCTGGCGCCGCATTTTCAATTTGTTTCCGATCCAACCGCGTGGGTCGCTTTGCTGACGCTGATCGTGCTTGAGGTCGTGCTCGGCATCGATAATCTGATCTTCATCTCGATCCTGACCAACAAATTGCCGGAAGCGCAGCGCGCCCGCGCCCGGCGTCTCGGCATCTCGGCGGCGCTGATCATGCGGCTGGTGCTGCTCGCAACCATCTCCATCATCGTGCAGCTGACGACGCCGGTGTTCACAGCGTTCGGCCATGGCTTTTCCTGGCGCGACCTGATCCTGATTGCCGGCGGCCTGTTCCTGGTCTGGAAGGCGACCAAGGAAATCCACCACACCGTCGATCCCGACGACCACAAGGATACGATGATGGGCGAGACGCTGCAGATCGCGCTTGCCGGCGCCATCTTCCAGATCCTGCTGCTCGATCTCGTCTTTTCGATCGATTCGATCATCACCGCCGTCGGCATGACCGACGAGATTGCCATAATGTACATCGCCGTGATCGTGGCGGTGAGCGTGATGATGCTGGCGGCAGGGCCGCTGGCCAATTTCATCGCCAAGAACCCGAGCATCGTCATGCTGGCGCTGGGCTTCCTGCTGATGATCGGCATGACGCTGATCGCCGACGGAATGGGCTATCATGTGCCGAAGGGCTACATCTACGCCGCCATGGGTTTTTCCGCCCTGGTCGAGGGCCTGAACATGCTGGCGCGGCGGCGCAAGAAATCCGGCGGCGGGCATTGATGCTGGCGCCGCAGGGGCGGCCCTAGCGCCCCGGCACGCCGTTTGGGTAGCGGTCGCCGATCAGGCCAAGCGAAAGGCCCTGTTCCAGCCATGCCTTTGCGCCGGCAAGAACCAGTGCGAAGCCGTCGGCCGAGCCGATCGCTTGCTTGACCTGCTCGTCGGGCGGTGCCGGCGAAGCCGAAATTGCTGACCTCAAGAAAGGTCGCACCGTCAGGCGTTTCGGCGCCGGGCATCTCCGTGAATGTCCAGACCACAGTGGTCGGCGGATCGCTCCATTGCATGACGATCTTCTTGTTCTCGACGATCTCGCTGACATTGACCATCGCCGAGGCGCCGTACATGCGCCACTCCCAGCGAACCTCTTTGCCGCCATCCAGCCGGCCGCTGCTGTGGGTAAACCAGAATTTCGTGGTGATGGCCGGGTTGACGATCGCCTCGAAGACCTCGGCGACCGGCCGCCTGATCAGCATGCCGGCTTCGGCAGTCGGCGTTTTGTGAATTTCCATCGACGCTGCTTCTTTGTCCGGTTTGCGCTCACCAAGCGTCAGGCTCGCGCACCATGTGAGCGATGCTGGCCGGGTTAGCGATCCAGAAGCCGCGAAAGCCTTCGCCCAGGGGCTCGACCGCGTCGCAACGGACGACGCCGGCCTTGGCGAGATGATCCGCAATGGCTGCAGAATCGTCGGTGAAAAGCTCAAGCCAGACTTCGGCCTGACTCAGCATCGGCGCCTCGTCGATCCACAGACGGTTGGGGCCGAGCTCGAAGCCGATGGCCGGCGCCTTGGCGGTGAATGGCTTCAAGCCGACGACATCTCGATAGAAGGCGATCGTCGCCTCGTATTGATGCGGGGGCACTTTCATGGCGATGTTGATGCCGCCGGTCATTTTCGCGGTCATTGCGGGCTCCGTTGCGCGGTTCATCTGTTTGTCTCGTTGGCCGGCTCGCCCCTCATCTCGCCGCGGTAGTAGCCGTCGCGCAGGTTGATGCCGTATTCGACATAGGCTTTCATGCAAGCCAGCATCTGCGACTAGCCCTCGCAATTGAGGTAGGATTTCTGCAGGCCGACCACGCCTTCCGGCCAGCCGGATTCAGCAATGGTCACAAGGGTGCCGCCATCGTCCAGCGGCTCGAAGTTCATCTCGATGCGTGTCTTATAGGCCGGCCTGTCGTCGGCATCTGTGGCATCCCAGCGCAACACGATGCGGCTGTCCTTGACCACTTCATCGACCTCGACCGGCACTTTTCCCCACCAGACGACACCGATGCCGGCTTCCAGCGGGGCGCTGGCGCCGCCGATGGTGGTGAAATAGCAGCTGAGCTTCTCCGGATTCACGACTGCGTCGAAGACTTCTGCGACCGGTTTGCCGATGCGCCCGGAAACTCTGAATCCAAGAGACATATCCACAGCTCCTTCCTTGATTGGTTCGACAATATGTTATAGAAACATAACATGTCAAGCCAAACCGCAGACGATCACGTTTTCAAGGCGTTGGCGAATCCGCGCCGTCGCGAATTGCTGGATCGGCTGAAGGATGCGCCGCAGACGACCGGCATGTTGTGCGAGGCGTTTCCCGACATCGATCGCTGCACCGTCATGCTGCATCTCAAGGTGCTGGAAGAAGCTGAACTGGTGGTGGCAAAGCGCGAAGGGCGCGAGCGCTGGAACCATCTCAACGCGCTGCCGATCAAGCATATTCATGACCGCTGGATCAGCCAGTATGCCGGCCATGCGCTCAGCATTATCGACGGCTGAAATCCGGTCTGGAGGGCTGAACCGGCGCGGCTGGACGAATTGAGCCGATTTATCTATAAGCCGGCCATTCCGACAGAGAACGCCGTGCATCCATCGCGTTGCACCTTGGACGGCTCTGAAAATTTGAATTCGAGTACCCGGGAAGACGAGGTGAGACCACCTCGCTTCGGGATGCTCTAGCCGAAGACGACAGGGGTGCCATGGCTGGCCATTCACAGTTCAAGAACATCATGCACCGCAAGGGCCGGCAGGACGCGGTGCGGTCAAAAATGTTTTCCAAGCTGGCGCGCGAAATCACCGTCGCCGCCAAGAGCGGGACGCCCGACCCATCGATGAACCCGCGTTTGCGCCTGGCTATCCAGAACGCCAAGGCGGTGTCGATGCCGAAGGACAACATCCAGCGCGCCATCAACAAGGCGTCGATGGGCGATGCCGAGAATTACGAAGCGGTGCGCTATGAAGGCTATGGGCCAGGCGGCGTGGCGCTGATCGTCGAGGCGCTGACCGACAACCGCAACCGCTCGGCCTCGAATGTGCGCGCCGCCTTCACCAAAGCCGGCGGTGCGCTTGGTGAAACCGGCTCGGTGTCGTTCATGTGGAACCGCGCCGGCGAGATTTACTATCCGGCCTCCGCCGGCAGCGCCGACAAGGTGATGGACGCGGCGATCGAGGCCGGCGCCGATGATGTCGAGTCCGACGAGGAAGGCCACACCATCTACTGTGCGTTCGAGAGTATGGGCGAAGTGTCTAAGGCGCTGGAAGCCTCGCTTGGCGAGGCCGAATCGGTGAAGCCGATCTGGCAGCCGCAGAACAATGTCCCGGTCGACGAAGAGCGGGCGCAATCGCTGATGAAACTGGTGGCAACGCTCGAGGACGATGACGACGTGCAGAGCGTCTACGCCAATTTCGAGGTCGACGACGAGACCATGGCCAAGCTCAGCGCGGCGTAGGTCCGTGCAATACAGTCGGATGCGAATATTGCTGTATGACGGCGGCCTGCCTATAGATTAGTCAGTGATCAGGGGGGGCCGATGACCGACTATAAAGAGGCAAGTTTTGCCGATGCGGTGGCCTGGCCTCGCCGGCCCGGCATATGGCGACGGTTTCTCGCTGCACTCATCGACTACCTTGTAATCCTGATCGCCCTCTATTTGCTCGTAGGGGCTCTATTTCTGCTGACCAACGGTGGCGTAAAAGGCAGCTTTTGGCTGAACTGGAAACTATGCCAGGAGGGTACGGTTCACGGTGCCCCGACACTTGCCCGTTATGACAGGCAGGTGTGTAGAACATCAGTACTCGGTTTGCCGGTCGCCATATGGAGCGTGGGTACGGCGCCGGGCTCAAAGCCTGGAGAAACATCCTCCATCTCGATCGATCTGGATTCGCAAGGGAATTTCAGGCCTGCAGCATTGGACCTGGGTTTCCTCGAGCTGATCGCTCTGGCGTCTTATCTCCTCATTATGGAGTTGAAGTCCGGCCAATCAATCGGCAAGCGGCTCACGGAGCTCACTGTACATGATGAGGACGACAGACATAGGGCCGGCCTGCCGGCGAGAAAGGCTGTTCGGCGGCAACTTATCAAGTTTCTCGGCGCATTACCGATCGTCCTGACGGGAAGCTGGTATGCTTTTCAGGCTTGGGGCACCGCTCCCGGTGGCGTGCTGGATTACTCCAGCCTGGAAATAGTGGTTGCATCCGCTGCCCTCGTTTTGGTGCTGATCTGGCCGGTCTGGATTGCGATATCCATAGCTCTGGGCGACGACCCGATACACGATCGATTCGCAAATACCACGGTGCGCATACAGGAGGCCCAGACATGAGTGTGCCGGAGAGGCCCCGCGTGGTCATCACCTATTGCACGCAGTGCCAGTGGCTGTTGCGGGCCGGCTGGATGGCGCAGGAACTGCTCTCCACCTTCGGCACGGATCTTGGTGAAGTGACGCTGGTGCCGGGCACAGGCGGCATCTTCACCGTTTCCTGCAACGATGTGCTGGTCTGGGACCGCAAGCGCGACGGCGGCTTTCCCGATGCCGCCAAGCTCAAGCAGCTGGTGCGCGACGTCATCGATCCGGGCCGCGATCTCGGTCATTCCGACCGCAAGGGTCACACGCAAAAGGACCCCGCTTGAGGCGAGGTCCTTGCGTTTGCGAAGTGCCATTTTTCAGAGCAATGCGAACATGAAGCAGGCCATCGACACGATGGCGGTGATGGTGCGGACGTGGTTCCACATCACCCATTGATTCAGATGGTTCGCCCACACGGCTGCGCCATTGGCGCTGGCCGCGTCGACGGCGGCGAGCGCATCGTTGAGCGGCACATTGAAGACCATGGTCACGATCGGGTTGCCGATCAAATAGATCACGGCACCGGCAAGCAGCCAGTATGAACCGGACTGGCTCCACCCCCCCATGATAACGGCGGCGATAAGCACCAGACAGAGCAGGCCGGTGCCGAACAGCGCCGTCATGAAGGTGGGCGTGATCACGGTGATGTTGATCGAATTCATCGCCGCGATGCCTTGGGGGACCGGCAGCCGGGCAAGCGCCGCCATGATAAAGTTGGAAAAGGCGAAGAACACGCCGCCGACGACGCCCGAGCCGATTGCAGCGATGATGGTGAGGGTGGGAAAAAGCTTGATCATCTCAGTTGCTCCAGATGCCGGTTGCAGCGGTTTCATTTGCGTAGGCGGAAAAGTCTTTCGGCGCGCGGCCGAGCACACGCTGGACGCCGTCGGTCAGCGTCTCGTTGCGGCCGTCAAGCACTTCGGTGAACAGCTCGTTGAGCAGCCAGGCGATTTCGGGCGGCAGTTCGTATGCCGCCGTCGCGGCGGTGAATTCGTCATGCGAGATCTTGATATAGCGGATGTCGCGGCCGGTCGCCTTGGCGATCTCGGCAACCGCGTCGGCGAAGCTTAGCAGCCGCGGCCCGGTCAACTCATAGAGCTGGCCGACATGACCCGGTTCGGTCAGCGCAACGAAGGCAGCATCGGCGATGTCGTCGACATCGACGAAGGGCTCGCCAACAGGGCCGACAGGCAAAGCCACTTCGCCTTGCCGCAAGGACTCGACGAGAAAACCTTCGCTGAAATTCTGCGAAAACCAAGCGCAACGCAGGATCGTCCAGTCAGCGCCCGAGGCTTTGACCATCTCTTCGGCGCGCTGGGCTTCGGTCTCGCCGCGGCCGGAGAGCAGCACCATGCGGGTGACGCCATTTGCCACCGCAAGCCTGGCGAAGGCGCCGACGGTCTCGGCGGCGCCCGGCACGGCGATGTCGGGATAGTAACTGATGTAGACGGCGCCCACGCCCTGCATGGCAGGCTCCCAGGTCGCCGGAACCTCCCAGTCGAAGCGGGGGCTGCCGGAACGCGAGCCGATGCGCACGGGAATGACCTGTGAGGTCAGCCGCTCGGCGAGGCGACGGCCGGCCTTGCCAGTGCCACCGAGGATCAGGACTGGTTTGGTGTCGGTCATTGTGGTTTTCCTTTGTTTACAAATATGAGTAATCCTCACATTTGCAAAACGTGATAAACCCTCGTATTTTGGGAGTCAAGCCGTCTGTTGGCAGATTTTGTCGAGACCGGAGGCCGTCATGGAAGACACAGCAACGCCCGCATCTGCCCAGGAGCAGGTCGCATCGCCGCGACGGGCGCCCACCCAGCAGCGCAGCCGCGAGCGGGTCGAGCGCATGCTGGCCGCAGCCTCGGCGCTGATTGCCGAGCAAGGCAGCGACGCCATGCGCATGGGCGAGGTGGCGGAACGGGCCGCGGTGTCGATCGGCTCGCTCTACCAGTTCTTTCCCGACAAGCGGGCGATCGTCTGGGCGCTGGCCGAGCGCTACACCGCCGAAAGCCAGGCCTGCATCTCCTCGGCGCTCAAGGATGTCGTCGACGCCGAGGGCCTGCGGCAGGCGTTTTCGGAGCTGGTGGATATCTACTATCAGCTGTTCCTGGCCGAGCCGGTGATGCGCGACATCTGGTCGGGCACGCAGGCCGACAAGGCGCTGCGCCAGCTCGAACTCGCCGACAGCCGGGCAAATGCCGAATTCCTGACCATGGTGCTGAAGCGGCTGCATCCCGGCGCCGATCCGGTGGCGCTGGAGACCACAGCGTTTCTGGTCTGGCAGATGGGCGAGGCTGCCGTGCGGCTGGCGATCTCGGTCGATCGGCAGGAGGGCGACAGGCTGGTCGCCGCCTACAAGCGCATGGCGCTGCGGGAATTGGTGGACGGGTAGGCTCGCACCACTCTGGGAAGGGTCGCTTCGAAGCAGCAGGGTGGAGGCGTCGGACCGCACCCGACCCTTGGGCCGACCTCCCCACAAGCGGGAGGTATCGGCGCGTTAGCTTGAAGCGACTGACTTTGACGGCAACAAAAAACCCGCCACAAAGGCGGGTTCTTTATTCAGCGATACAGGTAAACTTTAGAGGCCGAAACCTTCGAAGCGCTTCTTGAACTTCGACAGGCGGCCGCCGCGGTCGAGCAGGGTCTGCTGGCCGCCGGTCCAGGCCGGGTGCGTGGTCGGATCGATATCGAGGTTCATCGTATCGCCTTCCTTGCCCCAGGTCGAACGGGTCGAGTATTCGGTGCCATCGGTCATGACGACCTTGATGGTGTGGTAGTCGGGATGGATATCGGCCTTCATTGTCGTGCTTCCTGGCTTGCGGCGCTATAGACGGGCCCGCGGCCTGCGTCGATGCGCCCCTTTTTAAAACTCGAAGCCGCAGCTATTGAAAAGCCACGGCTTCTAAAACGGTCGGCGAGCCTATACATCAGCCGGAATTGAATCACAAGGCCACGGCAGGCGCATATTGAACGCGCCCACCTGGAGCGGCCAGAGGAAACGGTCATGGCGGACATCAGCGGCGAGCAAGACGGGCGCAGGCGCTCGCTCGGGCCGCTCAGGCGCCTATATCCCTACATATTCCGCTACCGCAAACTGGTCATAGGCGCCCTCATTTCGCTCGCCATCGCCGCAGCGACGACGCTGGCGCTGCCGCTGGCCGTGCGGCGCATGATCGACCACGGTTTCAGTGCTTCCGGCACCGTCGTCATCGCCGAGTATTTCGCCGCCCTGGTGGCGATGGCAGCCATTCTGGCGGCGGCGTCGGCCGGACGCTACTACTTCGTCATCACGCTCGGCGAGCGGGTCGTTGCCGACATCCGCAGCGACGTGTTTTCGCATGTCACGACGCTTTCGCCGTCCTTCTTCGACACCGCCCAGTCGGGCGAGATCGTCTCGCGGCTTGCCGCCGACACCACGCAGGTGAAATCTGCGGTCGGCGCCACTGCCTCGGTGGCGCTGCGCAACGTCATCCTCGGGCTCGGCGCGGTGGCGATGATGGTTATCACCAGCCCGAAACTGTCGGGCCTGGTGATCGCGGCCATTCCGCTCATCGTGCTGCCGCTGGTCGCGTTCGGCCGTTCGGTGAGGCGCCGGTCACGGCAGGCGCAGGACACGCTGGCGCAAGCGACCGCCTATGCAAGCGAGCAAATCGGCGCGGTGCGTACGTTGCAGGCGTTCACCAACGAGACGCTGGTCACCGGGCGGTTCTCGGCCGCGGTGGAAGCCGCCTTCCAGGCGGCGCGCTCGTCGATCTTCTCCCGCTCGCTGCTCACCTTCTTTGCCATCTTCATGATCTTTTCCTCGGTCGTGGCGGTGTTGTGGTTCGGCTCGCGTGACGTGCTTGCCGGCACGATGTCGCCCGGCACGCTCGGCCAGTTCCTGCTTTACTCCGTGTTTGCCGCAGGCGCGCTGGGCGCACTGTCGGAAGTCTGGGGCGAGCTTGCCCAGGCGGCGGGTGCGGCCGAAAGGCTGACCGAGATACTCGACGAGACGCCGGCGATTCAACCGCCGGCCAATCCGCTGCCGCTGCCCGCCAAGGCGACAGGCGCGATCAGTTTCGACGACGTCTCCTTCTCCTACCCGGCAAGGCCGGACCGTGCCGCCGTCCACGGCTTGAGTTTTCAGGTCGAGCCCGGCGAGACGGTGGCGATCGTCGGCCCGTCGGGCGCCGGAAAGAGCACCGTCTTTTCGCTGATTCTGCGCTTCTACGATCCCGAAACCGGCCGCATCGCCATTGACGGTGTCGACGTGCGCAAAGCCGATCCGGCTGAAGTGCGGGAGCGCATTGCCATCGTGCCGCAGGATGTCACCATCTTTGCGGCAAGCGCGCGCGACAATATCGGCTTTGGCCGGCCGGGCGCGACGAATGCCGAGATCGAGGCCGCCGCCAGGGACGCGCTGGCCGACGAATTCATCCTCAGGCTCGACAAGGGCTACGACAGCCAGGTCGGCGAGCGCGGCGTCACCTTGTCCGGCGGCCAACGTCAGCGCGTGGCGATCGCCCGCGCCATCCTGCGCGACGCGCCGATCCTGCTCCTCGACGAAGCCACGTCGGCGCTCGACGCCGAAAGCGAGACGCTGGTGCAGACGGCGCTGGAACGGCTGATGCAGGGCCGCACCACCATCGTCATCGCCCACCGGCTGGCGACCGTGCTGAAGGCCGACCGCATCCTGGTCATGGAGGGCGGCCGCATCGTCGAGGAAGGCACGCACCAGAGCCTGGTCGCCAAGGGCGGAATCTATGCAAGGCTGGCCAAGCTGCAGTTCGAAACCGGAGCAAGCGCCTTCAGGGGTGCCGCGGAGTAGCAACCCGCAATCAGGTGGGACCATACCGCTTGCGGAGATGCTCGGTGAAATACGCGGCGTTGAGCTTTTCCCCGGTGGCGCGCTCAAGCAGTTCGGGCGTCGACCAGCGCGATCCCTGCGACCAGATATTGTCGCGGCGCCAGTCATTGATGGCGGCGAAATTGCCCTTGGCGAGGTCGCTGTCGGCTGAAGGATGGTCGCGCGTCAGCGCAGCCCATTGCTGCGCCGCCATCATGGCGCCCAGCGTATAGGACGGGAAATAGCCGAAGGCGGCGCCTGGCCAATGCACGTCCTGCATCGGTCCGTCGGCTGGGTTGTCGATGGTCGAAAGGCCAAGATACTCCCGCATCTTGGCGTCCCAGGCTTCGGGCAGGTCGGCCGCCTGCAGCCGCCCCGAGACCAGCTCCTGCTCCAACTCGTAGCGCAGGATGACATGCAGCGGGTAGGTGACCTCGTCGGCGTCGACGCGGATCAGGCCGCGCTCGACCCGGTGCACATGCGGCAGGATGTCGTCGAGCGACCAGGCTTCGCCGAGATGCTTTTCGACCACGGGCAGCGCCCAGCGCCAGAATTCGGGGTTGCGGCCGACCTGTTTCTCGACGAACAGACTCTGGCTTTCATGCACCGCCATGCCGCGCGCCTTGCCGAGCGGCCAGTGCGCCCAGGCCTTCGGCAGGTTCTGCTCGTAGAGCGCGTGGCCGGTCTCGTGCAGCACGCCCATCAAAGCCGACAGGAAATCGGACGTTTTGTAGCGGGTGGTGATGCGAACGTCGCTCGGCACCCCGCCGCAGAAAGGATGGTGCGATACCGACAGAGAACCATGGGTGAGGTCGAAGCCGACCGAAGCCATCATGGCGAGACCAAGCTCGCGCTGTTTGTCGATCGCATAGCTGCCGGAGAGCGGCTTCAGCGGGCGCTTGGCCAGTCGCGCTTCCTGTACGGCCAGCGCTTCCGGCACGAAGCCCTTCAGGAATGTCTTCAGCTCGGTGAAGACCGGCGTGATGTCGGCGGCCCGGTTGCCAGGATCGTATTGCTCCATCAGTGCGTCGTAGGGATCGAGGCCGAGCGCGTCGGCGCGCAAAGCGGCTTCCTCGCGCACCAGCGCGATGACACCTTCGAGCGCCGGCAGGAATCCGGCCCAGTCGTTCTTGGCGCGCAGGTCGCGCCAGAGTTGCTCCGAGCGCATGCGCGCTACCGTCTGGCGCTCGACGAATTCGACCGGCAGGCAGGTCAGGTTGGTGTATTGGCGATGCAGTTCGCGGACCGCCGCCTGCTGCTCCTCGTTGAGCGCTTCAGCTTCTGCAGCGGCGAGCCAGTCGGCGATCTCCGGCGCGGTAGCCCTGATATGCAGCATGCCGGCAAGGGAAGACATCGCTTCGGCGCGCTTCTCGCCGCCGCCGACGGCCATGTGGGTCGCCTCGTCGGCGCCGAGGATGGCGAGCGCATGTTCCAGCGCTTCGAGCTTGTGGCCGAGATCATCGAGCTTCTGAAAAGACATGACAGGTTCCGCGTTTTGGACCGCGGGAAAAGATACCAACGCGCCAGGATTGGCAACCCTCAAAGGTGGCTATGCAGCTTGCGCCGGTGAGCTGGTGCGTGGAATGCTGGCTGACGGTGGAACACCGCCATGGAGGGGAGACTAAGATGATCGGCAATATCCTGGTCGGGCTGGTGGCCCTGATCCACCTCTTTATCGTCTATCTGGAGATGGTGGCGTGGGACACACCGCGCGGGCACAGGGCGTTCAACCTCAAGCCGGACTTCGCCAGCGCATCGAAGGTGCTCGCCGCCAATCAGGGGCTCTACAACGGCTTCCTTGCCGCCGGGCTGATCTGGGGCCTCTATCTCGGCGCGGCGGGATTCCAGATCAAGGTGTTCTTCCTGCTTTGCATCGCCGTCGCCGGCCTCTATGGCGCGGCGACTGCCAGCCGGAAGATCCTCTATATTCAGACCGTGCCGGCGGTGCTGGCCCTCGCTGCGCTGTGGCTGGGCTGGTGACAAAAAAGACGCCCTCGGAGCCAGATCCGGGGGCGTCAGACAGTCCCTTCCTCATTCCTGGAGATATCAGAGCGGATCTCAGCCGTTCGGATAATTTCCGCCGTCGGAGCCATCACCGATCATGAAGCCGCTGCCGGTGTCGGACATCAGCCTCTGATCGACATTGTCGAGGCGGCGCAGCAGATCGTGATATTGCGCGGCCGGGATCCGGCCATGGTCCGAAGCGGCGACCCGTTCGGCGGCCTGGCCGATATGCGCAGCACGCAGATGCAGCCACTGCGCTTCCGAGGTCGAGATGCCCTTCGTCTCGCGCGCATCCGTGATGCCCTGTTCGACGCCCCGCACCTGCTCGATCAGGCCGGTCACGCGCGGACCGGTCATGTCGGTCGGGTCGCTGGCGTCGAGGGCGCCCTTGTGATGTCCGGCGGCATAGGCGCCGGCGAGTGGAACAGTGATCAGAAGTGTCGTGAGGGTTGCGGTCCTGAGAGTCTTCAAAGAGCGCATGATGTGCGTCTCCTCCTGCTATGGAAGGGGCAAGCGCTTTCGCTCCGCCTTCCGGAAGCGGGCCGTCCGGTTCCGTCGCGTCGCGATGGGAGGCATCGCCGGCGGTTCTCGGCCCTGCGCGTCAAAGTAGGAGCCCGGAAACGCGAAGTGTAATTAAAGAAAGATAATGTTTTCAGGCCTTGCCGACCTGGCGTTGCGCCCTAGAGTTGAGCCGGCAAACAATTTCGCGTGACCGAAAATCACCGTTCGGTGAGCTTCAGTTCAATGCGTCGGTTCTTGTTGCGGGCGTCTTCGGTGTCGGCGGGGTCGAGCGGCTGGAATTCGCCGAAGCCGGCCGCAACCAGCCGGTTGGCGGGCACGCCGTTCTCGATCAGGAACTTGACCACCGAGGTCGAACGCGCCGTCGACAATTCCCAATTGTCGCGATAGCGGCCGGCGCCGGACAGCGGCTTGTTGTCGGTGTGGCCGTCGACGCGCAGCACCCAGTTGATCTCGGGCGGGATTTCCTTTTGCAACTCGATGATGGCATCGGCGAGCTTCTTCATCTCGACTTTGCCGGCATCGTTGATCACTTCCGACCCGGTCGGGAACAGAACTTCCGACTGGAAGACGAAGCGGTCGCCGACGATGCGGATGTTCTCGCGGTCGGCGAGGATTTCGCGCAGGCGGCCGAAGAAGTCGGAGCGATAGCGGTTCAGCTCCTGCACGCGCTGCGCCAGCGCGACGTTGAGCCGACGGCCGAGATCGGCGATCTTGGTGTTGGAATCGCGGTCGCGCGTTTCGGACACATTGAGGGCGTCCTCGAGCGCGCCGATCTGCTTGCGCAGTGCTGCGATCTGCTGGTTCAGGATCTCGACCTGGCTCAGCGCCTGCTGGCTGATCTGGCGCTGGCTGTCGAGTTCGCCGCCGAGTTCCGCGGCGCGCTGGGTGGCGGCGTCGCCGGCGCCGGCACCTTTTGCCAGCAGCTGCTCGAGCCGGCTCTTCTCAGCTTCGGCGGCCGACAGCGACGCCTGCAGATTGGCCAGCGAATCGTCCTTGTCCTGCGCGCTCGAGCGCTCCAGCGCCAGCAACTGCGTCAGTTCGTTGATCTGCGAGTTGAGGCGCGTGAGCGCCGTATCCTTGCCGGAGAGTTCGCGTCCGAGCAGGAACTGCGCCAGCACGAAAACGGTGAGCAGGAACATGATGGCGAGCAGCAGCGTCGACAGCGCGTCGACGAAGCCCGGCCAATAGTCGATCCGGCGATCGGTGCGCCGGCCCCTGGCGAGAGCCATGCTAGTGGACCCCGGGTTTCTTCAGCGCGTCGGCGATCTTTTCCAGCGTGTTGCGCATCGCCTTCTGCTCGTCCGATTGGGCCTCGACCCAGTCGCGCATGATCTGCTGCTCGGAGCGCATGTTCTTGACCAGTCCGGAAATGCCGTCGGCGAGATTGGCCATGGCGGTGGCGACGCGCGGATTGGAGCCGCCGCCGCTTTCCTGCATGCTGCGCAGCCGTTCCGACAGGACCCGGATCTCGTCGGAGGATTCAGTCTTGGCCGGGTCGGCGACGGCGATGTCGGAGGAGAGATCGGTGACCGAGGACAGCCAGTTTTCAAGCTCGGTATAGAAGCGGGTCTGCGCGCGGCCGGCCTGCAGGTCGAGGAAGCCTAGCACCAGCGACCCGGAAAGGCCGAACAGCGAGGACGAAAAGGCCGTACCCATGCCGGCCAGCGGCGCCGACAGCCCCTGCTTCAGCGAATCGAGCACGGCGGCGGCGTCGCCGGTGCCGGGATCGAGCGATTCGATGGTTTCGCGGATCGAGCCGATGGTGTTGAGCAGGCCCCAGAAGGTGCCGAGCAGACCGAGGAACACCAGCAACCCGACGAGATAGCGCGAGGTGTCGCGGCTTTCGTCGAGGCGGGTGGCGATCGAATCCAGCATGGTGCGCATCGAAGACGTCGAGAAGGCGACCGTCGAGGAGCGGCCGATCATCGCCTTCATCGGCGCCAGCAGCACCGGCTCGGTGGTTTCGGAACCGGCGCGGAAGGAATTGACCCAGCGCACTTCGCGAAACAGTCGTCCGACCTGGGCGAAGGCGAGCAGGATGCCGACCACAAGGACGCCGACGATCAGGCCGTTGAGGCCGGGATTGCTCCCGAAAGCGGTCGAGATCTGGCGGGTGAGGATGGCGGCGATGAAGGCGACGATGACCAGGAAGATGACCATGGTCAGGAGGAAGACCTGCGGGCTCGACAGTTTGTGCGGATCGTACATCAGGACATCAGAACGCCTGCCCACGCCGAAGGATCTGAGAAAAGCCATCCGTGCCCCGTTTCCGATGCTCTATTTGCCTTGACGCAATTCCGAACGGGAAGCCGCTCATACTTCCCTGGAACCGCTCCAGTGCCGCCGATCACGTAATTCGCGACTCTAAACGGAATTGTGACCAAATTGAATGGCGCTTGGCAATATTGCCCGACTGTCGGGCCGCACCACGCCGTTCAGAGGCGGTTGACGACCAGGCAGTCGACCATGGCGGCAAGATGCAGCCCGGCGCCGGTGACGACAAAGCCGTGCCAGAGGGCATTGTGAAAGCGCAGGCGTTTCCAGGCGAAGAAGATGACGCCGCAGGAGTACACGATGCCGCCGGCGACAATCAGCGCGATCGAGGTCGTCGGCAACGTCGCCACCAGCGGCTTGACCAGGACGACGCCGCTCCAGCCGATGGCGAGATAGAAGACAATGGCCAGACGATCGAAGCGGCCGGGCAGGAACACTTTCATGGCAATGCCGGTCAAAGCAGCGGTCCAGACAAGGACAATCATCGGCAGCGCCAGCGGCGAGCCGTCGAGCTGGGCCAGAAAGGGCGTGTAGGTCGCGGCGATCAGGAGGTAGATCGCCGCATGATCGAAGCGCCGCAAGATCCACTTCGCCGGCGACGTCACCGGCCACAGATTGTAGGTCAGCGAAATCGACAGCACAGTCAGCAGCGACACCACAAAGAAGGCGGCGGCGATGTATTCGCCGGGACCGGCATGGAAGGCGGCCAGTGCCAGCAAGGCCGAGCCGGCTGCTATCGCCAGCACGATGCCGACCGCATGGACGATGCCATCGGCGATCATCTCCGCACGCGAGTAGTGCCAACGCCCGACATAAGGGATTTCAACTGGCTGGTCTGGCTGCGCTTCTCGCGAGGATAGTGAAGGTATGCTCGTCATAAAAAATCCTGCGTCACCCTTATCTGGGCGGCCGCCGGGCAGTATTTCAAGCTTTGATTGCGGTTTTGCGACTGCGGCGCTTCAGCACGCCGCGCCGGCATGCCAAGTGATCAGCGCGCCGAAAGCGGCTTCTTCACCGCCTTGAGCAGCGCGCGCTGGATGACCTCGTTGCCGGCGACGAGCGAACCCGCCTCGAGCATATCCTGGCCTCCATCCATGTCGGAGACGAAGCCACCGGCCTCGCGGATCAGCAGCAGGCCGGCGGCAATGTCCCAGGCCGAAAGGCCGGTTTCCCAAAAGCCGTCCATGCGGCCGGCGGCGACATAAGCGAGATCGAGCGCGGCGGAACCCAGGCGGCGCACGCCCGAGACCTCGGCCATCACATTGCGCAACTCGACGAGGAAATTGCCGTGCTGGCCGCGGCCGAGATGCGGCACGCCGCAGCCGATGACGCAGTCGGTGAGCTTGCTGCGGCCGGCAACGCGCAGCCGGCGATCGTTCATGAAGGCGCCGCCGCCGCGCTCGGCGGTGTAGAGCTCATCCATTGCCGGATTGTAGATGACAGCGGCGACCAACTGGCCCTGTCGCTCCAGCGCGATCGAGATGGAAAAGATCGGAATGCCGTGCAGGAAATTGGTGGTGCCGTCGAGCGGGTCGACGATCCAACGGTGCTGGTCGTCGTCCCCTGCGATCATGCCGCGCTCTTCCATCAGGAAGGCATAGCCCGGCCGTGCCTTCGACAGTTCGGCAAACAGGATGTCCTCGGCCTTGCGGTCGGCTTGGCTGACATAGTCGCCCGGTCCCTTCATCGACACCTGCAGGTTCTGCACCTCGCCGAAGTCGCGCGACAGCGAGCGGCCGGCCTTCATGGCGGCCTGGACCATGACATTGAGAAGTGCGGAGCGTGCCATCGTATCTGTTCCTGCCTACGTGTCAGTCTGCGCGGCGCATGTAGGTGAGTTCGTTGGTGTCGACGACGATGCGTTCGCCGGCGCCGATGAATGGCGGCACCAGCACGCGGATGCCGTTTTCCAGGACCGCCGGCTTGTACGAGGACGCGGCCGTCTGGCCCTTCACCACCGGGTCGGCCTCGGTGATGGTCAGCGTCACCTGGTCGGGCAGCGAAATGCCGATCGGCCTGTCCTCATAGAGCTGGACCGTCACCATCATGCCGTCCTGCAGGAAGGCGGCGCGGTCGCCGACGAAATCCTTCGCCAGCTCGAGCTGCTCGTAGCTCTGCGTGTCCATGAACACCAGTGCGTCGTCCTGGGCGTAGAGGAAGGAAAAATCCTTCAGGTCGAGCCGGATCTGCTCGACGGTCTCGGCCGAGCGGAAGCGCTCGTTGAGCTTGGTGCCGTTGATCAGGTTCTTCAGTTCGACCTGGTTGTAGGCACCGCCCTTGCCGGGCTTGACGGTGTTGGTCCTGACCGCCACCCAAAGGCCGCCATCGTGCTCGATGACATAGCCGGGACGGATTTCGTTGCCATTGATCTTGGCCATGATGAGATTGATCCGGGATGCTACCAACGGCTTGGCCGTTGGTATGGGGATGGTCGCTGGACAAGCGATTTCGGGCCCCCAAGACCACAAATCGGCAGGAGAGGCAAGGGATGCCAGATCGCCCGACAAGGGCCGGTAGCCTCAAACCTGGGCTGCAATGACTTTGCCGACGGCCTCGACTATGGCATCCGCAGCCTCAGTCAGCCGGTTGAGATGAGGCGAACGAAGTGCGGCGACCTGCAAGGAAAGGTCGACATCTTCCGTGTTGACCAGCATGAGGCCGTCGGGAAGTCCGCGCCTTGCAAGACGCAACGGCACTAGCCCAAGGCCGTGCCCCCGACGGACCCATTCCATCTGCAAGGCCGGATCCTGTATCTCCGCCGCGATCTCGAAATAACGCCTTCCGCCGACCAGAACGGACATGAGTTTCTGGCGCGCGTCGCAAGGGGCCGGACTAAGCACCCACGGCATGGGTGTCCGGCCACCGTCTTCCGGATCAGGGACGGTGGACGCAGCTATGACGCCAAGACGTTCAGTGCCAAGCGCTTCCGGACCTGGCTTATCCGACGATCGCAGAACAATCGTCACATCGAGCTCGCCGCGTTCGAATTGATCGATCAGTTCGGCGCTCCAGCCGGTCTTGAGCCGTAGCGACACTTTCGGGAACGCCGCCGCGGCGTTGGCGATGGCCCCGGCGATGTCGCGGTCCGAGAGGCCATGGGCGAGACCCAGGCGGAACAGTCCTTCCGGCTCGGTCTTTCCGGCGAAGGATTTCAGCGCTTCTACGGAAGCGATGATATCGCGGCCGCGCGCCAGCACTTCCAGCCCCGTCGGCGTCAGTCGCGGCGGCTTTTGCCGGCGGTCGAGCAGCGTCGTGCCAAGCATGTCCTCCAGCCGCTGGATTTGCCGGGTCACAGCCGGCTGCGTCAGCGGCAGGCGCCGGGCGACCTTCTGGATCGAGCCCTCCTCGGCAAACAGGGCGAGCGTGCGCAATTCCTCAAGCATAACTAGAACGATGTTTTGCAAGCATAATCATTCTGAACATTATGAATTTGAAATCCACCGCCTGGCAAGCGATTTTCCTTTCAAACGGAAGGACAATGACAATGAAGGCAATCGAACTGCAGAAGCCGGGCGGCATCGACAATCTCAAGATGGTCGAACGACCAACGCCGGAACCCGGCCGTCAGGAGATGATCGTCCGCGTCAAGGCGACGGCGCTCAACTACCGCGATGTCGAGATCGCGCGCGGCAGCTATCACACGACATTCCCCTTGCCGCTGGTGCCGCTTTCCGACGGCGTCGGCGAGGTCGTTGCGGTTGGCTCCGAGGTCAGCCGCTTCAAGGTCGGCGACCGGGTCTGCGGCACGTTCTGGCAGCGATGGGTCGGCGGCAGCTTCGCCATGGCCGAACCCTCATACCAGCGCGGTGGCCCCATCGACGGTTTGCTGAGCGAATTCGCCCGGCTGGACGAACAGGCAGCTGTCATCGCGCCGGCGCATCTCAGCGACGTAGAGGCGGCGACGTTACCCTGCGCCGCGGTCACCGCTTGGCATGCCTTGTTTACGGAAGGCAACCTCAAGCCGGGCGAGACCGTGCTCAGCCTCGGCACGGGCGGCGTATCGCTGTTTGCCATGCAGTTCGCGAAGGCGGCCGGCGCGCGGGTCGTCGTTACGTCGAGTAGCGATGAGAAACTTGTCCGAGCCAAAGAGCTCGGCGCGCATCACGGCATCAACTACCGCGACAATCCGGACTGGTCGTCGGCCGTGCTGGCGCTGACCGATGGCCGTGGCGCGGACCACATCATCGAAGTCGGTGGTCCCCAGAGTTTCGCGCATTCGCTCAAGGCGTCGGCGCGTGGCGCCCAGATCAATGTCATCGGCTATCTCGGCGGCAGCGAAGGGGTGATTAATCCGCTCGACATCTTCCGCCGCCAGGTGAAAGCACGCGGCATACCGGTCGGCTCGCGCGAGTCCTTCGAAGCGATGAACCGGGCGCTCGCCGTCAATCGGCTGCGGCCGGTGATCGACCGGGTCTTCCCATGGGCAGAGGCAGCGCAGGCCTTTCGCCATCTCGAACACGGCTCTCCCTTCGGCAAGGTCGTGCTGGATCATACACAGTGACGTTGCGTGTCAGAGCAGGCGGTTGGCCTTCTGCAAGGCTTGCTTTGTCTGGTCGTCGGTCAGCCCTTGCAGGAAATCGTCCATCTCCGGATCGATAAGGCCGGCGCGGCGGGCGACCACATACCAGGCCCCAGCCAGGATCAGGTCGGGGTCGGTGCCGATGCCGCCCATATAGAGCTTTGCCAACCGGTTCTGGGCAGCGACATTGCCGCCTTCAGCTGCCTGCTTCATCCAGTTGAAGCCGGATTTCAGGTCGCGAACACCGCCCCGGCCCTCGATCATCCAGGCGGCAAGATCGATCTGAGCGGTGTCGTAGTTCTGCCTGGCAGCCTGTGCCAGCAAGCTGCGCGCCTTTGCATCGTCTCGCGTCTTGCCGCCGACGCCATTGGCATAGATCTGCGCCATCGCATACTGGGCGTCGGCAAGCCCTGTCGCCGCGGCACGCTCATAATAGGGCACAGCCCGGGCGATGCCGGCATCGCCAGGATCCTGCTGCACGAGCAATTGCGCGAAGTTGAACTGCGCCAGCCGGTTGCCGGCCTCGGCGGCGGCCTGCATCAGCGCATAGGCTCCCTTCTCGTCCTTCTTGACGTAGCGGCCGTCGAGCAGCATCAGCGCATACTGGAACTGCGATTCAGGAATCCCCTGCTCGGCGGCCTGCGCATACCATTTGGCGGCTTCCGCTGGGTTGAGCGGCACGCCCAACCCGCGCGATAGGATCTCGGCCACCAGCGTTTGCGCCGCCGGGTCGCCATTCTGAGCCCGCACCAACGCCAGATTGTAGGCCGTCTTGTAAAGGCCGCGCTGGAAAGCGCCATAGGCGGGGTCCGCCGGCTTGGCGCCGAAACGCTCTGGGTTGATGGCGTCGGCCGACGGCAGCGGCGCGGTGGTCGCGGGCTGGGGCAGCGGGGTGTCGATCGGCTTGTCGATATGGACGCCGGAATCGGTGGCACCGGCTTTTGGGGCACCCGCATCGGGGGCGACCGCATCCGGCACGCTGAGGGCGGGCGGGCTGGTGTCCGGCCTCGGCTGCGGCAGCGGAACGGTCTCCGCCGCGACCGCTGCCCCGCTCATCAAGGCTGCGACGAGAATCGCGAGAGGAAGTCCAGGTCGGCGCACGTCAGCCCTCGAAGCGCGGCGCGGTTTGGTCGAGCAGCGCATTGGCGGCAGCAATCGCCGCCTTCGGATCGGCGCCTTCGGCGAAGACAGCGCTTGAGACGGCCACGAACTCGGCGCCAGTGGCGGCCACCGCTTCTACCGAAGCGATGGCGGAACCGGCCATGACGACGCAAGGGATCTCAATCACGTCCGCCCACCATTGCCCAAGCGACAGGTTGCGCGGATGCGGTTCCGGCTTGTTGTCGTAGCCGAAGCGGCCGAAGAAGATGTAGTCGGGCCTGGTTTCGCCGAGTTCCAGCGCGTCGTCGCGCGTCTTGGCGCCACCGGCGCCGACCATCATCTTGCCCTGGAAGTGTTCGATGGTCTCGGCGAGCGCGTCCTTGGAAACCTCGACATGAATGCCGTCGGCCTGGACACGGCCGGCAATGCGGGTATCGCCGGCGATGATGACGGCGATGCCGGCCGCTTGCGCCGCCGGTACGATCTGTTCTGCAAAGGCCTGGAAGGCAGCCTCGTCCATGCCGTTCTCAGGCAGGATCAGCGAAGCGATATCACCGCCGTCGAAGGCAGCCGCAATGCGCTGCGCCGGAGCGTCATTGGGCGCGATCAGCACGATGCGGCAGCGGTTGGGGGGTGTTGCGTCGTTCATTGGCTTCGATCCCGGGTTTCGCCTATGCCGGGCGAAGATGGTTGCATTGCGGCATAGAACAAAGCGCCCGCTTTGAACAGGCGGGCGGGGATCGATGCGATGGCTTTGGTTTACGATCGCCGGCGAGCCGACGCTCTGCGGCTCATTTGACGGCTTGCGGGCTTTCGGCCGGCGATTTGGCCCTCCACAAAGTCCAGCCGAGATTCATGCCAGCGGCGGCGATCAGGATGGCGGCTGCGCCGACGAGCTGGGCCGGATGCAGCCGGTGGCCGAAAGCCATGACATCGACCAGGATCGCAACGACAGGATAGATGAAGGACAGCGACCCCTGCAGATGCGTCGGCAGTTTCTGGATGGCGGCGTACATCAATATGTACACCAGGCCCGTGTGAACGACGCCAAGCGTGGCCAGCATGGCCCAGCTCCAGGCATCGGCGGGCAAATGCGAGAGGTTGGCGAAGGGCGCCAGCATGACGACGCCGACGCAGACCTGGATCAGCGCGATCAGATGCGGCGGGGTGCCCTTGAGCTTCTTGGCGACGATTGCCGCGACAGCCCAGAAGAAGGCCGCTCCGAGCGCCATGATGATGCCGATGACATAATCTGTGCCGGTTATGCCGGAACCGACACCCGCATCGGGCCCTGTCTGCACGATCAGCAGCATGCCGGCGAAGGCGATGCCGAGCCAGGTCAGCTTGGCCAAGGTCAGCCGCTCGCCGAAGAACAGCGCGCCGAAGCCGACCAGCATGAAGGGCTGCGTGTTGTAGACCGCCGTGGCAATCGAGATCGAGGCGCGGGAGAAGGCGCTGAACAGCAACAGCCAGTTGATGACAATGGCCGCGCCGCCAAGAGCGGCGATGGCAACAATGCGCAGCGTCAGCCTGCCGCGCAGCAGCCCGAGTGCCGCGCAGGTGATCAGCAGCGCCACCGCGCCGAAGGCGCAGCGCCAGAACACCACGTCCATGACGGGCTGGCCCGACATGACGACAAACCAGCCGATCGTGCCGACGATCGTCATCGCCGCCGTCATCTCGATCGTGCCGCGTACCGTGTTGTCCATGACAATACCTCTATCTGTTGAGGCCATAATCTCATGCCGTCTTGAGGGTTTATATGCCCTATGAAAGGTGATAAGGGGACAACACCTTATTTAATAAGGCGCGCGCTGCCCTTTTGCGAGGAGATGAAAATGCTGGACGAGTTGGACAGAAAGCTTCTCGACATCCTGATCCTGGATTCGCGGACTTCGTTGAAGGATCTGGCGCAGCAGGTCGGGCTGTCGTCGCCGAGCGTCTCGGAACGGCTGCGGCGGCTCGAGGAACGCGGCGTCATCCGCGCCTTCACCATCGAGATCGACCCGGAGGCGCTGGGGTTTCCGCTGCAGGCGATCGTGCGGGTGCGGCCACTGCCGGGCAAGCTGCATATCGTCCAGAAGCTGATCGAGGAGATCCCGGAATTCGGCGAATGCGACAAGGTCACCGGCGACGACTGTTTCGTGGCCCGGCTCTACGTGCGCTCCATCGGCGAGCTCGACAAGCTTCTCGACCGCATCGCCGACAAGGCGGAGACCAGCACCGCCATCATCAAGGCGCAGCCGATCCGGCGCCGTCCGCCGCCACTGAATTAAGCTCCAGCTTGTAGCCGATGTGGCTAGCCTTGAAGCCGAGCCGGTCATAGAAGCGATGCGCGTCCTGGCGGCTCTTGTTGGTGGTCAGCTGGACAATCTTGCAGCCGCGTTCACGGCACTGTTCGATCGCCCATTCCAGCAGACGCTGTCCCAGCCGTTCGCCGCGGCGGTCTGCGACGACGCGCACAGCCTCGATCTGGCCGCGCAAGGCGCCCTGCAGCGACAGCCCGGCGAGATAGCTGATCTGCAACGTGCCGATGACGCGGCCGCTATCCGTCATCACGGCAAGAAACTGGTTGGGGTCGGCGTCGATGGCGGCAAAGGCGTCGCGATAGGCCTTGGCGAGTGGTTCGGTCGCATCCTCGCGGCTGCGGCCAAGCGGATCGTCGGCGAGCATGACTACGATGGCAGACAGGTCGGCCGCTTCGGCGCGGCGGATGTGGGGTTCGCTCATTGTCAAAAACCTGGGGGTCAAAAACCTGGGGCCAAAACCTGATGCAGCGGGGACGGCGCCCTTATGCATCGGCGACGATCTTGCCGCAAATCCGGAACCGTCGCTTTACGCACAGTTGATCGACACGGCCGGCATTTTCCCGGTCGCGGCGCAAGGGTTTCTGGGCTATTGCAGGGCAACCGTCTTCCCTCCAGCTTTTCCAGTTCATGTCAGGTCTGCTCGCCGATCCGTGGTTTTATGCCGCCGCCATTCCGGCGGTGATACTTGTCGGGCTGTCGAAAGGCGGCTTCGGCGGCGCTGTCGGCTTCGTTGGCGTGCCTTTGATGGCGCTGGCCATGCCGCCGGTGCAGGCGGCGGCCATCCTGCTGCCGATCCTGTGCCTGATGGACATCGTTTCGGTGTGGACGTGGTGGGGCGTCTACGACAGAAAGATGCTGGTCGACATGATGCCGGGCGCGGTGATCGGCATTGGGCTCGGCTGGCTGACGGCAGCGCTCGTAACCGAAGAGATGGTGCGGCTGATCGTCGGCGCTGTCGCGCTGATCTTCGTGCTGCGCTGGCTCTATCTCCAGTTCCGCCACGGTTCCGACCATGCGGCGGCGGCCAACCGCATCGCCGCCGCCTTCTGGGGCACCGTCGCCGGCTTCACCAGCTTCGTCGCCCATGTCGGCGGGCCCCCCTTCCAGGTCTATGCGCTGCCGATCCGGCTCGATCCGAAGGTGCTGTCGGGGACATCGGCGATCTTCTTTGCCGCCACCAACGCGCTGAAGCTGATCCCCTACTTCGCGCTTGGCCAGTTCGACACCGCCAACCTGACGGCGTCGGCCGTGCTGATGCCGCTGGCGCCGCTGGCCACCATCGCCGGCGCCTGGCTGGTGCGGCGCATGCGGCCGGAGATTTTTTATCCCTTCACCTACGCGACCGTGGCCGTGGTCGCGGTCAAGCTGCTTTGGGACGGAATCGCCGGCCTGTTCTAAATGCCGCTCAGGCGGCTGCCGGTTTGGTTCGCCGGGCGCTCGCAAAGGTCAGCGATGCACCACCCATGACCACGACCGCCATTGCGCCGAGAGTGGCGATGTCGTGCGCGGTCGGCTTCAGCACCATGTCGGCGACGACGACGATCATGATGACGAAATCGAACTTGACGATCCGTATCATGCGGCGCCCAAACGCTATGGCAGCCGGGGTCATGCCGTCTGCGGCAAGCATTGTGGCAAGCTTTTCGAACGAAGGCTTCAGCACGAGGATACCGGTCAGAAACGCGGCGGCGTAGCCGCAAAGGCCGATGACGACCCAAAGGTCGGAGAAGCCGGTCCATAGCGAAGTCAGCACCAGGCCAGAAGCCAGGGTCGCGACGGACGCCGGCACGAACAGACGCAAGCCGAGTTTGTCCGTCGTTCTCAGCATGACCATCAGCGTCTCGTCGTCGCCGGCGCGATCGGCGAGTATCGAAACCAGCAGCATGGCGAAACCGCCGCCGAGCCAGAGGATCGCTGCCATGACATGCAGGAATTTGAAGAGAGAATACCAGTCCATTGCCGCTCCTTGTGCATCGTTCCGGGGGTAAACGCTGCTTTCGCGCGTCTGCTTCCGAAGGAGGGCGGATTATCTCCGTACATGTATCCAGAAGATGCCGCGTGGGTGCCGGCTTGTTGCGGTGGCGCCGTCGCCGGATTTTACCGCAGCCCGCACAATACCCGGCATTTGCCGGATGGACGCCGTGTCGGCATTGGCTGGTTTCGCGGCATGATCCTGAAACCTGCGGGGACTAAGCCGCTCGCGACCGACGCTCCATTTTGGCCGCGCGCGGTCGGACCAAGTCTGCAACAACCATCGAGGGTATCCCATGCAAGGCGTAGCACGAAATTTCTTCACCCTGGCCGTCATCTATTCCCTGTGCGGCATGGCGCTCGGCCTGCATATGGCGATCTCCAATGACCATGGGCAGATGCCGACCCACGCGCACACCATGGTGGCGGGCTGGCTGATGTCGGCGGTGTTTGCCTTCTTCTACCACCTGTTTCCAGCGGTCGGGCAAAAGACGATTGCCGTCGTGCATTTCTGGCTGACGGCAATCTGCGGCATCGCACTGATGATCGGGCTTTACTTTGAACTTGCCGGCCATCCGGAGATCGAGCCGGTGCTGGCTTCCTCCTCGATGAGGTTTTATGCGGCAATGCTGCTGTTCGCCTTCATTTCCTTGCCGGCTGTGTGGAAGAAGGCATGAACAAGCTGACGATCAGGCTTCGGGGGCCGTTGTGCTGATACGGCACAGAAGGGCAGCGGTCGATCAAGAAATATCCGCGCCGTTAAGGGTTCATTAAGCTTTACAGGTGTTTACTATGTCCATCCAGTGATCTGGATTCTTACCGAGTGGTTGGAGCCACTTCGTTTGACGCCTCCCTGTTAAACTCCTGAGAGCCGCCTTATCCGCGGCTCTTTTTTTTGTCTGCTTTTGGTCCGCTTGGCGCCCCTGCGCAGGCGTTAACCGTTTGTTAAACATGTGCTTGCCTTCGCCGGCGGCGAAGCGCATTTTCAAGCTTCAGTCATCTAGGGTGCCGGCGTGACGGCGATGAAGCCGAATCAGCCGACGGGGCAGTGCAGGGGCGTATCGATGAACGAGCCTTCGAAGGGCAGCGCGAAAACCATCAAGCTGGCGGAACGCCGGGTTTTCTCCCAATCCTTCAAACCGCTCTACCAGGAAGGCATGGGCCTGGTTGAGCAAGCAGCGGAATATCTCGACGGCAAGGGCCGGGCCGAGGCCAAGAAGCTGTCCAGACTGGCGGCGACGCTCTATGCGGCCGAATCGATGCGGCTGACCACAAGGCTGATGCAGGTCGCCTCCTGGCTGCTTTTGCAGCGGGCGGCAAATTCCGGCGAGATGACCCGCGACCAGGTCGCCTCGGAAAAATCCAAGGTGCGTCTCGACACCGCCTCGGCGCATGACGAAGCGGTCGGCTGGGGCGAACTGCCGAAGGATTTCCTCGACCTCGTCACCCGCTCGCTGCGCCTGCAGGCGCTGGTGCGCCGCATGGACGAAGAGATCTATGGCGGCGCGTTTGCCGAGACGCCGGTAACAGGCCGCCGCGCCAATCCGGTTTCCGACCAGATCACGCTGCTGAATACGGCTTTCGCTCGAGGTTAAACGCTTCCCGTTTCCGGTTTGTTCACATTTCCCTGACATCGCTGTGCGCCGGAGGTAGACTTCGCGCATGAGGGAAGCGATTCGCATTATCGGTATCGATCCGGGGCTGAGGCGCACCGGATGGGGCATCGTCGAGAGCCTCGGCAACTCGCTGCGCTTTATCAGTTCCGGCACTGTACGCTCCGACGACAAGGCGGCGCTGGCGACACGGCTCTGCCAATTGCATGACGGGCTGGCCGAGATCCTGCATGCGGCCATGCCGCAGGAAGCGGCCGTCGAGCAAACCTTCGTCAACAAGGATGCGGTGGCGACACTGAAGCTCGGCCAGGCGCGCGGCATAGCCATGCTGGTGCCGGCGCTCGCCGGCCTTGTCGTCGCCGAATATGCCCCCAATGCCGTCAAAAAGGCGGTGATCGGCGTTGGCCATGGCGACAAGAAGCAAATCCACATGATGGTCAAGGTGCTGTTGCCGAAAGCCGTTTTCGACACCGAACACGCCGCCGACGCGCTAGCTATCGCCATCTGCCACGCGCATCACCGGCAAAGCGTCGCCTACAGGATGGCGCTGGCATGAGGGATCACGCATGATCGGCAAATTGAAAGGCACGCTGGACGAGATCGACGAGGATTTCTGCCTCGTCGATGTGCACGGCGTCGGCTATGTCGCCTATTGCTCGGCGCGCACGCTGGCCGCGCTGCCTTCGCCCGGCGAGGCGGTGGTGCTGTTCATCGAGACCTATGTGCGCGAGGACATGATCCGGCTCTACGGTTTCCAATCGGTGCTTGAGCGCGAATGGTTCCGGCTGTTGATGAGCAATGTGCAAGGCGTCGGCGCCAAGGTGGCGCTGGCCATCCTGTCGACGCTGGCGCCGGCCGACCTCGCCAATGCGATCGCGCTGCGCGACATCGCCATGGTCAGCCGCGCGCCCGGCGTCGGCAAGAAGGTGGCCGAGCGCATCGTCACCGAATTGAAGAACAAGGCGCCGGCCTATGCCGGAACCGCCTCCGGCGCCATCGGCCTGAAGCAGGAACTCGGGGAAGGCGTGGCGCCGGCGCCCATCACCGACGCCGTCTCGGCGCTGGTCAATCTCGGCTATTCGCGCGACACCGCAGCCAATGCTGTCGCGGCGGCGCTGAAGACGGCCGGCGAGGACGCCGATGCCTCGAAGCTCATTCGTTTCGGGCTGAAGGAACTGGCGCGGTGAGTGATTGCTTGTCCGGTCCTTTGCCCTGTGCGAGGAAGGCCGCATGAGCCTTTCACCCCGCCTCATTGCCCCGGAAAAGCGCGGCGAGGATGCTGAGCAGACCTTGAGGCCGCAGACGCTCGCCGATTTCGTCGGCCAGGCCGCGGTGCGGGCCAATCTCAAGGTCTTCATCGAGGCCGCCAAGGGCCGCAGCGAGGCGCTTGACCATGTGCTGTTCGTCGGGCCGCCGGGGCTTGGCAAGACAACGCTGGCGCAGATCATGGCGCGCGAGCTCGGCGTCAATTTCCGCTCGACCTCCGGTCCGGTGATCGCCAAGGCCGGCGATCTCGCCGCACTTCTCACCAATCTCGAAGACCGCGATGTGCTGTTCATCGACGAGATCCACCGGCTCAATCCGGCAGTCGAGGAGATCCTTTACCCGGCGATGGAGGATTTCCAGCTCGACCTGATCATCGGCGAAGGTCCGGCGGCACGCTCGGTCAAGATCGATCTTGCCCGCTTCACGCTCGTTGCCGCCACCACCAGGCTCGGCCTTTTGACCAACCCGCTGCGTGATCGCTTCGGCATTCCGGTGCGGCTCAATTTCTATTCTGTCGAGGAACTGGAGCAGATCGTGCGGCGCGGCGCCCGCATCCTGCAAATGCCGCTTGGCGACGATGGCGCGCTGGAGATCGCACGTCGCGCCCGCGGCACGCCGCGCATCGCCGGCCGGCTGCTGCGCCGGGTGCGCGACTTCGCCTCCGTTGCCGGCGACGGTCACGTCGACAAGCAGGTTGCCGACGAAGCCCTGACGCGGCTGGAGGTCGACGCGCTCGGCCTCGACGCGCTCGACCGCCGCTATCTCTCGATGATCGCGCGCAATTTCGGTGGTGGGCCGGTCGGCATCGAAACCATCGCCGCCGGCCTGTCCGAGCCGCGCGACGCCATCGAGGACATTATCGAGCCCTATCTGATCCAGCAGGGTTTCATCCAACGCACGCCACGCGGCCGCGTGCTGACCGCCAATGCCTGGCGCCATCTCGGCCTCGACGCACCGAAGGATCTGGCGCAGCAGCAGATCAACCTGTTCCAGGAAGAGTAACGGAGATTTGTCCTCCGGAACGGGCTGTCTGCGCAGAATTTCCTCAAGCCTGCCAGCGTGAAGGCGCATTCCTGGATGCTATCGGGCGTCGTAGTGTCGGCGCGAACTGCTCCGAACAAGCGTCGGAGCCAGAAAAGTGATCACCAGACGCGGGTTCCTGAAATTCGCCGGAGGTTCGTTCCTCTCGCTAGCTTCGCTCAGTGCCTATGCGGTCGGCATCGAGCCGATGCTGTTGACGCATGTGAAGCGCTACCGGCTGACGCCGCCGCATTGGCCTGCAGATCTCAAGCTGCGCGTCGTAGCACTTGCCGATATTCACGCCTGCCGTCCCTGGATGACGCC
Organism: Mesorhizobium sp. LSJC269B00; assembly: GCF_000502815.1. Classification (NCBI taxonomy): domain Bacteria; kingdom Pseudomonadati; phylum Pseudomonadota; class Alphaproteobacteria; order Hyphomicrobiales; family Phyllobacteriaceae; genus Mesorhizobium; species Mesorhizobium sp. LSJC269B00. The sequence goes on from NZ_AYVN01000007.1 coordinate 198,833, forward strand.
TGAGCGGATCGCTTCGCTCGTCGAAGATGCGAACGTGCTGAAGCCCGATCTGATCGTACTGCTCGGCGACTATTTCTCAGGCATGTCCCTGGTGACGAACCGGGTGGAGGCCCATGAATGGGCGCCGGCCTTGTCAGGACTGAAGGCGCCGCTTGGTGTGCTGTCGATCCTCGGCAATCACGACTGGTGGCACGATCCTTTCGCGCAGCAGGCCGGAGCGGGGCCGACTGTGGCGCGCAAGGCATTGGAGGAAGCCAGCATCTCGGTTCTGGAGAACGACGCCGTGCGCCTGCAAAAGGACGGATACGGCTTCTGGATCGCCGGACTCGCCGACCAGCTGGCCCTGTTACCGAACAAGGCCGCAGGCCGCGACAAATTTGAAGGCCTCGACGATCTCGACGGCACGCTGGCCAAGATCACCGACCAGGCACCGATCATCCTGCTTGCGCATGAGCCTGACATTTTCCCGAAAGTGCCGTGGCGGGTTTCGCTGACGCTGTCGGGCCACACACATGGCGGGCAGGTCAGGCTGTTCGGCTATTCACCGGTGGTGCCGTCCCGCTTCGGCAACCGCTTTGCCTATGGCCATGTCGTCGAGAATGACCGCAATTTGATCGTGTCAGGCGGGCTCGGCTTCAGCATCGCGCCGGTGCGCTTTGGCATGCGGCCGGAGATCCTGCAGATCGACCTCGGTTAGGGCATGCCGGTATTCAGGTGATGCCGGCCTGCAAATGAGGTGTTCCTGCGCTTCCGGTAGTCACGGACCAAAGTCCGCTCCCTTCCGGTTCTCGGAACCCCTCATTTCCGACTCGGCCTGACCTGAAATCTCGACATGCCCTAGGCTAATGGAGCGAGCGGATTGCATCCATCACGGCGGGTTCGGCCTTTTCGCCGTTGAAGGCATCGACGATGCCGAAGGCGCCGCCAAAACTCCACACCGACCATGAGAAGCCATGCGCCTCGGCGCGCGCGATCATGTCCTTGACATAGGCGGCGCGGTATTTGGGCGGCATCACATAGGGGTTGCCATACTCCTGGCGGATCATGCCGAACTCGCCCAGCGTGATGTTTTCCGGCTTGATGGCGTTGGCCTTCGCCCAGGCCTCGACCTTTTCGAACGGCGCATCCATGACGCCGAGCAGCTTTTCGTCCGTGTCCATGCTGGCGGCTTGTTCATCGAGATAGGCGAGCAGGGCGTTCCGTCTGGTCCATGGCGCCTCGGCTTTTATCTTGGCGCGGATCGCATCCAGCGTCGCATCGAGCTCGGCGCGCGGCACCGCGGTCAGCGGATAGGGCAGCCCGGTAACATAAAGAATGAAATCGCCGGCCCAGGTCGCGCCCTGATGCGTCAGCAGGAACGGGTCGTAGGAGTGGAAGGTCCAGATGAGGTTGTCGTCGGGGATCGACTTTGGGTCGATCCTGACCAGCGAAGCCGCATTGGAATAACAGGCGCCGGTCAGGATCAGCGTCAGCCTGGTGGCCGAGGCGCGCGCGGCCGCGAACAGCTTTTGCTGACGCTCCGGCCACAGGCTGGTGCCATCGCTGTCGCAGTCGACGATAGGCTCGTTCATCGGCTCGAAAGCGACCTGCGCCGGGTCCTCAGTGGCAAGCGTGCGCGCCATTTTGCGGACGACCTCGACATAGGCGTCGAAGGTTGCGGGATCGTCCATCACCTGGCCCATGCCGATCTCGCGGCCGCCGCCGGCCGGGATCAGGTGCATGTCGACGATCACTTTCAGACCGGCCCGGTTGATCATGCGCGCCGAGTCCCGCACGCTGGCATAAAGGTCGTCACGCAGCGCCAGTGTCTGATCCGACATAAACGGCGAGGGATCGACCGGCATGCGCAGAAAGTCGAAACCGGCGGCCTTCAGCGCCTTGAGGTCATCCTCGTTGAGGAACTTGCGCCATTCCGGATAGGGCAGGATGGCTTGTCGGTCGTTCCATTTGTCTTCCCCGACCCAGGTCGTCCACTGGTCGAGGTTGAGGCCGCGCTTCATCGAAAAGCTCGCGGCCTGACCGGGAAGCGCAGACGCCGCCAGCACCAGCAGCGCTGCCATCACGGTCTTGATCATCGCCGTCAACAGTGCCATCCGGTTTGCTGCGCTGGTGATTTTGGCAAGACAGGTGCCCCGCCGGGGGCAAAAAGGAAAGCGCGATGGACGATCATGGTGAATCGGCGGCGCTTGCTGCCGGGCTTTCCGGAGCCTTGACGGAATTCGGCCATCGGCTGATGGCGCGGGTCTACTATGCCGACNCAGACGTGTGCTCTTCCGATCTACGGCGAACGGATCGTCTGGGTGGTGCGGCGGATGGAGATAGATTTCCGCTCGCCTGCCCGCATGGACGACATCCTGACCATCGACACATCAACGCAGGATATTTCCGGCGCCCGCATCGTCATGGCGCAGCAATTGAAACGCGGGACAGAGGTTCTGGTCGAAGCAAAGGTCGAGGCGGCGATCATCGGCGAGAACGGCCGGCCGAAGCGCTTTCCGAAAGAATGGATCGCGGCCTTTCTACCAGGAGCAAGCTGATATCCAGGCCTGCCGGCCGGCAACGAGCGGCCAATCGGCAGCGCATTCGATTGTGGATGGATGGCCCGCGTCGTGCCTTGGCGCGGCAATGCGCCGCGCCATATTTCCTAACCCATCCTTAACCATAACGGTTCATGAAGAGATCGGTGAAGATTGGAAGAATCCGCGCGCCTTCCTTTCACCAATATTTGCCCTGAAAAGGCCGCCAACGGTGCATTTTGGGGTTAATCCGGAAGCCAAGCGCGAACGGACCACAAGGGATGCCCATGGGCCAGCCGCCAGCGATGCCCGGAAAATCTTAAGGACTGAAGCATGGAAACTACCGCACTCGCCGATCCGGCAGCGCAATTGTCGATTTGGGCGCTGTTCACACAGGCCAGCTGGGTGGTCAAGCTGGTCATGATCGGTCTGCTCTGCGCCTCGGTCTGGACCTGGGCGATCATCGTCGACAAGCTGGTCAGCTATGCCCGCATGCGTCTGTCGCTCAATCGCTTCGAACAGGTGTTCTGGTCGGGGCAGTCGCTGGAAGAGCTCTATCGCACGCTTGCCGACCGCAAGACCACGGGCATGGGTGCGATCTTCGTTGCGGCCATGCGCGAATGGAAGAAGAGCTTCGAGAAGGGGGCCAAATCGCCGCTCGGCCTGCAGACCCGCATCGACAAGGCGATGGACCTGGCGTTGACGCGCGAGATGGAGAAGCTGGAGGGCCGTCTCGGCTTTCTCGCCACCACCGGTTCGGCTGCACCCTTCATCGGCCTGTTCGGCACCGTCATCGGCATCATGACCTCGTTCCAGGCGATTGCCGGTTCGAAGAACACCAGTCTCGCGGTTGTTGCACCCGGCATTGCCGAAGCGCTGCTGGCGACGGCCATCGGTCTTCTCGCCGCCATACCGGCGGTTATCGCCTACAACAAGCTGTCATCCGACGCGAACAAGATCGCGGTGCGGATGGAAGGGTTCTCGGATGAGTTCTCCGCCATACTCTCGCGCCAAATCGATGAAAAAGTAGCGCCTAAGGGCTGAGGTAAGAAGATGGGTATGTCGGTTGGCATGGCAGGACGCGGCGGGCGCGGACACAGGCGGCGCGGCCGCCACCATGCATTGATGTCGGAAATCAACGTCACGCCGATGGTCGACGTGATGCTGGTGCTCTTGATTATCTTCATGGTCGCCGCACCTATGTTGACGGTCGGAGTGCCGGTCGACCTGCCGGAGACGAAGGCCAAGGCTATGAACGCCGACACCCAGCCGATCACCGTTTCGATCGACGCGGCCGGCAAGATTTTCCTGCAGGAGACCGAAATCCCAAGGGAAGAGCTGGTCGCCAAACTGCAGGCGATTTCCAAGACCGGCTACGAAGAGCGCATCTTCATCCGCGGCGACAAGGCGACCAACTATGGCGCCGCGATGGAGGTCATGGCCCTCATCCAGGCCGCCGGCTACAAGAATATCGGCCTGATTTCACTGCAGCAACAGGATCAGTAGACGCACGATGAAGACCGGCCTCACCACATCGGTGATACTGCATACGGTGGCACTGGCTTTCGGCCTGTTCACCCTGTCGGCGCCGGCCGCGCTGCCGTCCACGGATGTGGAGTCGATAGCGGTCGACATCGTTCCCATGGAAGCCATTGCGCAGACGCTGCAGGGCGACAAGAAGGCGGTGATGCACGAAAAGCCGGCGCCGATGCCGACCAAGCGTCCCGACATCGTGCCAGATGCACAGAAAATCGGCGAGAACAGCGTTGATACCGACAAGCCGGTGACGGACGAGCCCAAGCCGAAGCCGGTGGAGAAAACAGCGACGGCTGCTCCGGCGCCGACCCCGACCGAAAAGCCGAAGACCGAGGACACGCCGAAGCCAAAGGAAGCGCCGAAGCCGACACCTGCGACGGAGGTGGCGCCGGAGCCGCAGCCGAAGGAAGAGGTCAAGCCCGAGCCGGTGAAGCAGGTTGAACCGAAGCCGACCCCGGTGAAGGAGCCTGCACCAACACCGCAGCCGGACACGACCGCCGCCATAGAGCCGAAGCCACGCGTGAAGCCCGACGCGGTCGCCGAAGCCATATCGGATCAGCAGCCTCTGGAAGAAGCGCAGCTTCCGACTTCCGCTCCTGCTCCGGAAGCACGGCCGAAGCCGCAACCGGCGCAGGCTGAAAGCGCGAAGGCTCCGGACCGCAAGGACGCCGACAAGCCGGTCAAGGAAGCCTCGTCGAAGCCGAGGTCCGAGGAAAAGCAGTTCAATGAAGGTGAGATCACTGCTCTGCTCGACAAGCAGAAGCCTTCTGGCGGCGGCGCCAAGCGCTCGACGCAGCAGGCGTCGCTCGGCGCCGACAAGACCCAGGGCCAGAAACTGTCGCAGGCCGAAATGGGCACTTTGTCGGATCAGCTGGGCAATAGCTGGACCCTTCCGGTGGGGGTTGAGGGCTCGGAAAACTTCGTCGCCGTGATCGTGTTCAATCTCGATGCCTCCGGCAAGCTCGAAGGCCGTCCGACCGTCGAAAAATCGAGCGGAAACCGCCAATTCGACGAGAGTGCGGTACGTGCCGTCCAGAAGGCAAACATGGCTGGCCTGCAAGTTCCTGCCGGCAAGCATGATATCTGGGCCCAGGTTCGAGTCACTTTCGACCCCAGGGAGATGCTGGGGCTCTAGGCCTGGTATCCACAAAATCAGTTACGAGAAGCGAGAAGACATGAAATCCATCCTCAAGCCGCTCCTGACGATTGCAGCCATGGCGCTGGGCATGACTGCCGTTGCCACCTTGCCGGCGCGAGCACTCGTCGAGATCAACGTCAACAAGGGCAATGTCGAACCGTTGCCGATCGCAATCACCGATTTTCAAGGTGAGCTTGGCGCCCAGATTTCCGATATCGTCAGCGCCGACCTGAGACGCTCAGGCCTGTTCGCACCGATAGACAAGAACGCCTTCATCGAGAAGATCGCCAATCCGGATGCGCAGCCGCGCTTCGACGACTGGAAGGTGATCAATGCGCAGGCGCTGGTTACCGGCAGTGTCGCAAAGGAGGCGGACGGCCGCATCCGCGCCCAATACAGACTGTGGGATACTTTTGCCGGCCAACAGATGTCGGGCGAACAGTTCTTCGCCAATGACGCCAATCAGCGCCGCGTGGCCCACATCATCGCCGACGCGATCTATGAGCGGCTGACCGGCGAAAAGGGCTATTTCGACACGCGCGTCGTCTTCATCGACGAATCCGGCGCCAAGAATGCACGCAAGAAGCGGCTCGCCATCATGGATCAGGATGGCGCCAACGTGCGCTATCTCTCCGACGGCCGCTCGATCGTGCTGACGCCGCGTTTCTCGCCGAATCGGCAGGAAATCACTTACATGTCGTATGAAAGCGGCCAGCCGCGGGTCTATCTGCTGCAGATCGAGACCGGACAGCGCGAACTGGTCGGCAACTTTCCCGGCATGACCTTTGCGCCGCGCTTCTCGCCCGACGGCCAGAAGGTGATCATGAGCCTGCTGCGCGATGACGGCAATTCCAACATCTTCGCCATGGACCTGCGAAGCCGCTCGACCACCCGGCTGACCAACTCGACCGCCATCGACACCTCGCCCTCTTATTCGCCCGACGGCAGCAAGGTGGTATTCACTTCCGATCGTGGCGGCCGTGCGCAGATTTATGTGATGGGCGCCGACGGCTCGGGCCAGACCCGCATTTCGTTCGGCGACGGCGTCTATTCGACGCCGGTGTGGTCGCCGCGCGGCGACCTCGTCGCCTTCACCAAGCAGACCGGCGGCGAATTCCAGATCGGCGTCATGAAGACCGACGGTTCGGGCGAGCGCATCCTCTCCTCGGGCTTCCAGCAGGAGGGACCGACCTGGGCGCCCAACGGCCGCGTGCTGATGTTCTTCCGCGACTCCGCCGGCGGCCCAAAACTGGTTTCCGTCGATCTCACCGGCCGCAACGAACAGTCGATCCCGACCGCGAATTTCGCGTCGGATCCCGCCTGGTCGCCGCTGCTGGAGTAGTTTCGGCCGAATTGCCACACCTGCTAAAAGGGGCCCGTTTGGCCCCTTTTTCATTCATTAGTCGCGTTTCGGCCGCATTTCCGCCTAGGGTCCGCGCCAACTGTGACCGTGGATTTGAAGGTCGTGGACGGACGATCGAAACCAAACATTAACCGTATTTCTTGAATGCCGGTTAACCCAAACGTGGTTACTGGGTGATCAACGAAATCACTCGAAATACGATCACTCGAATACGAAGGAGAGGCGGCATGGGCCGTATCGCAGCACTTACCAGAAACCCGGCGATGATCGCCCTGATCGCGATGCTCGCCATCACCGGTTGCGCCTCGAAGAAAACCCCGAACAACGCTGCCGATCTCGGTCTCAATGGCGCGGGTGCCGCAACGCCGGGCTCGGCGCAGGACTTCACCGTCAACATTGGCGACCGCATCTTCTTTGACACGGACTCGACCGCGATCCGCGCCGATGCGCAGACGACGCTGTCGCGGCAGGCACAGTGGCTCAACCAGTACAAGCAGTACGCCATCGTCGTCGAAGGCCATGCTGACGAACGCGGCACACGTGAATACAATCTGGCTCTCGGCGCCCGCCGCGCCGCCGCCACTCGCGACTTCCTGGTCGCCAGGGGCGTCTCGGCGAGCCGATTGAAGACGATTTCCTACGGCAAGGAACGTCCGGTCGCGGTCTGCGACGACATCTCCTGCTGGTCGCAGAATCGCCGCGCCGTCACCACGCTCTCCGGCGCCGGCTCCTGATGAGTAAGACGGCGGCCTTAGTCGCATAATTGCAACACCTCCATGCGAAAGGCGGCCTTGTGGCCGCCTTTTTCAGTTTCGGCCCCGGAAACAAACCCGGAAACAAAATTTGGCCGAAGTCTCGCCTCCTGCTAAGAGCCGAGGGCGTCGTGCCGGTCCCACTGTGATCGGAAGGCGCGAACAGGCTCACGATATTCACGGCGAGAGGCACATGCATTTCAGATCGGTCTTGAGCGGCACGCTTGCGCTGCTGCTCGTATCAGGCTTCGCGGCTTCTGCGAGCGGCACCGGACAACCCGCGGATAGCGGCTTTTCCTTCCATCTGCCGACGCTCGGCATTTTCGGCAAGAAGGAGAAGCCGGAGCAGCAACAGATCGCGCAGCAGCAGGACGGCACCGCCGCCGCGGGGCTGGAAGATCAGCTCCGGCAGATGAACGGCAAGCTCGAGGAACTCAACTTCCAGATCCTGCAGATGCAGGAGCAGATGCGCAAGCAGCAGGAAGACAACGAGTTCCGCTTCCAGCAGTTGGAAGGCGGCTCCAGCGGGCAGCCGCCGGCCCAGAAGAAATCGGAGGTCGCGCCGCAGGACGGTGGCGCGGGCACCGGCGTCGCCGAGGCCCCGGCAGACCAGGCGCCGGCCGATGCCGGCGCGCAGTCGGATGGCGGCCAGAGCGTCGGCGAGGTCATCGTCGAATCGCAGACCGGCGATCCCGGCAAGGTGATCAACGGCACGCCGCCCAAGACCTTCGGCACCATCACCGTCGACAAGAACGGCAATGTAATCGACGCCGGCGGCAACACGCAGGCAGCGGCGCCGGCGGAAGGTGCGGCTCCCGCCGCCGAGGCGCCGGCTGCCGGGGCTAAGACCGGCAAGTCGGACGGCACGGTGGTGGCGGCGCTGCCTGCCACCAACAACCCGGAAGAGATCTACCGCAACTCCTACCAGTTCATCCTGTCGGGCGACTACAGCACCGCCGAGCAGGGTTTTCGCGACCACATCGCCCGCTTCCCGAAGGACGCCAAGGCGGCGGACGCGCATTACTGGCTTGGCGAATCGCTGCTTGGCCAGCAGAAGTATCATGACGCTGCCGAGGTTTTCCTCTCCGCCAGCAAGGACTATCCGAAGGCCAAGAAGGCGCCTGACATGCTCCTGAAGCTTGGCGTGTCGCTGGTCGGCCTCAAGCAGAAGGATGTCGCCTGCGCCACCTTCGGCGAGATCGGCAAGCGCTATCCCGATATTTCGGCCGCGCTCAAGGAACGCGTCAAGCAGGAGAGGGCGCTGGCGGCGTGCTAGTCTTTGCCGTGTCGTCCCTGAACCGGGACCACTTTTGCGCGACATGCATTGATGCTCGATACCGAGCCTGACCTTTCGAATTTTTCGCAGATCGACTTTACCAACGGCGCGCTTGCGGCCGTGTCCGGCGGCAGCGACTCGACCGCCCTCCTTCTTCTCCTCAAGGCTCACCTCGACCGCAGCGCCCCGACAGCCCGGCTGCTGGCGGTGACGATCGACCACGGCCTGCGTCCGGAAGCAGCAGTCGAAGCGCGCAAAGTGGCAAAGCTTTGTGCCGAGCGCGGCATCGCGCACCGGACGCTCAACTGGTCCGGCGCCAAGCCGTCGGCCGGCCTGCCCGCGGCGGCGCGCGAGGCGCGCTACCGGTTGCTGGCCGAGGCAGCGCAGGCGCAAGGCATTGGTGTGATCGTGACCGGCCACACCGCCGACGACCAGGCCGAGACCGTCCTGATGCGAGCCGCGCGGAATGATGGGCGAGAGCTTGCAGGCCGAGGTCTGGCCGGCATGGCGCCTGCCACTCTCTATGACTGGCGGACCTGGATCGCGCGGCCGCTGCTCGGCGCTCGGCGCGCGGCGTTGCGCGCCTTCCTGCAGCGCGAACATGTCGGCTGGGTCGAGGATCCGACCAACATCGACACGAATTTCGAACGCCCGCGCATCCGCGCCGTGCTCGGCGAAGACCGGAGCGGGCAGCGTTTTGCCGAAGCGATCGGCCTGGCCAGGCGGGCCGCCGGCGAGCGCGAACAACTCGGTCGCCGCGCCGCCGCCCTGATCGGTGAATTTGCCAGCCGGCCGGCGAGGGGTCTCATCCGTCTCGATCCCGGTCTTGCCGAAGCTGACGACACGCGAGCCGCGGTCTATGCGCTGCGTGTCCTGCTGGCGGCGACGGGCGGCACCGCCTTGTTGCCGGACCAGGCGCGCGGCGAAGCGCTGTTCGAGCAAATGCGGGCCGGTCGGCTTTGCGCCACATTGTCGCGGGCGGTCGTCGATATCAGGCGAAACGGCATCTTCCTGCGCCGTGAATCGCGCGACCTGCCGCGTTCCGCGCCGATAGCTGGCACTCTGCTCTGGGACGGTCGCCGGCGGATCACGCCAGACATCGAAGCCGGGGCGATCACATTGGGCGACAGTTCGGGTGCATGGTTGATCGCGCCGCTTGGCGCTGCTGCCGCCGCCAAAACGCCGATTGCCGGGGATGGCTCGCCGCCAAGCCTTGTGCGCGCCGCCCTGGCTGCGGAACCGGCGCTATGGCGCGGCGGCGAATGCCTTGGTTTTGCAGGGGATGTAGCGGCGGCGGCGGCAATCGCCGTCAGCCCCGCCGTTGCGCCCTTTGCCCGTTTTCTGCCGTGCTTCGATCTGGTGTTGGCGCAGGCCGTGGCCGAGTTGATCGGCGCACCGCCTGTCTCGGCTTGCCCTTTGGCCGCCACAGTGCCGGTTGATCATGGCGCGAAAGCTTAACCCAGACGTGCTGTTATGCTTGGCAAGGGGGGGCGCTCTCCCTATGTTAGGCGCAAGTTTCCTCTCATGACGCGTGTCCCAGCGGGCACCAACGGGACAATTGATGAATCCGAATTATCGCAATCTCGCGCTCTGGGCGATCATAGCGGTCCTGCTCATTGCTCTCTTCAATCTGTTCCAGACGCCGCAGACTCGCGGGGCCTCGACCGACGTTCCCTATTCGCAGTTCCTGCAAGAGGTCGCGGCCGGCCGGGTCAAGACGGTGGTCATCGCCGGCGCCCGCATCACGGGCACCTACGCCGACAACGCCAATGGCTTCCAGACCTATTCGCCTGGCGATCCGCAGCTGGTCTCGCGGCTGCAGGACAAGAACGTCACCATCAATGCGCGGCCTGAGTCGGACGGTTCCAACTCGCTGTTCAGCTATCTGATCTCCTACCTGCCAATGATCCTGATCCTTGGCGTGTGGATATTCTTCATGCGCCAGATGCAGTCCGGCTCCGGCCGCGCCATGGGTTTCGGCAAGTCGAAGGCCAAGCTTCTCACTGAGGCGCATGGCCGCGTCACCTTCCAGGATGTCGCCGGCGTCGACGAGGCCAAGGAAGATCTGGAAGAGATCGTCGAGTTCCTGCGCGATCCGCAGAAGTTCCAGCGCCTCGGCGGCAAGATCCCGCGCGGCGTGCTTCTGGTCGGACCTCCCGGCACCGGCAAGACGCTGCTCGCCCGCTCCGTCGCCGGCGAAGCGAATGTGCCGTTCTTCACCATTTCGGGTTCCGACTTCGTCGAGATGTTCGTCGGCGTCGGCGCAAGCCGTGTCCGCGACATGTTCGACCAGGCCAAGAAGAATGCTCCCTGCATCATCTTCATCGACGAAATCGACGCCGTCGGCCGCCATCGCGGCGCCGGCCTCGGCGGCGGCAATGATGAGCGCGAACAGACGCTGAACCAGCTGCTGGTCGAGATGGACGGCTTCGAGTCCAACGAGAGCATCATCCTGATCGCCGCTACCAACCGGCCCGACGTGCTCGACCCGGCGCTGTTGCGTCCGGGCCGTTTCGACCGCCAGGTGGTGGTGCCGAACCCCGACATCGTCGGCCGCGAGAAGATCCTCAAGGTGCATGTGCGCAACGTGCCGCTGGCGCCGAATGTCGACCTCAAGGTGATCGCGCGCGGCACGCCGGGCTTCTCGGGTGCCGACCTGATGAACCTGGTCAACGAATCCGCTCTGATGGCGGCGCGCCGCAACAAGCGCCTTGTCACCATGGCCGAGTTCGAGGACGCCAAGGACAAGATCATGATGGGCGCCGAGCGCCGCTCGTCGGCCATGACCCAGGCCGAAAAGGAGCTCACGGCCTATCACGAGGCCGGCCATGCCATCCTGGCGCTCAACGTGCCGTCGGCCGATCCGCTGCACAAGGCGACCATCATCCCGCGCGGCCGCGCGCTCGGCATGGTCATGCAGCTGCCGGAAGGTGACCGCTATTCGATGAGCTACAAATACATGATCTCACGGCTCGCCATCATGATGGGCGGCCGCGTTGCCGAGGAGTTCAAGTTCGGCAAGGAGAACATCACCTCGGGCGCCTCCTCGGACATCGAGCAGGCGACCAAACTGGCGCGCGCCATGGTCACCCGCTGGGGCTTCTCCGACAAGCTCGGCCATGTCGCCTATGGCGACAACCAGGAAGAGGTTTTCCTCGGCCATTCAGTGGCGCGCACGCAGAACGTCTCGGAAGAGACCGCGCAGATCATCGACGCCGAAGTGCGCCGGCTGATCGACGAGGCCTATGTCACGGCCAAGTCCATCCTGACCAAGAAGAAGAAGGAATGGATCGCTCTGGCGCAGGGCCTGCTCGAATACGAGACGCTTTCGGGCGAAGAGATCAAGCAGCTGATCGCCGGGCAGAAGCCCGCGCGAGATTTGGGGGATGACACCCCCACAAGCCGCGGCTCGGCTGTGCCGAAGTCCGGCCGCCGCAAGAAGGGTCCCGAGCCCGAAGGCGGCATGGAGCCTCAGCCGTCGAGCTGAGCTGACATCATGTGATCCAAGAAAACGCCGCGGCTTCGATCCGCGGCGTTTTGCTGTTCAGGGTCTCTCAAACAGCGGGCGATGCGGATGCATTTACTTTGCCGGGGCGCACACCGTCAGTCCGGCCAGCATGTTGCTTGCCCCATCTGGCCAGCGGGATCAGGGCATTGTCCAGCTCGATGCCGAATTCGGTAATTGAGTATTCGACCCTCGGCGGCACCTCGGGAAAGATTTCGCGATGGACGATGCCGTCGGCCTCCATTTCGCGCAGCTGTTGGATCAGCATCTTTTCGCTGATGTCAGGCACCAGCCGCTTCAGCTCACCGAATCGTGCCGGCGCCTTGTGAATCTGCCAGAGCAGTAGCGCCTTCCATTTGCCGCTGATGACCTCCAGCGCCGGCCCCAATCCGCAACTATCTGGCTGTTTCTTTCCCATGTTTCATCCAATTCTGAGCAATCGGTGGGTAGCTTACATTTTTGTCGGTACTTGAGAAAAACCAAGCCGGTCCATAGCTTCAAACCAGCTCGCCGGCATCGGCGAACACCACAACATCATATCGGTACCTCGCTTCGACCTGCAAAGGCCGTCGGCGGCCGGATTTTGTCAAAAAGGGATGGATCATGACACGATACGCAAACAAGAAGGCCGTTGTCATCGGCGGGACGCACGGCATGGGGCTCGCCGTTGCCGAAGCCCTGATCGAAAGCGGCGCCGAGGTCCTGGTCACCGGCCGCGACCAGCGCAACATCGAGGCCGCGCGAGCCAAGCTGCTTTCGCGAGCTCATGTCGTGCGGTCCGATATCTCAGACATGGCCGATATCGTCACGCTCGGTGCCGAAGTGGGGCAGAAGCTTGGCCAGATCGACTTCCTTCACGTCAATGCCGGGGTGGCCAATCTCGAACCCGTCGAGCGGGTCACCGAGGACAGTTACGATCGCACCTTCGACATCAACACCAAAGGCGCTTTCTTCACCGCGCAGCGCCTGCTGCCCCTCATCAGGGATGGTGGCGCCATAGTCTTCACCTCGTCGATCGCCGACGAATCCGGCACTGGCGGCATGAGCGTCTATTCCGGATCGAAGGCGGCACTGCGCGCCTTCGCCAAGGTCCTGGCCGCCGAGCTTCTGCCGCGCCGGATCCGCGTGAATGTGGTCAGCCCTGGTTTCATCGATACGCCGACGATGGGTGTGGCCGACGCCTCGGCCGAGGAGCGGGCCGCCTTCATGGCGATCGGCGACGCGGTCACGCCGATGAAGCGCCACGGCACGATGGAGGAGGTGGCGCGCGCAGTGCTGTTCCTGGCTTTCGACGCGACCTTCACCACGGGCGCGCGGCTGACCGTGGACGGTGGCCTTGGCCAGGACCTGACCCCGACACCGGCGTAACCGCGCAACCAAACCAAGGAGAAGCAGAATGAGCGACATAACAGTAATCGGTCTCGGCGCCATGGGCACTGCGCTTGCCGAAGCCTTTCTGAACCAGGGACATGCGGTGACGGTGTGGAACCGTTCTCGGGCAAAGGCTGAGGCTTTGGCAGCCAAGGGCGCCATTGTGGCCAAGAGTGTCGAGGAAGCCGTCAGATCGAGTCCACTGATCGTGGCGTGCCTGCTTGTCTATGACACCGTTCGTGAGGTGCTCGGCCCAAGCCGAGAGGCGCTGTCGGGCCGCACATTGGTCAATCTCACCAACGGCACGCCCGAGCAGGCGCGGGCGATGTCGGGCTGGGCGGTGAGCCAGGGCGCCAGCTATATCGACGGCGGCATCATGGCGGTGCCGCCGATGATCGGCGGGCCGCACCCCCTGATTCTCTACAGCGGTTCGCGCCAGGCGTTCGATGCCTGTTCGGGGCAGCTCGGAGCGCTCGGCACCAGCAAATTCCTCGGTGAGGATCCAGGCCTCGCGCCGCTCTATGATATCTCGCTTCTGACCGGCATGTACGGCATGTTCGCGGGCGTTCTGCAGGCGTTGGCATTGACGGGCGCAGCAGGAATCCCGGCCGGCGAGTTCATGCCGCTGCTGGCCTCCTGGCTTCAGTCGATGCAAGGCCTGCTGCCGAAGTGGGCGGAACAGATCGACAGTGGCGATCACACCAGCAATGTCGTTTCCAACCTGGGCATGCAGGCTGATGCCTATGTCAATGTCATCGATGCCAGCAGGTCGGCTGACGTCAGCACCGAACTCGTCTTGCCGATGCAAAGCCTGATGAAGCGCGGGGTGGCTGCCGGCCAGGCCAATGCCGATCTTACAAGCCTGGTCGCACTGCTCTCGAAACAAGGCGCTTGACGGGGCAAGACCCAAGAGAAGGCCCGCCAACCTTGCGGTTGGGGGCCTTCGATCTTCAAACGCTGCTGGTCGATCAGCTCTTCAGCTTGGCGTTGCAGAGGCTGTAATAGCCGCCGCCCTTCTGGATCCAGCGAAGGCCGTTCAACGTACCCGCGTCCTTGTTGCCGTGGTAGCCCTGCAGGCAGGTCTTCATACGCGCCTTCGAGGGCTTCTCGGTCTTGAATTCGGCGGCGAGGGTGGTCGGGAATGTCACGCCCGTCGGCGCTACAGCGGGGGCGACCGCCGCGCTGGTTTCCTTCTGCGACTGCGGCTCGGTTTTGACCGCATCCGCATTGGCACTCTCCGCAGCTGACGTCGCACACTTCTCTGTGCGGAAAGCGGTCCAATCCATGCCGTTCAGAGTGCCGCCCTCCTTGGCTGTGCGATAGGCCTCGCCGCATTCCTTCATCGTCAGTGCGCTTGCAGGGGCGACGCTCCAAGCAATCCATGCCGTCACAGCCAATGCCGCCAATTTCAATCTGGACATAAGACCCTCCTGGTTGACAAAAGTTTGATGTCCTTTTGTATACCATTTGTTCTTCATATGTTCAACTGGAATCTTTGCGAACCAACCATAAGTCTGCGGTGGGCAGTGTGGGCGAATAGATGATGCCAACACCTTCCGCGGTATGTAAACGCGGGCAACGCCAGGTGTCTTCGAGCGCAATAAAAAGGCCCGCGCATGCTGCGATGCGCGGGCCATTCTGGAGAATATGGCTACGCGATCAGCTCTTCAGCTTGGCATTGCAGAGGCTGTAGAAGCCGCCGCCCTTCTGGATCCAGCGCAGGCCATTGAGCGTATTGGCGTCCTTGTTGGCATAATACACCTCGAGGCAGGTATGCATGCGGCCCTTGGCCGGCGTCTCGCCGGCGTATTTCTTTGAGATCGCGGCCGGGAACTTGACACCTTTGGGAGCGCTGACCGAGGGCTTCTCGGGCTCGCTGGTATAGGTCGCCTCGCTCGGAGCCGGCACGGTGTCGTCGTCATCTGCGCCGGCGCCGCATTCGGCCTTGCGGAAGTCGTTCCACTTCTTGCCACCCAGCGTATTGGCAGACTTGGCAGCCTGGTACTTGGCGCTGCAATCGGCCATGCTCAGGCCCTTGCCGCTGCTGCCGGCAGCTGCCTTGGTGGTTGCCTTGGCGGGTGCTGCCGCGGCCGAGGCCCCGGCGGCGCATTCGGTCTTGCGGAAGTCGTTCCACTTCACGCCGTTCAGCGTGCCGGCGGCCTTTGCCGCCTGGTATTTGGTGCTGCATTCCTTGGCCGTCAGGCCCTTGGCGCCATCGTCGGTTGTGGCTGCGGCCTTGGTCGTGGCCTTGGCCGGTTCTGCCGCGGCGGATGCGCCGGCGGCGCATTCGGTCTTGCGGAAGTCGTTCCACTTTGCGCCATTGAGCGTACCGGCGGCCTTGGCAGCCTGGTACTTAGCGCTGCATTCCTTGGCCGTCAGACCCTTGGCGCCATCATCAGCAGCGGCGGCCTTGGTCGTGTCCGTCTTGGCCTCAGCGGCCTTCTTGGCCGCCGGCTTTGCGGTCTCGGTGGTGGCCGCCGCGTCGGTGCCGCACTCGGCCTTCCGATACTGATTCCAGGTCTGCCCGTTCAGCGTGCCGGCGTCCTTGGCGGCATTATACTTGGTACTACACTGGGCCATGGTCAGCGCGCTGGCGGGCGCCGCCATGAACAAGGTTGCGACGGCAAGACCCGTCAAAGTTGCAAGTCGGTGGATGAGCATGCGTTTCTCCCGTTGCTGCGCCCATAGGTTGTACCTGTGTCAATCAATAGCTCTCAACGCTAGGCTGCGCCAGATGCTAAACGGCGTTCTCCCGATAAGGTGATGGATCCATTGCGATCGGCCCACTCCAACAGTCCGGATTACCGGCCCAATCTGCGCGGTGTGGCCCAGTGTGAATGCTATATTGCGGCAACACCGTGTCATGGTACGTTGCCCAACGCTCCGAACAGCCTGCTACAATGATTTTCTAAGAATTGGTAATATACAATCACACAATGTGATAGTCGGGCTCGGACCAATTGTGGCATTACGAGCCGGCTGAAAAACCGACGGGGATTCTGGCAAGCATGGCAGGACGTTATTTTGGCACCGACGGCATTCGCGGGCGCGCCAACAAGTTTCCGATGACGGCTGAGATCGCGATGCGGGTCGGCATGGCCGCCGGCCTCTCGTTCCAGCGCGGCAGCCATCGCCACCGCGTCGTGCTCGGCAAGGATACCAGGCTGTCCGGCTACATGATCGAAAACGCCATGGTGTCCGGCCTGTGCGCGGCCGGCATGGATGTGTTCCTGCTCGGCCCGATCCCGACACCGGCGGTCGCCATGCTGGTGCGCTCGCTGCGTGCCGATATCGGCGTCATGATCTCGGCCTCGCACAATCCCTATTACGACAACGGCATCAAGCTGTTCGGTCCCGATGGCTACAAGCTCTCCGACGAGATCGAGGAGCGCATCGAGAGCATGCTCGACAAGGATATCGAACTGGCGCTCGCCGATTCCGACGGGCTCGGCCGCGCCAAGCGCGTCGACGGCGTGCATGACCGCTACATCGAATTCGCCAAGCGCACGCTGCCGCGCTCGATGTCGCTGTCGGGTCTCAGGATCGTCGTCGATTGCGCCAATGGCGCAGCCTACAAGGTGGCGCCCGCCGCACTTTGGGAACTGGGCGCCGAGGTCATTGCCATCAATGTCGATCCGAACGGTTTCAACATCAACAAGGAATGCGGCTCGACCCATCCGGCCGGCCTGCAGAAGAAGGTGCATGAAGTGCGCGCCGATATCGGCATCGCACTCGACGGCGATGCCGACCGTGTCGTCATCGTCGACGAGAACGGCGCCATCGTCGACGGTGACCAGATCATGGCGCTGATCGCCGAGTCCTGGCACCAGAGCGGGCGATTGGCCGGCGGCGGCGTCGTCTCGACGGTGATGTCCAATCTCGGCCTCGAACGCTTCCTTGGCGACATGAAGCTGCAGCTGCATCGCACCAAGGTCGGCGACCGCTATGTCGTGGAACATATGCGCGCGCACGGGTTGAATGTCGGCGGCGAGCAGTCGGGCCACATTGTGCTGTCCGATTTCTCGACCACTGGCGACGGGCTGGTCTCGGCTCTGCAGGTGCTGGCCTGCATCAAGCGGCAGAACCGGCCGGTCAGCGAATTGTCGAAGAAATTCGAGCCGGTGCCGCAACTGTTGAAGAATGTCCGCATCGCCGGCGGCAAGCCGCTTGAAGAAGCCTTGGTCAAGGCGGCGATCGAAGATGCGCGCAACCGTCTTGGCAAGGCCGGCCGCCTGGTCATACGGCCCTCCGGCACCGAGCCGCTGATCCGCGTCATGGCCGAGGGCGACGACCCACAGCTGGTCGAGGCCGTGGTCAACGACATCGTCGACATCATTTCGGAAACGCGCAGCGCCGCCTGATTGCGCTGCCTCCAACGGCAGGGGCGAACTGCCGGCACAAGACTTCAAGCCCGCCTGCAGGCGGGCTTTTTGTTTCGGCCAGGGTTGGTCCCAGCGTCAGGCGGCGGAGGCCGTTTGCTAAAATGTCGAGAATTCGTGGTTAATCGACAGGGTTAAACGCCTTTTAACTTTTGCAATTCATTATCCACAACTGAGGTCAAACACATTCGAGCGGATTCAAAGTTCCGACGGGTTCTCAGGGGTGACAAACATGTTCAATACAGCAAAAATGGCTTTCCTTGCCGCGCTGTTCGCAGGCGTGGCCGGGCCAGTATTCGCCGCCGATCTGGCGGAGCCGCCAGTGGTCGAAGAGGCGCCGGCGCCGATCGCCTACGAGCAGCCGGCCGATTTCGGCGGCTGGTACATCCGCGGCGATATCGACTATCATTGGTCGAAGTTCCGCGGTGGCGACTATATTACCTACGGACCCGGCACGAACGACTTCGACGCCGGCAAGCTCAAAAGCGCATTTTCGGCCGGCGCTGGTGTCGGTTACCAGATCAACCAGCATTTCCGTACCGATCTCACACTCGACTGGATGAGCAAGTCCAAATTCCGCGGCTCGACCAGCGGAACCTGCGGCGATCTGCTTCCTTGTACTTCCGTCGACACTTCCTCCTATTCGGCATTGTTGCTCCTCGCCAATGCCTATGTCGATATCGGTACTTGGCACGGCGTGACGCCCTATGTCGGCGCCGGCATCGGCGGTGCATGGCTGAAGTGGGATACGCTGCACAACACCGACAGAGACGGTTCGTTCGAGCACCGCGGCGGCAAAGGCTGGCGTTTCGCCTACGCCCTCATGGCCGGCGCCTCCTACTGCCTGACCGACCGCGTCAAGCTCGATGTCGGCTATCGCTACAGCCACATCAATGGCGGCCGCATGTTCGAATATGCTTCTGGACTGGGTGGCACCACCGGCGCTGGTCCGGGCTTCGATCGCGGCATCAATGTGCACGAAGTGCGCGGCGGCCTGCGCTACCAGTTCGGCCGGTCGGACTGCGCCCCGCCGCCGGAGCCTTACCAGCCCGAGCCAGAGCCGATCTACACCAAGTAAACGCTTCGAAACTCCAGTTCGCGAACCGCCCGGCTTTTGCCGGGCGGTTTTCGTTTGTGGTCTCAAAGAGACCTTCCAGACGGCATTGACCGCCAGGAAAAAGCCCGGCGAAATCAATTCGGTAACGCTCCGTTATCCTTAACCCTGACTTAACCACTATGGTTAACAATGCTTGTTGAAACGGCGCTCGCCTTCAACGAGGGTGCCAATTTCAGGAGCCGGGGACCCATGAATTTCAAATTGCTGACAGCGCCGGCACTTGCCGCACTCGCGCTTGCGCTGCTGACGCCGGCGCAAGCCGCGGACTACGATCCGCCGATCTATGTCGATCAGGCGCCGGACTATCAACCGGTCGAGGTCGGCTCGGGCTGGTATCTGCGCGGCGATGTCGGCTACGCGTTTAGCCATCCCTTCGAGCATGAGGAAGCGACAACCGGCCCGCTTAACAGCTTTACCGATGAGAGCAGCCTTTTCACAGGCAGTTTCGGTATGGGGTATCATGTCAACGACTATCTTCGGGTCGAACTGAACGGCGGGATTCTTCCGACCGACAAATTCGGGGAACACGCCAAGTTGGCAGCCACTTGCGACGGCCATACGCTTGTGGACGACGGTTTTGGCACCATCAATTCCGTCGCGGCTACGCAGGCATGCGATCTTTCCGACAATGCTTCCAACAAAGGCTACAGCATCATGGCCAATGGCTATGTCGATCTCGGCACCTATGTTGGAATCACTCCATATCTTGGCGGAGGGGTCGGTGTCGCATATAATAAATATTACAGGAGCATTGGGGCGAAGGATTGCGTGGAAGTGGCCCCCAATTCGTCCGGCACGGGCGGGTTCTCTTGTGATGATCCGGCCGGCTACGAGGGTGCAACGGATAAAGAGGGCAAATTCAACCTTGCTTATTCGATCGGTGGCGGTCTTTCCTATCAGGTGGCCAAGAACGTGTCGGTTGACCTTGGCTACGAATATTTCTCGGTGCCGGAGGGCAAATACGTCGCTTATGACCGCGGCGCCTTCAACATCCACAAGGGCATCAATTATCAGACGGTCAAGCTCGGGCTGCGCTACGACCTCTGGTAGGCTGGCTGCAGATACGAAACCCGACGGCGGATCTCTTCGATCCGCCGTTTGCGTTTGGGGTCACGAAATCCTGATCCCGGACTGCTCCTATCGTGTCAGCGACAAAAACTTTCCTCTTGACGCCTGAGGGTTGAACGCATATCGCCGTCCGTGGGCCACCCCTCCCCAACGAGGGGCCACTATCTGGAAGGATAGACCACGATGACGACGCACACGAAGCCCGGACTCCGTCCGGCAAATCCCAATTTCTCCTCAGGTCCCTGCGCAAAACGCCCCGGCTGGTCGGTCGAGGCGCTGAAGAATGCCGCGCTCGGCCGTTCCCACCGCGCCAAGATCGGCAAGACCAAGCTCGAACAGGCGATCGAGCTGACGCGCGAAATTCTCCAGGTTCCGGCGGATTACCGTATCGGCATCGTGCCGGCGTCGGACACGGGTGCTGTCGAGATGGCGCTGTGGTCGCTGCTCGGTGAACGCGGTGTCGACATGGTGGCATGGGAAAGCTTTGGCTCCGGCTGGGTGACCGATGTGGTCAAGCAGCTGAAGCTCGCCGATATCAGAAGGATCGAGGCAGGCTATGGCGAGCTGCCGGATCTCACCAAGATCGATTTCGACCGCGATGTGGTCTTCACCTGGAACGGCACGACCTCAGGCGTGCGCGTGCCGAATGGCGATTTCATTCCAGCCGACCGCAAAGGCCTGACCATCTGCGACGCGACCTCGGCCGCATTCGCGCAGAGGCTCGATTTCCAGAAGCTCGATGTCGTCACCTTCTCCTGGCAGAAAGTGCTGGGCGGCGAGGGCGCACACGGCATGCTGATCCTGTCGCCTCGCGCCGTCGAGCAACTGGAAACCTACAAGCCGGCGTGGCCGCTGCCGAAAATCTTCCGCCTGACCTCGGGCGGCAAGCTGATCGAAGGCGTCTTCAAGGGCGAGACCATCAACACGCCGTCGATGCTGTGCGTCGAGGACTATCTCGATGCGCTTCATTGGGCGAAGTCGATCGGCGGTCTCGATGCGTTGATTGCCAGAGCCGATGCCAATGCCGCCGTGCTCGATGGCTTTGTCGACAAGTCGTCCTGGCTCGGCCATCTCGCGGTCGATGCGGCGACACGGTCCAACACGTCCGTATGTCTGTCCTTCACCGACGCCGATGTCGCGGCGCTCGACGCCGACGGACAGGCGGCCTTCGCCAGGGCGATCGTCTCTGTGCTCGACAAGGAAGGCGTCGCCTACGACATCGGCTCCTATCGTGACGCACCTTCCGGTCTGCGCATCTGGTGCGGCGCCACCGTCGAGACCTCCGATCTCGAGGCGCTGCTGCCTTGGCTCGACTGGGCCTTCGCCACGCAGAAGGCTTCGCTGAAGGCCGCAGCCTGAGATTTCGTGGCGGCCTGCGGGCCGCCCTTTCCCGACAATCCAGTTCAAGGAGGCCGCCATGGCGCCCCGCGTTCTCGTCTCTGACAAACTCTCCACCACCGCCGTCCAGATATTCAAGGACCGCGGCATCGAGGTCGACTATTTGCCCGATCTCGGCAAGGACAAGGAAAAGCTGCTCGAAGTCATCGACCAGTATGATGGTCTTGCCATCCGCTCGGCGACCAAGGTCACGGAAAAACTGATCAACGCCGCGACAAGACTCAAGGTCGTCGGCCGCGCCGGCATCGGTGTCGACAATGTCGACATCCCCGCGGCGAGCCGCAAGGGCATCATCGTGATGAACACGCCCTTCGGCAATTCGATCACCACGGCCGAACATGCGGTGGCGATGATCTTTGCACTCGCACGGCAGATCCCGGAGGCCAATGCCTCGACCCATGCCGGCAAATGGGAAAAGAACCGCTTCATGGGCGTCGAGATCACCGGCAAGACGCTGGGTGTCATCGGCTGCGGCAATATCGGCTCGATCGTCGCCACGCGCGGCGTCGGCCTGAAGATGCATGTCGTCGCCTTCGATCCGTTCCTGTCGGACAAGCGCGCCGAGGAACTCGGCGTCGACAAGGTCGAGCTGGACGAGCTTTTCGCCCGCGCCGATTTCATCACGCTGCACACGCCGCTGACTGACAAGACGCGCAACATCATCGACGCGGCGGCGATCGCCAAGATGAAGAACGGCGTGCGCATCATCAATTGCGCGCGTGGCGGGCTCATCGTCGAAGCCGATCTGGTCGCGGCGCTGAAGAGCGGCAAGGTGGCGGGCGCCGGCGTCGATGTGTTCGAGGTCGAACCGGCGGAGAACAACGCGCTGTTCGGCATGGAGAATGTGGTGGCAACGCCGCATCTCGGCGCCTCGACAGCGGAAGCACAGGAAAATGTTGCGCTGCAAGTAGCCGAGCAGATGGCCGACTATCTGATCAAGGGTGCGGTTTCGAATGCCATCAACATGCCCTCGATCACGGCCGAGGAAGCACCGCGGCTAAAGCCGTTCGTCAAGCTCGCCGAAGTGCTCGGCGCCTTTGTCGGCCAGGTCACCGAGGACCCGATCAACGAGGTCGAGATCCTGTTCGATGGCTCGACCGCGACGATGAACACGCGTGCCCTGATCAGTGCCGCGCTTGCCGGACTGATCCGGCCGCAGGTCGCCGACGTCAATATGGTGTCGGCGCCGATCATGGTGAAGGAGCGCGGCATCATCGTCGCCGAGGTCAAGCGCGACAAGTCGGGCGTGTTCGACGGCTACATCAAGCTGACGGTGAAGACCGAGCACATGACGCGCTCGATCGCCGGCACCTGCTTCTCCGACGGCAAGCCGCGTTTCATCCAGATCAAGGGCATCAATCTCGACGCCGAGGTCGGCCAGCACATGCTCTACACAACCAATGCCGATGCGCCCGGCATTATCGGCCTGCTCGGCACGGTGTGCGGTGAGAACGGCGTCAACATCGCCAACTTCCAGCTCGGGCGCAACCGGCCGGGCGGCGACGCGATTGCGCTGCTCTATCTCGACGCGCCGTTCCCGGAGAAAGTGCTGGAACAGGTCAAGGCGCACAAGTCCATCGACTCGGCCAAGCGGCTGCAGTTCGACGTCAACGCAATGTAGTTGACGGCGTGGCGGATGCGGCGGTCCTCCCCCATCATTGGGCGGCCGTCGCAGAGGCCGGTTCAGGTCAATTCGTCTGAGCCGTCGGAGACGCCCACGCGATGCCGATAGACCAGTTCCCAGCCCTTCCACCCTGTAAACAGCAGGATCAGAACCACGATCAGCGATAAGATAAAGCCGGTCGGGATCACAGCCGCCGCTCCACCGACATAACGCGAGTACCAGTTATAAGGCTCGATCAGCACGACGAGCACGTTGCCGCCGGCATGGAGCCATGCCGTCGTGAGATTGCGGATCTGAACATCGCCGAGAACGTCCGTCAGGCCGGTAAGAGCGGCCAAGGCGCCCATGATCAGGCCGGCGCCGAGAAGCCAAAGCGATCCGGTGACCCACCCGGGATCGGCTGTTTGCCAGAAAATCAGATCGCAAACGAAGGTACCGACAAAGAAGGCGATCGGAAACGGAATCAGCATTGGATGAATGGGGTGACCGGCAATGCTTGCTGTGCTGCGAGGGTTATGGCTCATCTTGTTGCCTCCCACGGAAGCAAACTCCGCCAGAGGTAAAATGTTCCAGGTCGGCGCGCGGCAGCAGTTATCGCGACGGCGGCGCAGCGCGGCAGCGGCCAAATGTTATCCGCAGCGGTTCGGTGCCGACATCTTGCGCCCGCTGTATTCGGCGAGCGAAATGCCGCCCAGCACCAGGGCAAGCGCCAGCGCCTGGTAGAGCTGGAATGTCTCGCCGACAATCAGCACTGACAGCAGCGTGCCGAAGATCGGCACCAGATTGATGAACAGCCCGGCACGGTTGGCGCCGATCAGTTCGTTGCCCCTGATATAGGTGATCTGCGAAATGACCGAAGCGCCGATCGCGGTATAGACGATGACCACCCAGCCGCTGATATCGGGGACGATAACCTTGCCGGCGGCGACCTCCCACAGGAAGAACGGCAGCGAGGTGATGAGGGCAGCGATCGCCAGGGACAACATCAGGCTCTGCCAGCGCATCACCGGCTTCAGCCGCAGCCCGACCGAATAACCGCTGTAGAGGACGACCGCGACCAGCATGATGGCGTCGCCGAAATTGAGTTCCAATGTGAGCAGCCGGCGCGGATCGCCGTGGCAGGCAGTCAAGATGACGCCGAAGATGGTCAGCACCACGCCCGCAATCTGAGCCCAGCTCACGCGCAGGCGGAAGAAGAAGAAATTGGCAATGATGATCAAGACCGGCATCGCCGCCTGTTCGATCGAGACATTGATCGCCGTCGTGTAGTTGAGCGCGGTGTAAAAAATGGTGTTGAACAGAGTGAAGCCGCTGGCGCCAAGTGCAGCCAGGACGAACCAGTGTTTGCGCACCACCGGCCAGTCCTCCCTGATCGTGCGCCAGCCGATCGGCAGCAGGATCGCGACGGCCAGCACCCAGCGCAGGAAGACCAGCGTCATCGGCGAGACGTGATCGACCGCCAGCTTGCCGGCGACGGAATTGCCGCCCCACAACAAGGTGGTCAGCAGCAGGAACAGGTAGGCGCGTCGATGCATTGCGGGATTCCGGCCGCCTGGGGAGTTGTGTTTGCCGGCCTATTGCCCCCGCCGACGCAAGTAAATGATGTCAAAGCCGAAAATTGTTGTGCCTCAGGGCATTTTCGGCGGCAAAGAAAGGTCGCGCTTGCGAGGTCTTGACGCTATAGAGGCCTGTCGTTTCGAACCATATCCAGGCCGCCAGGGCGGCATCTCAAGGGAAAAGAAACATGGCCAATGTGGTGGTCGTCGGCTCGCAATGGGGCGACGAAGGCAAGGGCAAGATCGTCGACTGGTTGTCGGAGCGCGCCGACGTGGTCGTGCGCTTCCAGGGCGGCCACAATGCCGGCCATACGCTGGTCGTCGACGGCAAGGTCTACAAACTGTCGCTGCTGCCGTCGGGCGTGGTGCGGCAAGGCAAGCTGTCGATCATCGGCAATGGCGTCGTCTTCGACCCGCACGCCTTTGTCGCCGAAGTGGCAAAACTCAAGGCGCAAGGCGTCGAGGTCACGCCGGACCGCCTGAAAATAGCCGAAAACACCGCGCTTATCCTGTCGCTGCACCGGGAGCTGGACGGATTCCGCGAGGACGCCGCCTCCAATTCCGGGACGAAAATTGGCACGACGCGTCGTGGCATCGGCCCAGCCTATGAAGACAAGGTGGGCCGGCGCGCGGTTCGGGTGATGGATCTGGCGGATTTGGAAACGCTGCCCCTCAAGGTCGACAGGCTGCTGACGCATCACAATGCGCTGCGTCGCGGGCTTGGCCATGGCGAAGTCACGCATGAGGCGATCATGACCGAGCTGACCTCGGTCGCCGATGAGATCCTGCCCTATATGGACCGCGTCTGGAAAATCCTCGACGACAAGCGCCGCGCCGGCGAACGCATCCTGTTCGAGGGCGCGCAAGGCACGCTGCTCGACATCGACCACGGCACCTATCCGTTCGTCACCTCGTCCAACACCGTTGCCGGCCAGGCAGCCGCCGGCTCGGGGGTAGGCCCCGGCGCCATCGGCTATGTCCTGGGCATCACCAAGGCCTATACGACGCGTGTCGGCGAAGGCCCGTTCCCGACCGAGCAGAAGAACGAGATCGGCGAATTTCTCGGTACGCGTGGCCACGAATTCGGCGTCGTCACCGGGCGCAAACGCCGTTGCGGCTGGTTCGACGCCGTGCTGGTGCGCCAGGCCGTCGCCGTCAACGGTATCAAGGGCATCGCCCTGACCAAACTCGACGTGCTCGACGGGCTGGATGAGATCAAGGTCTGCACCGGCTACCGTCTCGACGGCGAAACGATCGACTATCTGCCGGCCAGCCAGGGCGCGCAGGCGCGTGTCGAGCCGGTCTACGAGACGCTCGAAGGCTGGAAAGGCACCACAGCCGGCGCGCGCAGCTGGAACGACCTTCCGGCGCAGGCCGTCAAATATGTCCGTTACATCGAGGAGCTGATCGGGGCACCCGTCGCGCTCCTTTCCACCAGCCCGGAACGGGACGACACGATACTTGTGACCGATCCGTTTCAAGACTAGTTTTCTGAAGCCTTTCCGGGCATCGCGGCCGATTTGCGGGGGCCGGCGCGGAAACAAAATACAGGTCGACTGAAGCATGGCAGATTTCGTTGCTATTCTGAAAAAGGCGCTCGACAAGCACGGCGACGAAACGCCCGAAAAGCGTACGCGGATCTATGAAAGCGTTCGTACCATGCTGGCGAAGAAGCTTGCGGAGTATTCGCCGCCGCTGGCCGCCGAAGCCATAAGCACGCAGAAGCGATCCCTGGAAGATGCCATCTCGAGCGTCGAGCGCGACTATGCCAGGGCGGTGCCGGCATCCGATCCGCTGGCGGAGCTGGAGCACATCTTCTCCTCCATAGACCGCAACAAGAACCAGTCCAGTCATGTAAAGCCTTCCGCCACGCCTGCGCCGGCCTGGCAGCCGGCGAAACCGGTGCAGCCGGCGCCGGCCGCCAGGACAGAGCCGAGCTGGCAGAGGCCCGCGCCGACACCGCCGTCGCCTGCGGCGCGTGCAGAAACCATCGACAAGCAAGCCGTGGAGCTGGACGCCGACGACGACAGCGCCGATGTGTTCGCCAATGACGAGCAGCCGGTCGCGGACACGTTCCAGCGCCTGCGCCCAGCCGAGCGCAGGCGCAGCTATGGCGGGTTGATCGCGGCTGTCGTCGCGCTTCTGGTGGTCGCCGGCGGCGGCTATGGCATCTGGCTGAACAAGGATGCCTTTGGCTCGATGCTGGGCCTCGGCGGCGACACCAAGACGGTCTCGACCGAACCGCTGGTAAAGCCGGCGCCGGCCAAGCCCGCGGCCGATGCACCGGCACCGGCCGCTGCCGGCGAGGGAACGAAGTTCACCCAGCGCCTGTCGCCCGAAGGCGGTGAAACCGACCCCGGTCCCGCGGCCGGTCAAAGCGGCATCGGCGAGGGCGAGTCCGTCGCCGCGCTGACCACACCGCCCCCCCCGGCTCCAGCGCCACCTGCGGCTCCA